>VBBD01000017.1 GCA_005882895.1 Candidatus Bathyarchaeota archaeon | reverse complement strand
CTTGCAGCCAGGTTTCGTCGTCGAGAGACATCTCAGAGATGGCGACATTGTGCTCTTCAACCGGCAACCCAGCCTTCACAGAATGTCTATAATGGCTCACCGAGTAAGGGTGCTTCCGTACAAAACCTTCAGGCTCAACCCGACCGTATGCCCGCCTTACAACGCGGACTTCGACGGTGACGAGATGAACTTGCATGTCCCGCAAGGAGAAGAAGCCCGAACGGAAGCGCGTCTGCTCATGCAGGTTCAAGACCAGATTCTCTCCCCAAGATACGGTGGGCCGATCATCGGAGCAATTCGGGACTCACTGACCGCGGCTTTCCTCCTCACTCAGAAATCGACGCTTCTAGATCGCCCAACTGTCTCGAAGCTTCTAGCGGCCGCTGACTTCGAAGGACCCATGCCAGAACCCGCAGTGACAAAACCCGAAGAGAAATGGACCGGGAAACAGATTTTCAGCATTGTACTCCCGAAAGGCTTCAACTTCGTTTCGAAATCCAACCTTTCAAGCTACTACAAGTGCGCCGACTGCGACAAAGGAGTCCTCCACGACTGCCCCTACGATGCCTTCATCGTGATCAAAGACGGCGTTCTAGAGCAAGGAGTAATCGACAAGGCTTCCATCGGCGCTGAAAAATCAGAGAGCCTCTTCCACCGCATAGTCAAAGACTACGGGGCCGAGGAGGCAAGGACGTTCCTCAACGCGGTCACAAAACTTCTTGATCGATACATGGTGCTTCGAGGCTTCACTTACGCATTCGACGAACTGGAAATCCCTCCAGCTACCAAGGACAAGATCGCAAAAGCCATTGCCAAGGCGGAAGAAAGAGTCAACGAATACATCGACAGCTACCGCAAGGCAACCCTGGAACGATTGCCAGGGCAGTCGCTGGAGGAATCATTGGAGCTCTACATTATGAACGAGCTCTCGAGAGCTCGAGATGTAGCCGGCGACTTCGCCGACCAATACTTCCAGATGGACAACAGCGGCGTGATCATGAGCAGGGCCGGTGCCCGAGGCTCAACACTCAACATATCCCAGATGACTGCAAGCGTTGGGCAACAATCGATCCGCGGAAAAAGAATTCTTCGAGGATATCGAGGCAGAGCATTATCTTTCTTTAAACCTGGAGACGCAGGAGCGGCGGCTCGAGGATTCGTCTACAATTCCTACCGGGACGGGCTTGAACCGATCGAATTCTTCTTCCATGCTATGGGGGGAAGAGAAGGGCTGGTAGACACAGCGGTAAGAACCCAACAAAGCGGATACATGCAACGACGCTTAATCAATGCCCTGGAACATCTCAGAGTAGAATACGATTCGACAGTCAGAGATTCCCGAGGCAACATAATCCAAATCCGCTACGGAGAAGACGGTGTCGACACAGCGAAGAGCGATCACGGGAAGGCTGTCAACATTGATCGACTGATTGAACGCATCCGGCTTACAATGAAAAAGGGGACCGCCGCGACCAAGGAATACGTTGAGGATGAAGTCGACAAAGCAAACAGTACTCTCTCGCCTTTGATACTCAACAAGCTACGGCAGAGCCTGGTAATTGCGAAGCTGCCCAAGCCGGCAGTAGACGAGACCGTGTTGGAGGCTATAGAGAATTACAAGCGTGCTCTGGTGGAGCCTGGCGAAGCTGCAGGAATAGTCTCCGCCCAATCCATCGGCGAACCCGGTACGCAGATGACGCTTCGAACCTTCCATTTCGCAGGTGTCCGAGAGCAAAACGTCACTTTAGGACTTCCAAGACTCATAGAGATCGTGGACGCACGCAAGATCCCCTCAACTCCAAACATGACCGTGTACCTGGACGCGAAGCACCGAACTAGCAGAGAGAAGGCTCAGGAAGTAGCCACACTACTCACCCACGCTACGTTAGGGGACATCGCCAGTACCTTCGAGTCCGACGTCACACGGATGAGGGTTGATGTGAAACTGAACCCGCAGGCTATGAGAGAAAGAGAGATCACGGTTCAAGACGTGCGGGATGCTGTGAAGCCGCCGAACTGCGAGGTCAAAGTCGAAGGATACCATGTGGAGATCAAGTCGAAGGAGCTTGAGATCCCCCAGTTCAGACGGTTGACTGGGAAACTGCTCGTCTATCATGTCAAGGGTTTGCCGGCTGTCAGAAGAGCTCTCGTTATCGAGGAGAAGGGTGAATGGATAGTCAGAACAGAGGGCTCCAGCCTCGCCTTGGCCTTTGAAGTCCCAGGTGTTGACACAAGCAGAACAGTCAGCAACAACATCAACGAGACGGCCGTCGTTCTCGGGATCGAGGCAGCCCGCAACGTAATAATCAAAGAAGCGCTAGGGGTACTGGAGGAACAAGGACTCGACGTGGACATTCGACACGTGATGCTAGTAGCTGACATGATGACCTCATCAGGCGAAGTTCTCCAAGTTGGACGCCACGGTGTCAGCGGAGAGAAGGCGAGCACACTTGCGAAGGCAGCCTTCGAGATAACAATTCCAACCATCGTAGACGCTGCCGTGAAAGGAATCGTTGATACACTGAGGGGCGTTGCCGAGAACGTGATCGTCGGTCAACAAGTACCGATGGGCACAGGTCTCATAGAGGTCTCGATGTCAATGTCGCGGAAAGGGAGCAAGTAGACCCGGTTGGACGTGAACAAGCAGATTCGTATGGCTGTCAAGACCGGCAAGGTTGAGTTCGGAAGTAAGGTCGCGCTTTCTAGCGCCTCCCTCGGAAGAGCCAAGCTGCTGATCCTCGCGAGCAACTGTCCTGCGGTTTTTCGCGAGAACATTGTCTATGACGCGGAACAGTCAGAGGTTCCAGTCTATGTTTTCCAGGGCAGCAGCCTCGACCTAGGTGCGCTCTGCGAGAAACCTTTCCCTGTTGCATCAATGGTCGTCAGAGAACCTGGTGATTCTGAGGTCTTGAAGCTGGCTGAGAACAAGTGATGCTTCAGCCCAAGATCAAGCTAACCAGTGAAGAGATGAAGTACATGGCCCTCTTCGAGAGCACCACCGGTGCGACCACACAAGACTGCGTGATCGACGAGAAATTGGGACGGATCATCTTTGTAGCAAAGCCCGGTGACATGGGACTTGCTATCGGGAAGGGCGGAAAAAACATCAACCAGTTGCGTCGCATGACAAGCCGGCAGATCGAGGTGGTAGAGTATGCGGAGACTCCTGAAGGCTTGATCCGGAACAGCTTATCGCCTGCGAGGATAAAAGAGATTCGGGTAACAGAAAGGCCGGACAAGAAGATCGTTGTCGTTGAAGTAGACGCCCAGGATAAGGCGATTGCGATTGGGAAAAACGGCCGGACTATTGACAAGACACGTCTGCTTGTGAAGAGATACTTCGACATCGACCACGTAGTCGTCCAATAAGGGTCTCGCCTAGATGCGACTCGGTCGCAGGAATCTCTGGATCTTTTCTTCCTCACCACTCGCGCGTCGCGAGATGCTTGACACGCACCCCCTTTTTCCAGAGACGATTTCCTGTCTGGCGCTGATTTTTGGGCGAGACAATGTAGTCAGGGCGCAGTCTGGACTTAGGTGGCTCAGCGATTACCCCCTGGTTATCTGGCGATTCCCGAACTATTCCTAGGCGAAATCTTGTGGTAGCATCAGATTCGAAATCAGGGCTGATAATGGGCGATTTTTTTTCCGGATCTGCTGGCGTCAATCTAAAAAGCAACCCACCGACCCCGCTATCTTCCAGTACACGGTGGATGAATGGCTAAGGCGTCTAGAGGGCTGTTCGCAGCCCAGAAGCTCCGGAAGAGGCGTAAAGAGTTCAGGTGGGCCTACGCGCCGTACAAGCGACGAATGCTTGGCTTGGACTACAAGTCAGACCCCCTCCAAGGAGCGCCACAAGGAAAAGCCATCGTCCTAGAGAAAGTCGGGGTAGAATGTCGACAGCCAAACAGCGCTGTTCGCAAATGCGTGAGAGCCCAGATCATAAAGAACGGAAAGACCGTGACCGCCTTCCTCCCGGGCGACGGAGCATTGAACTTTATAGACGAACACGATGAGGTTGAGATCGAGGGCATTGGTGGTGCCGAAGGTAAGGCGTACGGCGACCTTCCTGGAACTCGCTACCGTGTCTTCACCGTCAACGGTGTTAGTCTTGATGCGCTGTTGAAGGGGAAGAAAGAGAAGCCCCGTCGTTAGTCTCATTCATAAAGAAAGATTATAGATGATATCTATCTCCATTAGACTTGTCTGTGTGGGTTCGGTACCAATTTACTTATCTTTTTGAGTAAGAAATGTCCAAATGGCTTTAGTAACCATCGCTAATACGCTGAGAATTCCCGGAGACATGAAAACAAAATGGCACTCGTATGGGGCGCAGTATGCACCGACTGCCAAATACTCGCAGTGGAGAACTGCCCCCACTGCAGCAGAGACCTGTGCGAAAAGCACAGCACACAGCACGAATGCGACCGGCTCAAAGCCCGAAACTACGAAGTAGCCGGATAACCATAGACCGGTTACAATTGAACAGGAAGTTTCTCCAGCCGAGAGAATGGCTCGCGCCTTTGACTCAAAGGGTCGCGGTCGCGACTGAGGACTGACTTGAGGAGCTGTGTTTTTTCCTAAAATCTCTCAGCCCCATCTCCTCTCCGAACACTACAATTTGATCTTCTGATCGTCGTTGGTAGAAGGGAAGCTTGACGACCTCGGCACGGACCCTATGGTCTCGGATTCCCACGCTAAATGTTTCTCCAATCGCGGATTGCGACGGAAGAACATAGCCCATACCAATCCCAACGCTTAGCGTAGGAGAAAATGTTCCACTCGACACTTTGCCAACTGCTTCACTATCCGCAAGAATGTCTTGGCTTTGACGCGGGATCCCCTTCTCCTTCATCTTGAAACCAACCCTCACTCGGCTAGGCCCTTTTTCCTTCAAGCGCATGATCGCATTCTTGCCAACAAAATCCGGCTTCTCGAGACGAACAACCCAGTTCAGCCTGGCTTCAACGGGAGAAGTGTTCTCGTCAATATCATTCCCATAGAGGCACATTCCTGCTTCAAGTCTCAAAACGTCTCTAGCACCCAACCCGACCGGACAGATCCCTAGCTCTCTACCACCCGACAACATCTTCTCCCAGACCTTCACCGCATTTGATGGTTCCTTCACGCTGGTATTCCAGACGTAGATCTCGAAACCATCCTCACCCGTATACCCGCTACGTGTGAGGAGACATGGAATCCCAGCAACCTTCACATCCCTGGTCCCATACCTTTCGACCTCTTCGAGCTTGACATCAGACACGTTCCAGAGGACCGTACCGGCCCGAGGACCCTGAACAGCGAACATGGCAACATCATCGGAAACATCGGAAATGGTCACATCGCTTCGGGTCTTGTTCTTGAGAAGCCAGGCCCAATTCTTGTCACGGTTAGCAGCGTTGTAAACGACAAGATATCGCATGCTACCGATTCTGAAGATGGTGAGATCGTCCATAATTCCACCCTTAGGATTGCAGAGGAGAGAATACTGACCCCTTCCGACGGCGAGCTTTGACGCGTCGTTTGTCGTGAGCTGGTTGAGGAATGACTCGGCGCCTTTTCCTTCCGCTAGAACCCGTCCCATGTGGGAGACATCGAAAATTCCACAGCTGTTTCTGACGCTTCGGCATTCCGGGACTATGCCTTCGAACCAGACCGGAAGGTCGAAACCTGCATACTCGACAATGTTACCATGTTTCTTGTGGTACTCGTAGACTTGGGTTCTCCTTGCCAAAGGTCAACTACTGTAATCCGCTGGTCATAGAGTGGGGGTAGAAAAAAGAATGCGAGGAAACTACGGACCAGGGACAGGGGTCTCGGGAATAATCTTCAGGTTCTCAGTGTCAAACCCTAGCTTCTTGCCGCACTTCGGGCAATACCCCCCGTTGCGCTGAATGATCTCGCCAGGAGTCTCCAGTTCAAGCCCGGTGTAGAGGAGTTCGCCGCACTTGGAGCACAAGATTCTCTGCGGACACAAACCGGTGCGGAAGCCTCGTGAGGTCTCATGACCAAGCGCGCTATAAAAACGGTTTCAGAGTCGCGCGTACAATTGGAAAGCAGGGCTTATAATCGGCCAAGGCCACTCACCAGCCTGACAACGTGGACTAGCGATGGGCTTCAGAACAGGACTCTTCAAACTGAAGAGATCCCTCAACAACCTGGCATTCCGGATGAGCTTTGTCAAACTCGCTCCCGGGTCGAGCAGGCCCTTGTTACCTGTGGCCTCGTTTTTGATCCTCGCCTTCACGGTTTTTGTTCTCGCTGGTGGACTGTTCGTTCTAGTCGGCGCTGGTACATCTGTCAGCCTATTGAACGTGCAGCAAGGCCTCGGCTTCGTCTATCCGCACGACATTAACAACCAGACTCCTGCCGAAGGCGTGTTCGTGGGGTTGCTCTATGGGCTGGGAGTCGTAGGATTGTACATGATGTTCATGAGCACACGGAACGCTTACCGGCCTAACAGGGCATACGGGTTTCTAGGATTCGGCATGCTCCTGAGCTTCGTCTTCATGGCCACAGCATACTTCGTACTGTACCAGAAACTGATGTAGTCTCCTACAAGCAAGCATGCGATCGTTTTCGGTTAGAAGAACCTATCGGAAATTCTTGTAAACTGAACTACCTGTCTGATTGATGAGAGCCAGGTTGAGCTCTAAGACATTCACGTATGGTGTGCCGAAGATCCAGAACGTGCCCTCCTGATTCTGGTCGACAATCTGTTGAAGCTTGTCCGCTGAAATGCCGGTTGCAGAAGCTATCCTTGGAATCTGAGAATACGCATCCTGGACAGTAATGTCCGGGTCAACCCCGGAGGCAGAATCGTTTCGGGGATGGAAAAAGATCGGCAGGCTGAAATTCTGAGCGATGAGACTCGAGCCTATGGTCTTGCCATGGAATTGGACAAGGCTTCCATTCGCCTGGGATGGGAAAATTAACTGGGCAAAGCCTGTTATGACAAGGGGAAACACTAGCCCACATATCACCAGCGAGATTACTGCCAGTCTCACGGCGGGGCCATAGTTTTGCGGGAGTTCTCGCTTTATGTTCAACACTGTTTTCTCTCCTAGAGCAGTGATATTCCCACGTCTATCAGTTTGATTCCGACGAATGGAATGATTACTCCGCCTATCCCATAGATAATCGTGTTCTTCAGGAAAAGAGTCATTGTCCCTGAAGGCTTGAACGTGACTCCCCTCATAGCCAGGGGAATCAGGAGGGGAATGATGATGGCGTTGAAGATAAGGGCCGAGAGAACGGCCGTGTTCAGCCCAAGCCCGAGCACGTTCAACGCCTTCAGCTCGGGAACAGTTGATGCGAACAACACGGGCATAATAGCGAAATATTTCGCGACATCGTTCGCGATGCTGAACGTTGTCACAGCGCCACGGGTCATAAGCAACTGTTTGCCGAGCATCACGACTTCTATGATCTTGGCCGGGTTGGACTCGAGGTCGACCATGTTCGCGGCCTCCTTCGCTGCCTGAGTTCCAGAATTCATCGCTAATCCCACGTCGGCCATCGCTAGCGCGGGGGCATCATTGGTCCCGTCTCCTATCATAGCAACAATTCTCGTCTCAGCCTGTTCTCGCTTGACGATATCGTACTTGTCCTCGGGTTTCGCCTCCGGCTGGAACTCATCAATTCCCACCTCAGCAGCTATGCTCTTAGCGGTGAGAGGTTGGTCGCCAGTTATCATGACTGGTCTAATGCCCATCACCTTAACCGCCATTATCTTCTCCTTGATATCGGGTTTGAGAACATCTCTCAATCTCACGATCCCGATTGCTTCCCGATTCCTTGAAAGAGCCATGGCAGTGTCTCCGGCAGCAGATATTTTCTGAACGATCTCGTCGTAGTCAGCCGGAACAGACTTGACAATTTTCTTGATGGCATCAGGGGCGCCTTTGATGATCTCTATCTCGTCGGATCCGATCGGGACACCTCCTTCCACGTGGGGTTCGAATTTTCTCCTCAGCCTTCCTCTCTCCCTGCCGGTCCCGCCGCTCTTGGGAAGCATGAAGCCGGTTCCTCCGGAAAGCTTGACGCCGCTCGTTCGGGTGCTAGCGCTGAACTCGTAGACCTCCGAGGCGTCTAGAGCGTTCATTTCCTTGGGCACAAAACCGTCCTCGTACGCCAGCCGGATCAGGCTCCTGCCCTCTGGTGTATCATCGTGCCACGAGGCCAAGAAGGCGGCCTCGCCCACATCCCTCTCAGTGAACCCCGGAAAGGGTAGGAATTCCACTGCTTGCCTGTTGCCCACTGTTATGGTTCCGGTCTTGTCGAGAAGAATGACATCAGTATCACCCGCGGTCTCGACCGCACGACCAGATTTTGCAACTATCTTTTCCTTGTAGAGCCTAGAGATGCCTGACAATCCTATCGAGGGAAGCAGTGCTCCTATCGTCGTAGGGAGGAGGCAGACATAGAGTGCTATCAGGACCGATAGGTCTGCTGCGAGGCTCAAAACCAGAGAAATGCCTAGCAGAGCTCCGATGAGGATTGTGAAAATCGCCGTGAGCCCTATCAGCACAATGGTTACGGCTTGCTCGTTCGGAGTCTTCGGCCTCTTAGACGACTCCACCATTCTAATCATCTGATTGATGAAAGTCTCATCAGGGTTGACCGTAACTTTCGCTGTAAGTGTGTCACTAAGAACCTGCGAGCCCCCAATCACATCGTCTCCCGGTGCTTTTCGGACCGCGGTGGACTCTCCTGTTAGGAGCGATTCGTCAACCATCGCGATTCCCTCGAGGACCTGAGCGTCAATCGGAATCGTGTCATTTTTCTCTAGAAGAATTAGGTCGCCCTTGCGAAGTTCTCTGGAAGGAGTTGGAACGATTCGTCTAGAGCCTTCTTCGATGAGGATCTTCTTGCTTGATACCTCCATTTCGAGTCTTCGAAGACTGTTGGCAGTATTCTTCGCCTGGCTCTCCGCGAGAGCGTCGGACAACGTGCTGAACCAGACCGTAACCAGAAGAATCAATGCAACCTCCACGTAGAATAATCGGAGGGAAGGGCTTGCAACCCTGGGGAATCCTTCTGGGTAGATTGCCAGGGCTGTAACAATGAAGAATGTGATCTCCACGATCAGCATCACCGGGTTGGCGACTAGCCTGAGCGGGTTTAGGCGGACCAGCGAGTCGATAAGCACTTTCCGCGAAACCAGCGTCGGTCGCCGGACAGACATCATCTTGCTGAACCTTGTTGACATAGCATTCACCTAGAATCCATTTACACGTCCTTGGAAGAATCCTAGAATCGGGCCAAGTGCGAGGAACGGGAAGAAGGTGAGGAGGACAAGGACAAGTATGCTTCCTACAAGAATCAGCGAGAAGAGAGGGCTGTCAGTCCTCACGCCGGCTTCTGTTGTGAGTCTCTTTCTATTGATCATAGATCCACCCAACGCGAGCAATAGACCGATCGGTGTGAAGCGTCCCAGAAACATGACGATCGCTGTTGAGACGTTGAAGAACGGCGTGTTGGCCGTTGCCCCGAGAAAATCGCTCCCGTTGTTCGCAGCGGCGGACGTGAATTCGTAGAAGATCTTGGTGAACCCGACAGAATTCGTCCCGACCCCGATAGCGCTCGCAGCCCCGGTCGAATAGGCGAGGACCATCGGAATGAGGACGATAACCGGGTGGACAAGAAATGCGATCATTACCAGCTTGACATCTCGAGCGGTTATTTTCAGCCCCAAGTACTCAGGGGTCCGACCTGACATTAGGCCGACAATGAATACTGTGAGGACAATGAACATGACCATGTACATCACTCCCACGCCCTTCCCCCCAGGAGTTGCCTGGATCAACATTCCGTTGAAGGCGGAGAGGATGACTAGCGGGTTCACTGCTGACAGAGATGCGTTGAGCGAGCCGGTGGTTACTGCTGTGGTGACGACTGTCCAGAAGGTTGAGAAGAAGCCTCCAAACCTGACCTCCATACCTGGACCTACCACTGGAAGATTGGGCGTGAAGGCGATCAGGAGGTCAAGGGCAAAGAGGGCGTAGGCACCCCAGAGAATAGGGCGAGTCTCTCGCTTCTTGCCAATCAATTGACCGAATACGAAACATAGCGATGTGGGGATGAGAAGCATCAGGAAGATCTGAAAGATGTCGGATGCAGGGCTCGGGTTCTGGAATGGATAGGCTGAGTTCGCCCCGTAGTATCCTCCCCCATTAGTGCCTAGCTGCATTATGCTGACAAGCGAAGCGACAGGCCCGACTAGGATTGTCTGAGTAGCTTGGGTTGTCGCACCCTCCACTGTCTTAACGATCTGGTATCCAGTCAATGTCTGAGGAGTTCCTAGCCCGACAAAGACTAGCGAGGCAACGAAGCACAGAGGGAGCAGTATTCTTGTTAGAGATCTAGTGAAGTCAACGTAGAAGTTGCCCAAGTCCTTCGAGTGAGTGATGAAACCTCGAATCATTGCGACAGCGACGCATATTCCCGTGGTTGCGCTTGTGAACTGTAGGAACTGGACGGCCATCATCTGGCTTAGATATGAAAGACCAGGAACCCCGGGCGTCAATGCAGCGCAGTTCGGTAGTTGGTTGCAGAGTCCTTCGCCGTTGTAGTGTTGTAGGTTGGTGTTGGTGCCGAAGCTGATGACCTGCATGAACGCCGAGTCCCATGAGAGTCCTGGAAACCCCTGAGGGTTCAATGGAAGTACGTCTTGAAGTGAGAATATTACGAATGCGATTGCCATCTGGAAGATATTGACAAAGAGGGCGGCGAGGAAGTATTCTTTCCAGCCCATGCCGCGAGCCGGATTTACGCTGATGAGTCGATAGATTCCTCTCTCGATGGGATTGAGGACCTTGTCCAGTCGGCTGGGGGCTAGGGTGAAAACTCTAGTAACGTGAGGAGCTAGGAGGCGACCCGATAGGATGGCTATAACTAGAATCGCAATGAGTATGAATAGATTGCTCGCGTCGATCAGCCTCTAACAGCCTCCATAGAACGGACTCAGAGTTCAAGGGAGGTTAATCTATTTCCGGTGACTGTAAGAAGCCGCCACAGCAGGGGTCGCGTTCAAGATATCGCCGTTCGACCCGGAACCCTTATGGGTTTTTAGAACGATCGAGCTTACAGTACTCTTGACGCCCTTGACCTTCATTATCTTGTTCTTGAGGACATCTCGAAACTCCTCAATGTCTGAGGCCGAGACGACGGTGACAATATCAAACTCGCCAGTGACCTCGTAGAGGTCGACTACCTTGTCGAGACGGGATAGGGCCTGCACTACATCGTCCATGTAGGGCGACTCCACGAATATGCTAACGAACGCGATGAGCGAGGCCATGTTTTGACTCGACCGGCTTCGCACCCGCGGCCGTGGCGCTAATTTATGCATTTCTTGCAAGAAAAGCTAGCTATTCGCGGCTTACCCGAAATATCCCTCACCGATACGCCAGCCGACCCATAATCTATCACTCAGGGCGCGTGGACGCTCTTTTTCGCAGCGTCCAGATCGTCATAGGAACCGTCGTGATTGCCAGTTTCTCTAGGGCTAGTAAGTCTCGTATTTTCCACGCTGTCAAAGTCTATGCCATCATGCCGGCCCTTCGGGATCAAGTGGTTCGCGACAACTGCCTCCTTCAAGACGATCAATCGATCTCTCAGAGAATCTTGATAGGAAAAATCGGCCCGTTGAGAGTACTGACGAAACATCTCAACAACGGTTCTATGAACGAGCACTCGCGAAGATGTACCCAAGACTTTGGTTAGCACCGTGACGGTGGCATCAAACCTATTGCCAATCTCCCCCTGGGAATCCCATTTCTCTCTAGGACCCCGTACACGGATTCGCAAACTGCAGAGCCGAGCATGTTTTTGAGGGTTGAAGCGAAACATGAGCCTAGCGTCTCATGGAAGACTGTTACCATAGGAGACCGCATCCTGCCCAGCTCACGATAAACCCCCCAACCAGGCCGAATACACTTGTTGTAACCTAGCTTCCGATGTTCACTATCAAGTCTTCACGCAAAGGACACCGATAGTGTAACAACTAAAATTGAGAGGGTTCGGTTACAACGAGTTTATCGCTTGAGCGGGTCTCAACGAAACAAATGAGCAGGAGACTAGCTCTAGCGATGGGTTCGCCCGTTTCTACGATACCACAGAACGATTTCCGAACAAACTGGAAGACAAATAGGACGAACTCCGTGGTGGCGCAAGAGAAAACCTTCTCCTCGTTGCTTAGAGACAGCATCGGCGACGGGATAAGAGGGGCGCTAGGCCAGGCTATCCTGGGAGTTCTAACTGACCAGGGCTTGTTTGACAAAGCCTCCGACCCAAAGGAGTTTCAGAAAAAACTGCAGTCAGTATTCGGCAACGGGGCGACAGTCATCGAGAAAGTTATAATCAAAGATCTATTCCGCAGGCTGAATATTCCCTACACTTCTCAAGGACCCTTCAACTATGGAGAAGCGCTTGAGATGGCAAGAGAAGCCTGCGCGGCGGAGGCGCGGACAAAGTGAGCGCTGCACAGATGCTGGAAACGCTTCTTGCTTCAGAGGTTACGGGAGACTTGCTGGTTTTGTTCCACCGCAACCCTGGACTCATCGACACGCTCGATAGCGTCGCGCGTCGTATTGGGAGAACAGGGAATTCGATTGAAGAGGATGTCCGGGGTCTTGTGAACTTGGGTGTACTTAAGACGAGGAGGATTGGTCGCTCGGAGGTTTTGCTCTTGGACCGTGCGAGGGACCGGGAAGTCTTGGACGCCATCGCGAAACATCTCAGGAATCTAGAGGGGGTGGAGAAAATTGACAACACCAAGTTCTAGAACAGGAGTCTCTGGAGTTGACCAGTTCTTCACAGGAAGGGTCGCGGAGGCTGGGAGGGTCCGGACCGGAATAACTGAGCTGGACGAGATGCTACATGGCGGATTCATGGAAGGAGACGCGGTAATGGTGGCTGGGAGCGCTGGCTGCGGAAAGACAACTCTAGCCCTCCAGTACTTGGTTAACGGGGTCAAGCTTGGTGAACCCGGGATCTACGTGACCTTCGAAGAAATGCCTGACCAGATCTACCGAGACGCGAAAAACCTCGGATGGGACCTTCGAAAGCTAGAGGAGAACAACAAGTTCCGAATCGTATGCACCTCACCAAACCTGATGCTTGAGTCGGAGGGAGAGAGTCTCCTCGACGAATCCTTCCGAGACATCGAGCCCAGACGAATCGTTGTGGACTCGTTGAGCCATCTCGTCATGTTCGTGAAGGAAAGCGAGCTGAGGCGAGAAGCGTACCGCTTGATCATGCACCTCAAGACCAAGGGAATAAGCTCCTTGCTGGTCTGGGAGTCTCCGCAGATGACAGGAGGGTCATTCGCGGTTACCGAAGTAGGATTGAGCTTCTTAGTGGACTGCATCGTTGCACTGAAGCCAGTCGAGATCGAGTCCTCGATGCGGAAGGCTTTGGTAGTTCTGAAGATGAGGGGAAGCGATCATGATAAGCGACTTAGAGAGTTTGAGATCACCCCCACAGGGATCAAGATAGAGTCCGCGTTCACGAACTATGAAGGGGTCATCACTGGCTCGCCCAGGAGGGTTGCGTCGGAGAAATTTATGGATCTCTTCCGTGGGGCCGCGGAGAAACGAAAGTGAGGCGATAGGAAGAGTGCTAGATCCTATAGTTTTACCAACGCTCTACTTCATGGCGGTCCTAGAACTCATCTTCCAAGCAGGCGTTGTATTCTACGCATACAAAGTGACGAGGATAACGGGCTCGTTTCGTGCTTGGACCATGATAATTGTGGCATTTTCGTTGCTGACGATTCAAAGCGTTGTGGGCTTGGTTCTGACACTTTCGTTGCCAACTGACCAAATAGCCAGTCTGATCAGTTCAGTAGGAGAGACCACTACGATCCTCAGCTCAATGGTCACAGCAGTAGCAGGAGCGCTTCTCTTCCTTGGGGTCTTCGGGCTTGCAAAACGATTCGAAAGCCAGGCAAAACCGTCAGCCTGAGCCCGAGAAGAAAACCCCGCCAACTGGGGCGGACAAGTTCTTCGAATTATTCGCGAAGGCCGCCAAGAAAGACAAGTGAGCTATGCAGAGATTGCCGACAATGGTCAGCTCTTGGCAAAGGTCGCTGAAGTGCGAGAGAACTTCTCGCGTAGAAATTGGTGTCGCGCTGAGAGGGGTTTCTCAGACTGTCGGCCTAGCCTTATTGCGCCCCTTGCTCAAGAGAGTCACAATCTCGGCCAGGTTTCTACCTCTAGCCTCGGCAAGTGGGATCTCATTGGTTTCGACCAATCTAGCGATTACTAGTTTCTCTATCACTCTTGCACCGTATCCGAGTAGGGCATGGAGAGCTTGGAGGAATTCGTCCATCCTCTGAGGGGTCTCCTCCAGAGAAATGGAATATCTCTTACGAAGATAGAGCAGAACCGAATCTCTCGTACTGGTACCAAGAGCACTGAGGGCTGTGTCGATGGATTCTATCAGCGGCCGATCTAACGACGTGCCCACTGTTGCGGCCATGCTAGGAAACCTGGACCAGTTCGATCTGAGCATGCGCACCCTTGTCTGGGAGAGAGACACCATAGTAATCGGTCCTCGGTTTTACGCCCAAAAGGCAAAGAACGCCGTCATACTGGGCAAGTCTCAAATGAACATCTGAGGCGCTTGCAAGTTCTCGCAGGGTGTTGGAGAATGGCCGAGCTATTGATATCATGATGTCGCCCGCGTTTCTCACCTTGGCGATGGTCTCGATTATTAGACCCTGCATTGCGGGGAGGTCCTTCGCATATCTCGCCTCCAGGGCGTCGAAGCCAATTATGCTCAGCAATCGGTTCTCAGGTTTCCTCAGCTTCTTAGCTGTCTTCCAGAACATGTCAAAGGGCTGGAGGACGGTTGCACCTCCAAGGTCCACGGTGTTCGGACCGCCCCTTCCTGTGATGTCGAAAACTTGCATTGACGCTGGTCCTTCGGGAACGGACTTTCTGAGGGTTTCTTGCAGTTCTTCAGGGTACATTCCGTTGACCGGAATACAGATTACTTGGTCGCCGGACTTGACAGTGTTTGATATTATCGGGGTGAGAAAACTCATCAGAGAAGTTGACGAGACATCTTCTCCGACCTCCAGGAGAATGTGACTTCCCCGCTTGAGGCCTCCCCCAAGAATAGTATCGAGACCGTTAATTCCCGTAGAGGAATGTGACGCTGTATTCTTGATGACGGGATAGGAGTGTCCGTTGTTAGCCTGTGAGGAGTCGAAGGGGCTTAGCATCCGAAACCCGCCATCGAGGGTGAACATGTGCTCTCTTCTCCCTATCTTTGTCCCGCGTAACTTGAGAATGACCAGATTTCTAATCACCCGCCCATCGATCTCCTTCTGAGTGAACTTGAGGACTCCATCAGCCACGAACTCTTCAATCCCTAGGCCCAGCCTCGAAGTGCCTACGGGGACTTCTGAGATCAGGAGAGTCGTGCATTCAGCCTGCCTGATTATCTTTCCGAGAATCGTGTGAAGTATTGACCTGGCCTCTATCAGTTCAGGGACCGCTTGGGCCATTGCAGAAAAGGAATCAATTACAAGCCTAGATGCTTTGAAGTCAAGGACCGCGTCAACTATGGACTGGGTCACAGCGGGAATACCTTCGTTCTTGACGGTTAGAAGGTCCATGTAGAGGAACATGCCCGCTTCGTCGGCCTTCGCGAAGTCCAAACCACTCCGCGCCGTTTCCGAGAAAAACGCGTCACGTCCCTCGGCGAAGGAGACATAGATTCCCCTGTCGCCCTTGATGATACCCTCGTAGAGGAATCTCGCGCTAAAAGCTGTCTTACCAGACCCCGGAGTTCCAGCCACAAGAAATAGACCGGCTTTGGGCAACCCACCCTCTATCACATCGTCCAGCTCAGGGATGCCGGTGGGGACCCGTTGGAACAAATCCTACAATCACGTGTCAGGGTCAGCTGGGAAAGTATGAAAGTTAAGGGTCGTGATACTTCTGATAAGGGTCCTAAGTAATCTCGCGGATGACGGTGGAGATTGTGTGTGTTTTCGAGTCGTGGGCTTAATCCAAGAAGAGGAAGAGACTGTCCTGTGTTGACTAAGGTGGCTTCGGTCGCTTTAGTGTTATCCGGGTGGACCCTTACGGATTCGCTCCCGCATCTTCTCTCGCGAATCCTGTTTCGTGTAGAGGCTTTCTAACCACCAAGTCGTCCCCGCTTCCAGATATGGCGATATTTTCTCCCTATCCTTCTTGCGGTCTACTCCAGAAGTCCAGCCAATATTTGCAACGTCGAAATGGGCCCTGCTTCTTCGATGATTGTTGACATAATCGATTACTTGGCGGATATCCTCTGGCTGTGGAAGGTCTCCGGGTGTTCTCAGGGGAATTGCCCCGTCCCATTTGGCCGCGCGTCTGAATGGACCCTTGCGAGGCCAGAATCCTCCTACCCAGATAGGAATCCGAGGTTTCTGCAATGGAGAGGGCAGGAAGACAGTTTTCTTGACCCGGAAATGTTTGCCGTTGTGACTGAATGGTTTGCCCGTCCATAAACCCGCAATTATGCTGAGCGCCTCGTCCAGTTTTTCACCAAGCACCCGATTGTCCGCGACTTCCCCAAACCGGTCGTAATCAGTGCTTTCCTCCGCGCCTAGGCCCACACCTATTGTCAGTCGTCCATTCGATAGGTGATCCAGCGCAACCGTTTGGCGCGCGACTATCCAAGGCTTACTCTTCGGAAGCGGTGTAACCGTTGTCCCTATCCTAATCCGGTTTGTATTCGTAGCTACTGCGGCCAGTGATGTGAAGGTCTCGTAGATGGGAACACGTTCGTTCCATTCAACAAGGTGGTCCCAGAGAAAGAAACCGTCCCATCCAGACTTCTCCGCCTCATCAGCTAGCTTTGCTAGGACTTGAGGGTGAGCTGCCTTCCCGAAATTCGGCATGTAGAGACCGTAACGCGGCTCGTCCCTCGTGGATCCCTTCATACTTGTGAGTGGGTGGACCAGAGGATAAGCTGGTGACCTAGGCAATTTGTATCTATCAGAGCGGGTGGAATACCGTGCGTCTGCATTATTCAGATAAACAACCTTGATTGAGGATACGAAAGGAAGCATTGTCTCAATGGAAGTTCACAAGACAATACTAGACGCTATTGGAAACACGCCTCTCGTCCGGCTGAACAAAGTCTCGAAAGGTCTCAAGCCCACTATTCTTGCAAAGCTGGAAAACCTCAACCCTGGAGGGAGCGTCAAGGATCGAATAGGAATCGCAATGGTCGAACAAGCAGAACAGAAGGGTCTCTTAAGACCCGGTGGAACGATCATAGAGCCCACATCAGGAAACACCGGAGTTGGATTGGCGATAGTTGCCTCAGTGAAAGGCTACAAGATGATCTTCGTCATGCCGGACAAGATGAGCGAGGAGAAGCGGGCGATCCTACGAGCGTATGGAGCAAAGGTTGTGGTGACTCCTACGAACGTTCCCCCAGAATCTCCTGAACACTACACCAAGGTCGCGGAGAGGTTGACCCAGGAGACTTCCAACTCCTGCATGCCCAATCAGTATGAGAACCGGGCCAATCCAGACGCTCACTACCGGACTACGGGTCCCGAGATCTGGCGTCAGACAGACGGTCAGCTAGACGTGTTTGTCTGTGGCATGGGAACCGGCGGGACCATCACAGGGACAGGTAGGTTTCTGAAGGAGAAGAAGAAGAGCTTGAAGGTTGTCGGTGTGGATCCGGAAGGGTCCATTTTCTATCCGCGCTTTCACGGCCAAAAGGAAGAGCCACACCAGTACAAGGTAGAAGGGATAGGCGAAGATTTCGTGCCAGGAACACTGGACATGTCGATCGTAGATGACGTAATACAGGTCTCTGATAGGGACTCTTTCCATATGGCCCGACGGCTGGCGCGGGAAGAAGGAATCCTGGTAGGAGGGTCCGGAGGCACAGCAGTCCAAGCTGCCATGAAAGTTGCAGAGCACCTGGATGAACACAGTACGATTGTTGCGCTTCTGCCGGACACTGGCCGAAACTACCTCAGCAAATTATTCTCTGACAAATGGATGAAAGAACAAGGCTTCCGATAACTCGAGAGATGGATGAAGATTGAGAGATCGGGACGTGATGAATCTGCTAGACCAGATTGAACTGTACGTTCTTAGTGTAGAAGGGAAAAGGGTGGCCCAGAAGGATTATTGGCTTTTCATCTACAACAGCATGAAGAGTGGATTGCTCATGACAGAGGTTATGGAGAAACATCTCCAATACAAACTGGAAGCTCTCGGAGTTAAGAACCATCGGCCGTAGCGGTTCTAGCCTCTTTCCTAGGAACCGCCTGTGACTTACGATTGTGACATGAAATCAGTCGCCACTTGGCCTGCTTTGAGGAACAACCTGGACGGCGTTCCCTGGACAATCTCAAGATTGTGAGTGGCGATTATGAAGGTCACTCCTTCCTCTCGAATGATACTAGCTACCAGCCGGACGAGTGCTCGCGAGTTATCCTGATCCAAGTTACCTGTAGGCTCATCCATCAGGACGAGCCGCGGCCTGTTCGCCAACGCTCTAGCGATTGCGACTCGTTGTTGCTCCCCGGCGCTGAGTTGAGAGGGTCGGTGTCGCTCTTTGCCAACCAACCCTACTTTGTCGAGAAGTTCACTTGTCCTCTCTTTCATTTCTTCCTCCGGTTTCCCTTCGAACATCATTGTCAACTTGACGTTCTCCAGAACCGTCAGCTCCTCGACGAGATTGTAGTTTTGAAAAACAAAACCCACCGTGTTGCGTCTGATCTCGGAAAGTCGATGCTCGTCCATGTTCGAGATTTCAATCCCATCTAGCAGTATCCTGCCCGTTGTTGGCTTGTCAAACCCGCCTAGAAGGAACAGGAGGGTGGTCTTTCCGGACCCCGATGGACCGTAGACGGCCAGAAGCTCTCCTTTACGGACTTGTAGACTTACATTGTCGAGAGCGACTGTTTTCTCTGGTCCATTCCAGTATGTCTTGCTCAGCTCATCCGTTCTTAGAATGGGTTCCTCATCCAAACCTGAAGACCTCCTGAGGCCGGACCCGGGCGATTCTGAGCGCCGGATAAATGGAAGCCACGAGAGAAACGGAAAATGCGAGCAGGGCGGCGTAGAGGAATGTGGAAGGAACGAGAATTATGCCGACGCTGACATTCTGGACTATTGGGATCGAGATAAACTGGAGAGCCACGTAGGATATTCCGAGCCCAACTATCGTTCCCAGGGTCCCCAGCAGGAGAGACTCGTAGAAGACCAGCTTGATTATCTGGTTGTAAGAGGCTCCGGTCGCCTTGAAGATGGCAAATGCACGCATTCTTTCGCGTAGGTTGTTGAGGTTTGAGTTCATTATTCCCAAAACAGCGCCGAGAGTTACGATTGCTGTTATGTCCGAGGCTATGCTTTCCAGAGAGGCGAATATCGGCGAGACATTCGAAGGAGCTTCGTTGGTCCGAAAAGCCTCCACTGTCGGCATTAGGGTCCTGATCTCACCTATCACGTTGTTGACATTTCGCGAGTCCTGAGCTGTAGCAACGATCATCGAGGTACCGTTCACCATACCGATCATCTGTTGCGCGACTACATGGGGGATGATGGCTGAGTAGTCCATCCAACTATTCGTAAGGTAGACCCCAGAAATGCTGTACATTGCACCGTTCAGCTGGACCGGGTCTCCTGCGCCTTTTCCGATAGTTGCTGACAGCGCTTTGCCTATCGCTAGTATCCCAGTTTGGTTTGATGTGATCATGGTTCCCGCTACCATGCTGTAGTTGAGAAGGGAACGAAGCTGGGCAGGAACTACGCCTGCAGTGAGAGCTTCAGCAGAGTCAACTGTCAGCAGCGCGAGGGTGACTGGCGTGGCGAAAGAAATCCCTGGGACGGTTTTCACCACTGCGGCGTAGGATTCGGGAATCTTGCTGATTAACGGGTAGGAGGCGCCTTTGCTCCAGACATCAATCTCGCCCCCGAGGGAGGTTACACTTCCTGACAAGTTGACTTCGAGAGTTGAGACCAGAGACTGGACCGTTACATAGGTCAGGATCAGTGCAGCTAGCCCAACAATTGTAAGAATGGTGCGGACCCTGCGGCGGGCGAGTCCACTCGCAGTGAAACGGAGGAGGCTGAACGAGGTCAAACCGACTATGACCATGCTAGCCTGGATTTCGAAGAAACGGGTTAGCGAGTCGATGGGCTTCCGAAAACTGTGGGAGGGGAAGTTGGTGTCGGGAGGAAGTTGGTTGTTCTACGTTTTCGCTTTTTCGCTAGGAGGATTCCTCCTATAATGGCGATTGCAGCGATCACGCCAGCTAGACCGATGTAGAGGATGGTTGATTGGCTAGCCGGTTGTGTTGTCGGAGGAGGCTGAGTTGACGCTTGTTTGGCGAACACTGCGAAGAGGCTGAAATGGTTGACCGTTCCCTCAACGTAGTTCTGGTTAGTGTTCACCGCAACATTGCTCAGAGGGATCCAGTTCGCCCCATTCCAGTAGTATGGAGCGATTGTGCTGGTGTTCAAGCCTTGAATCTGGCTTGGTGTATAATAGAATCGGACGCGAGCATTCAAGGCGATGGAAATGTTGGCATTGACTTGCGTGTAGATTCCCAGAGCGGACAATCCAGCCGGTGGAGTTCCACCCGGATTTGAGGGGAGCTGTATTACCTGGACTGCAATGGGCGTGGACACGTTGAGGAAGAGTGATGTTTGGATTGCTGGAACGTACTGAGTCCCGTTCAACAGCATGTTCGTTCCCGGAACCTGGTTGGGAAAGAGCCAGCTGTTGCCTCCTTGGATGAAGTAGACGTAGT
This sequence comes from Candidatus Bathyarchaeota archaeon, assembly GCA_005882895.1. GTDB lineage: Archaea > Thermoproteota > Bathyarchaeia > 40CM-2-53-6 > 40CM-2-53-6 > 40CM-2-53-6. The sequence continues at coordinate 20,340 of VBBD01000017.1, read as the reverse complement.
CGTTGCCGTTGTTGTCTTGGAGTCCACTGTTTCCAAGACTGTCCGATGCTCTGATGCGATAGAACACGGCCGCGCCTGGGCCTATTGGTGGGATGGTTACGTTGTATATGTCTCCAAAGAATGGTTGTTGGACGGGCACGTTTTGTCCTTTTGCGTAGGAGCCGAACAGCGGGGTCATTGGAACGGATGTCCAGGTCAGTCTGTCAGTGGAATACTCTATGTTGACCGAGCTTACTCCACTACCGTCGTAGATTTGCGTCCCTACGTGAACTTGGTCGCTGGAGGTCGGGGCGAATGGGCTGGACCACGGAGTACTAACAGTTGGCGGTGTTGTGTCAGTAGCAGTTATCAGTGCTGCGCTCGAGGAGGAGACTTGTGCGCCCTGGTTGCTGTTTGTTGATCCCGGAGGACTGTATTCGTAGTTGATGTATGATCCGTAGACAGGGTAGGAGCCTCCAGCCCTTGTCTCTATTCCAATTCGGAAATTGATGCTCTGGCTTGCTCCGAGGCTGTAGGGCCAGCCTGTGGAGTAGCTTCCGTAGCTGGTCTCGGGGGATGAGGGGCCTAGCGGATTGAACAAGGGGCTGTAGGCTTGAAGATTGTACGAGAAATTCGTCACGTTTGACGACCCTGTATTTGTTACTGTTACTAATACGAGGTCAGTTGCTCCTGCTGAGACTTGAGGCGTTGGAGCGGAGATGACAATTCTCAGGCTTGGATTGAACCCTGCAATCGTCGGGTCATAGATTGGTACGGTGTGGCCGAAACTGGTCTGGAAACCCTTGGTACTAGATTGGTTGTATGATACTGTTCCTGACAGATAGTAGCTCGACACACCACCAAAGAAGTCTATTGTAGGGACCATAGCAGTTGCGGTGAAGTCCACCGTCTGAAAGGTTCCAGGAGCCATGTTCGGGACGATCTTCGAAACGATGGGAAAGTTTAGCCCGTTTCCTGTGAAACTCGGTACTGTGGCTATGATGTTGTTGTAGGTTACATTTCCCGCGTTGTATAGATGTACGCTAACGATGGTTGATGTCTTATTCGCCACGACCGCCGGGTCGATCGTGAGATAGGTTTTCAGGAGGCCTATCTGGGGAAGCTGGGTGGTCGAGGGAGAGGGATACACCCCGAGAAGGGGTCCGGTGTAGTAGAACTTGTACTGGTTCGCGCCAGATTGAGCGGTGACGTTGTTGGCGGTCTCGTAGAGATTCGTGCTATTTGCCCTGACAGTGTACCATGTGGAGAAGCTTTGTCCCGACGGGAGGGATGCGACGGAGAATGTTACGGTCTTAAGGTTGCTGGCTTCGGAAAGAGAAGGACCGAGGCTCACAACTGGGAGCCAGAACGGTGCCGAGCCACCAGTAGAGTTGGTCCTGGAGCTTTGCGGAATCAAAGAAGATACGATAACATTGTTAGCGAGTTGAGGTCCCGTGTTGGTCACACGAAGGTTGACCTGGACCAGGCTCTGGTTCTGGGCGACATAGAGGAAACTGATCTTCGTAACGTTCATCGTCATCTCTACCACGGGGATGATCGTTGGGGGTCCGACCGTGACGGCTATTGTAGGAGATTGGGTGATGTATTCACCAATCAGCTGCTGGCCTGTCCCCGTTGCATTAACTTGGCTGCTGTAGGCTATTCGTTCCGGTGTTATTGACATTGCACCTGTGACGTTGAAGAAGTACGGATAGGACAGAGTTATCGTTCCGCCGGGCGAGATGCTTGTTGGAGTGATTATTGAGAACGGGATGTACATCCCCTCAGCATTGTTCTGCGGAGATCCGGTGTAATTGCCGATGAGTCGGTAGCTTCCTACTGGCAGGGTCGACACGCCCAGCCAGCTGGTAGAATATCCACCTGTCGAGTTTGTTATGACAGTCGTTATTGGTTTCAATGTGTTGTTCGTAAACCTGTATGATAGTACCACGGGAGCGTTTGCGATCGGTTTGCCCGTTGCGTTTACGAGAGCACCCGCAATGGTAGTTGATCCGCCGCTGGGGACCGAGCACGGTAAACAGTCAAGTCCAAGGTAGGAGGTCTTCGGGTTTTCGAGTTGCGGGAGAGGTCCCGAATATCCGACCTGACCCGAATCTGTCATATTGGCATAGTTCTGGAATGTCAGCCTAAGGGTCAGCTGCTCGAAGAGCACGGCAGGGCCTCCAGGAATTTGATAGGGTTTCAACGGGCTCCATGCCTCACCTCCTCCGAGGAGCATGTTTGGAGAAGCCGCAAGTTGCATTGTCTGACCAAAGGGTTGGAGGAGTACACGTGTCAGAACTGTTGGAGCGCAGCCGAGACCGTTTTTGACTTGGAATGTGAAGTATGTAGTATTGGCTGTGACTGGAGAGAAGGAGTTGACGACGACTGGGCAGGGCTGAGGCTGCTGTGGAGTGTTCCCTACTCCTTGAGGGTATAGGAAGATCTGGGCATCGGGGTTGAGGTCTTCTATGTTGAAGTATGTGGTGGTTAGGTTGTTATTGTGTATGCTCACTGTGACGGTTCCGATTTGTCCGTAAGACGGACTGGTTGGGCTGATACTCTTCGTAACGGTCAGGGGGCCATTCTGTTTCACGTTTAGGGCCGGTGAAAACTGGGTGTTCCACTGGTAGACGTAGTTCGATGTGTCCAGGAAATATGCGCTAAGGGTGAATGTCGGATTTGGATTGAAAGATTGAAAGCTGAACAAGCGGTTGTAGGTCGTTCCTTTGAGAAGAGAGGCCAAGCTGAACTGCAAAGATGATACAGTAGGCTGGCCTAGGAGTACGACTCCGGAAAAGACAAGAGTGAAGTGCAGATTGCTCGCGTCCATTGCCCCCGTGTTGGTTAGGTCCAAGGTGAGATTGAACGGCTGTCCAACATTGAAAGTTGAGGGTGTCGTGGTCCATGTTGCACTGAGATATGGGGAGTCGAAAGCAGGATAGTGGAATGTAACACTCACGTCAGGCAATAGTCTCTGGGCTGTCCCCACCCAAGGGAATACTCCAACGACAAGTGTCGATCCAACACCTGACTGGACCAACATGTTGGTCGGGCTGAAACTCTTGACCTGCGCTCCCCCCGGCAACGATGCCACAAAAGTCTCATTCGTGGCCGAATAGATCCCTCCCGTTTCGCCAACGAGCGACCCGAAGCCGATTGTATAGTCTTGGGGTAGGGAGAAGGTCAAGACTTTCTTGTGGACTACAACGACGCCCGTGGAGTTGAGTCCGAAGGCGGGGGCGATCGCGGCCCCGATCGAGGTTAGACCGAGTACTTGCGAGGCGATACTTGATGCGCTAAACGCTGGAGTTACGGGATAAATGAGGGATTCTAGGCTGTTGAAAATAATCGCTGAACTCGACGTTTGAAGGAGGGAGCTGGTGTACTTTCCTATCATCGCGGACTTGGCGCTTGTTAGTGCCACGAATTTGTTGACGAAGCTAGAATAGGGATTTGAAGTGAAGTTGGCACCAAAGACCGAGACGGGAAGAGTTAGAGGGTTTGAGACTAGGGCCTGGAATGATCCCGGTGCCATGCCGAAAACGGTCTGCACGTCAGAAACTATCGATAGAGTGTTGCGTTGGACGCCCTCTATTATGAGGATCACTGTGTAGGGCGCGAGGCTGTTCGCGGAGCTAGTGATGTTTATTCCCGCGGTGGTGGACAGGCTTGAAGAGTTGAAGTTGCTAACTATCAGTGTCACTCCGACATATTTGTAAATCGGGTTAGTCAGATCCCAGGGAATTATCGTCGGGTCTAGGGCGTAAAAGCTGCCCGCGGCCACGTCTCCCTGCGGGTTGACTGCCATACCGTTCACTTCGAAGCTTGGAGGAAACAGATTTCCCAGATTCGGGCCCGCTTTGGTTGCGGGAACACTCCAGAGAACCGCTAGTGAGAGAACGATGAGGATTATCGGACGATAATTCGATGGTCGCATTCGGATTCTGGGATAGCCACATTTCTTTCGTTACTATGCTCCTTGTTACCGAAATTGTTCATCAAGAGTTCTCCTAGAAGGATTCATTCCTGCATGAGGCATAGATCCCGTAGGCGTCTCCTAGGTCGCTCGCGCCTCGCGGGATTTTTTCAAAAACGTGTCAAGCTTCTGATGTCACCTTCGAGTTTCAGAAAGATATGTTAAATCAGCGTCCGCCGCTTGGCATTCTATCATGAGGTTTTCAACCAAAGCCATCCATGCAGGACAAGACCCGGATCCTGCCACAGGCTCGGTCACGGTTCCCGTCTATCTCACCTCAACCTACATGCAACTCAGACCTGGCCGCGAGGGCAAGTACGTATATTCACGAACCGCGAATCCCACACGTAACGCTCTCGAAGAGAGTTTAGCAGCCCTCGAAGACGGGAAAGTTGGCCTCGCCTTTAGCTCAGGTCTCGCCGCAACGACCACCGTCCTGATGCTCCTGCGAAAAGGAGACCATGTAATCGCCGGGGACGACATCTACGGTGGAACCTACCGGTTATTCGACCAAGTTCTCCGAAACTACGGCCTACAATTCACCTATGTAGACCCGAGGTCACCTGACAAGGTAGAGAAGGCAGTTCGAAAGAACACTAGAATGATCTGGATCGAGACACCCACCAACCCGTTGATGAGAGTCGTTGACATTCGAGCCATATCGAAGATCGCAACGAAGAACCACGCAATGCTAGTCGTCGACAATACTTTTGCAAGCCCCTATCTCCAGAACCCATTGAAGCTTGGCGCCGATATCTCCGTCCATAGCACAACGAAATACCTTGGAGGCCACAGCGATCTAATTGGGGGCGCCGCGATCACAACCGACGTTAATGTCGGCAAACGTCTCAAGTTTCTCCAAAACGCCGTCGGGGCTGTTCCCGGACCCTTAGACTGTTGGCTTGTGTTGCGAGGAATCAAGACACTGGCTGTGCGGATGGATCGTCACAATTCCAACGCAAAACAGATCAGCGAGTTTCTCCAGAAGGAGCCCAAGGTGGAGCAGGTCTACTATCCCGGCCTCCCAGATCATCCACAACGAGACGTCGTCAAGCGCCAGATGCGGGCCTACGGTGGAATGCTGAGCTTCGAACTCAAAGGGGGATTCGGAGACTGCGAAAAACTCTTGACCAAACTTCGAGTCTTCACTTTGGCAGAAAGTCTAGGAGGAGTCGAATCTCTCGTCGAACATCCAGCTAGCATGACCCATGCCAGCATTCCGCGTCAGAGAAGAATGGAGCAGGGAATCAAGGACACGCTCATACGTATGAGCGTGGGAATAGAAGACGTTGAAGATCTACTTGAGGATCTTCAAAGGGGATTCAAAGGCCTCTAGACAGGCATGAATTCCGAACGAACGGTCAGCGACTTCTCATTAAGACCACGTATCGTTCTACCGTATCCCTCGGGGAGAATACGAAGATGTACCAGACATACAGCGACTACCCAACGGCTGACTAAGCGGGAGATCCCGTCGTAATTCCAACTGAAGAGATCCGATGAAAGTTACCGAGTAGGTTCAAGACCGCGAATCTTGCGTGCACCCCAACATGGCCCGCGGTACAATGGTGCTATGCGTTCCTGCTCTTCGCAGCTAGTTGCATAGCTACCTGTTTCATGATTCTCGCGCCGACAGTTGCCCCTGCCGCTTTAGTCTTGTTCATGAGAGGATTCTCGGGAACCCTTGCATACATCATCATATAGGGTGCCATAGCCAACACAATCTTACTCTCAGCCTTCCGAATATGCTCCTCCAATGTACTCCTGGGCTGCCCTTGCTTCCGAGCCAGGTCATCCGCAGTTATTCGTTTCGGAATCTCGTAATATCCGCCCTCTACCGCCGATAGCATCGCTTTCAACTGTTTCTCAGTCAGCTGGCCGAACAAGCTGCTTAGCGACAACAGAAACGCGTCGTCTGTCATTCCTTCCGAGACAGACTTCTTGTGCAAGACCTCCGTCGCGCCAATCTTGTCCAAGCCTCTAAGCAACCCCTTCAGATCGTTGTCATCATAACCAACCAGACGGTGGTATTCCCATCCTCCAGCCAAGACCAGAGGAGGTATGCGCATGAAATTGTGTCGCTGAATTATCGGACTGATAGGGGTCCCCTTGTGGTCTGAGCCGCAACAACATGTTCGAGCCACCAGCTGGAACTTATCCTGAAGGTATGTCTTTGAAATAATCTTCCCATCAAGATGCGCCTTCGTACTCGTGGTTATCTCGTTCTGCAGTTCCTCGAGCGAGCCAAACCCAGCGGCTTCTATCTCAAGAACGTCCGTGTTTCCATTACACCACAAAGAGAATCTTGCATCCGGAAATTTCGTAGTCAACAGGTTGTAGTGATCCCCGTGCCCTGCCGTCGGCTGAAATCGAAAGAACAGCTCAAACAAGTTCTGAACAAAACCCCATTTTCCATCCCGGCCATATAACAGAAGTGCCGGCGTGCGCCAGCAACTAATACCAGTCGGACGACGGTGAAACAACTACCAGCGCAGGACGGCTCAAAGATAATCCGGCAGAAGCACGTCGTCATCGTTAGGTGAAAAGAAAAATGGCAGTTCGAGAAGATTGGACGAGAATCACGCATAGCATTCGTAGTCTTATCCAAGCGTTCAGATCCCCCACAAGGGGAGCGATGGAAGTACGCTGCAACAACATTGTAAAGTCTTCAAGGATCCTCCCGACAATCCCCTGGATCAGAAGCACAGCGGATGCGAGAGTGCTTGCAGAGATCGAGCGCAGATGGAACCAGGTGTACCTGTATAGCGTGAAGAACCAGGTTAGGTAGGAGGCTATCAGAATGCAAACCGCAGAAGAGAAGGATTCGATGGAACTGGGATCATTGGGGCAAGTCGGAGATCTTGCATACGATCCGATTCACTGTTGCCCCGTGTGCGGGCAAATAGCCCGATGCTATACGGTCGATGGTTTCCACAACTGCAACCTCTGCGGTTCAACGTGGCGAGCCTCCCTGACATAGTCCCGGAACACGTCAGCTAACTCGCACAAGTCAAGGCATGACTAGTTCCCGTTTTCCTCCCGGTACTGTAGCACGATTTCTTCGAAAGAGGAGTTTTCCGGATTTAAGCAGATTCCTAGGAGAATGATCTTGATCTGGGGGGCGACGGGACTTACGGTAGAGGTGAAAAAAATATTGGAGAGTGAAAATCAAGCGGGGGCTCGACGGGGGTCGTCTTTGCGGTCAGTAATACTCTTGGTGCTTCTAGTCGGCGTTGGTGCCGGTGCCACTGCCTACGCAATCAGTACAGCTTTTGTAGCAGGTGCCGCTTCGTCCACCACTACCCAACAGAGTACAAGCACAACTAGTGCAGCAAGTAGTGCGCACAATTGCACCCTAGCTTCCCTAGCTTTGACAGCTGCTTAATTGGCAGGTCGATGTCTTCCTTCAAACTCCCCATTTTCTTTCCTCCCCTATTGCAGCATTGCAATGGGGCACTCTGCGGACGGACATTAGGGCAAAGACCGGCGAGATGAAAGGGGGTCGGAAGGAGGGATCTAGACCTATGCCAGCAGGATCAGTATTGTGGCAGCGTATCCCGTCAGAGCTCCGAGGAGCAATATCCTTACTCAAGGGTGGAGACTCAGTTTATGAGTTTCGACCTGCTGTACGCCCTGGCTTGTTTTTCCGGTGAGTTCAGCCTGATCACTTCTTCCAGACCTCTCCGCCTGTGTAGGGATCTAGGAAGTTCAATTGCATGTCGAGGACCTGCTGGTAGACCTTACCCGCGTCTGTTCTTGAGTAGTGAGTAACTCTACCATCAGTGCTGGCTAGGATCAATGATGTCCTGGTGAGAATGCCGCTGGGTCCAAGTAGCCGATCAAACGCCTTGTCGTCTCCGCCGAAAGGTCCGTTGAGCAGTGTGCTCTTTGGACATTTGTCCGCAAATACCTCTATCATTTTCATCACTGTCAGTCTCTTCTCTGCCTCTTTCCTTGTTTCCGGTGAGAGGGGCACTTTTCATCGGCCGAGTTTCTCAGCCATGGCCAGTAGTCTGGAATATCGTCTTCGTAGGCCTAATAGGCTGTAGATGGAGATTACAGAAAGCAGGAACAAGACAACTGTCAATGCTGTCTCCACTACCGCCGACGTGTCCAGTGCTGGACGCATCGGGAACCCGAATCCCCCTGGCTGAGCAAAATACACGAAGAAGAGCAGCCTGAGAAGCGATGAGATGGCCAGCAAGAGCGCAAAAGCGGCTATCAAGGCCTGAGTCGTAATCGTCCTCAGGAGATCATCCGCCATGCGGGCTGCGTCCTCCTTGAAAGCGGCCAATACCTCTTTTAGCAGAGGATCCTCGATTGAAGACACGTTCTATCCCTCTCCTCCATGGAAATGAAAGGTGCTCACATTCGACTCGGGTTCCAGTGGATTTAAGCAGATTCCTAGAAGCCCTCGACTCTCCTACCAACGAATCTCCGTCGTTGGAACAATTGGATCAGGCAAGACCACGTTCGCACGCAAAACATCCCACCTGCTCAATGCTCCACACGTCGAGCTAGATTCTCTCCACTGGGAACCCCATTGGGTGGAGGTGCCTAACGATCTCTTCCGAGAACGTGTCAAACAATCGTTGCAAAGCGACTCCTGGGTCGTTGATGGAAACTATCATCAGGTCCGGGACATCGTCTGGAGCCGAGCGGACATGGTCGTCTGGCTGGACTATCCCTTCAGGACCATCATGGGCAGATTAGTCAGGCGGACGATGAGAAGGGTCTTCACCCACGAGAAATTATGGAACGGCAACCAAGAGCACATTCGAGGATTGTTCACTCGAGATTCCGTGTTCTTGTGGGCCATCCGAACCTATCGAAGACGGAGGAGGCAATACCCCGTTCTTCTAAGTAGACCAGAGAATTCGCATCTCACGGTCGTAAGGCTGAGATCGCCGAGGGACGCTACAAGGTTTCTGTCGACGCTCGAACAAAAGTGAGATGCAGAAATTGAGCGAGGCTAAACAGGGCTATTCAGAGTCTCTCCGAACCACTCTAGTTTCAAAAGGAATCTGGCATCGCTTCATAGAATTCGACGAACCAGTCAGAACCGTTGAGGAAGCCGCGAGAAAAGTATCTGCAGACAGGATCATCAAATCCATCGTCCTCATAGGCTCAGACAAGAAACCCATCCTAGCAATACTCCCAGCGAAAAACAGGATCAGCTACAAGAAAATCAAAATACTACTCAAAGTCAAAGACGTACGCCTCGCACAGCCTGACGAGGTTCTGGAACAATCTGGCTATCCGGTCGGCGGAGTACCACCGTTCAACAAGATCACCCGAATCCTACTCGACCCAACAGTCCAGCGAAAAACGAAGAGCATCGCCGGTGGAGGGGATCCAGACAAGCTTGTGGAACTAGAAACCCGGGACATACTCGAATTCTTGGACCCCATCATAGCGGACTTTAGTGTCTAGATGGAGCCTTTGCGAAACTAACCCGTGGACGCGGGATTCTATTAGCTGACGACTTTTCTGAACTCGTAAATCGTTGCGCCCATGGTTAGAATTGCTATCAATGATATTACTCCGAAAGACAGGAGAAACGAGTTCCAGTTGTATCCGTTTATTATCAGATCGCGAATCGCGTTCACTGCAAAGCTAATCGGGTTGTACGCTGACACGTTCTTCATCCATTCCGGCATCAGTCTCTTGTCCATTAGGGCTGTGCTCATGAATAGGAGGGGGAAGGTCAAGGTTCCGGCTATTCCGAAGACCGTTTCAGCGCTCTTGGTCCTGAGTCCTAGGGCCAGTGAGATTCCTGACCAGGCTAGGCCGAAGAACGCCACTGTGAACAGGATCAGGACGTATCCTATGAAGCCTGTAACAGGAAAAACCCCCAGACCATAGGCAAGTACCAGTATGATGAGAGATTGCGCAAAGACCCGGAACGCGTCGCTCAGAAGCCTACCTAGAAGAATAGAGGCGCGACTGGCGGGCGTGGCGAGCATCTTGGTGAGGAAACCGGACTTGATATCATCCACGACGGCCGTGCCAGATTGGAACGCGCTTGAGAAGGCGTTCTGAAGAACAATGCCCGCGGTGGCGAATATAGTGTAGTTTATTCCGCCAAGGAGTAGACCGAACGAGCTGAACAGTTGTGTGAACAGGACGAGGAAAATTATCGGTTGAAAGAGCGAGAAGAAGAGCAGGATCGGGTTTCGCACGAGTTTTTTCATCCAGCGCAGGAACATGTAGTAAGAGTCGGAGGCGAGAGTCATCTTGTCGGTCTACCTCCTTCTCCGGCCGAACATACCGGACGCCCTTGACTTGTCAATCTCCTCTGGCCTGATTCTCCTTCCCGTGTGTTTGAGAAACACGTCGTCAAGGGTCGGACTAGACACACCGATCGAGGAAAGCTTGATCTCAGCGTTGTCAAACGCCCGTACGATGTCAGGGACCAAAAACCCACCGTTCTTCGCGTAGACCACGATCCCTTCGTCAGAATCGACAATTTCCGTGATTCCTCCTAACCCGCCGAGGACTTGTTTGGCCTTGTCCTTAAGCGACCCGGTTCCAGGATTGCCATTCTCGAAAGCCAAGGTGACACGATCAGCACCGATCTCCGACTTCAGCTCCGCGGGCGAGCCTTGTGCAACAATCTCACCATGGTCCAAGATAGCAAGTCGGCGACACAGTCGGTCCACCTCTTCCAAATACTGTGTTGTGATGAATATCGTCATTCCAGTCTGGTTTAACCCCTTAAGATACGACCATACTTGCGCACGCGACTGCGGGTCCAAACCGGTTGTAGGCTCATCGAGAAAGAGTATCTTCGGTCTATGAACAAGAGTAGAGGCGAGGTCCAGCCTCTTTTTCATTCCACCCGAGTAGTAGGCTGACCGTTTGTCCGCCGCATCCCCCAGGTCAACAACCTTCAGCAGCTCGTTTACCCGCTCCTTCAACTCTCCTCCGTGCATCTGTTGTAAGTGCCCTTGAAGCTCCAGGTTCTCTCGACCAGTCAGATCCTCATCAATAACCGTGTCCTGCATCTGAACGCCGATCAGCTTGCGAACTTTCTGAGCGTCATGCTCGATGTCAAGCCCAGCGACGCTAGCTACACCCGACGTCTTCCGCAGAAGAGTCGTAAGGATCTTGATCGTGGTGCTCTTTCCGGCACCGTTTGGTCCGAGAAATCCGAAGAACTCGCCGTCATCGACATTGAAAGATATTCTCTTGACAGCCTGCGTACCATCCCCGTACGTCTTTACCAGATTCTCGACTTGAACTGCGGGCAACTCTAAGCCTCTATCGTATTAGATATATCGCATCCGATATGGGTTTATATAAAGAGTTCTTCCACCCAGCTTTCATGAAGCGGGTTTATTAGCAAAAAGCATCCCACACTATCGCGGCGTGTATGACTGGTTCTAGGAAAATATTGATTCTACGCCCACCGATTCACAGCGCTCTTGCACGCCCACAAGGAATTCCCAGAGGTTTCCTACGACACTATGTTCTGCATCGGATAGCAGAGAAACCAGCTCACGGATACGATCTCTTGCAGGAGATCGAGAGCAAAACAGAGGGCGTCTGGAGGCCCGGAGCCGGTTCCATCTATCCAATTCTCAAAGAGCTCGTAAATGGAGGTTTCATTAGGACAGAATCCCACAAGAAGACCGGAAAGCAACAACACATCTACAATATCACCCCGGAAGGACGCGCACTCCTACAGCGATCAAGCGAGATCTTTATGAAAACTGGGCAAAATTGGGGGGCGATGAGATCTATACTCATGGAACTAGTCGATCCGAAAAACATTCCAACAATGTTCACACATATGACAACTGGACAATTCGCGTTTCTCCGCGGAATCCTCGAATCGAAGAGGGATAAGATCCCGCGCAAAGAAATCCAGTTCATGCTGAAGGAATACGCCCTTAATCTCGAAAGACAACTCGACTGGACCAAGCGGGCTCTCAAGAAGCCATGAAGATCCGAGAATTCAGGATTGAAGACTACCCAATAGTACGCGACCTCTGGCAAACCGCAGGCCTGACCCTTCGTCCAGGAGACGAACTCGAAGACGTCAAGCTGAAACTCCAACGAGACCCAGAATTGTTCCTAGTCGCTGAACAGAACGATGAGATCGTGGGGAGCATAATAGGAGGTTGGGACGGAAGACGGGGCTGGATCTATCACCTGGCAGTAAAGCCACAGTACCAACGGAAGAGGATCGGAGCGAACCTCGTTCAAGAAGTCGAAAAACGCCTCCTGGCCAAGGGGGCGAAGAAGGTGAACGCTCAAGTCTACAAGTGGAACGAGCGATCATCTGAGTTCTTCAAAGCCATCGGATACGAAACGCAGCCCGACCTCATAATGATTGGGAAACGGCTAAGAAAATAGGGAAGGGGCCGGTCCAAGCTTCCTGCCCCTAAGCGATCATGTCTGGAACAGCATTTCGTTGACTATTCCAGTCTCGCTCCAAAAGGTCCCTTCCTCTACGTGGTCCCTGAATAACACGAACTGGTCTCTGAACGGTTGCCGTGCATCGGTTTCTATTACAACAAGTCCAATGTAATGGCAATCTGGGCAATGGTAAAGAGATCCAATGGAACCACCAAGCCATAGAAAGACCTCATCGGAACCACATACCAAACATCTTCGCATTTTTCACGGATTTACCTCTAATGTGCACATAGGAAAGCAGGGGAACTATTCCATTCTCCTAGGAATCCGCGTAATAGCAAAGTCCGAATAATATCACGTGCAATTACTTCTACGCGATAACAGGGAGCGAGAGGTCTGCCAGCGCATGAGCTGTGAAACTGTATGGGTCAGCCTGAGCTGATTGCCCGCTTACTTCGCGCGCGCCGCAGCCGCTTTGGCGGCGAGTGCCGCGAACTCGTCGCGGCCGAAGGCCGTGCCTGAGAGCCCCCAACCCCCCTCCGCTGCCTCAGTGAGTATCACCCAGGTGCGACTGGCTTGGGTTAGGTCGCCGGAGATCTTGGTGACAATCTCGGTGATCTCTTTGACGAGTTGCTTCTGGCCCTCGCGGGTCAACGCCGCTGGAGGAGTTATGACCTGAACGCGCACGGTGCGAGCGGAATCGGTGGCAGCGGTGTGAACCGCGTGCGGGTCCATTCGATGGATGAAAGCTGCGGTGTTGTTCAGGTGGAAGGGGCCAGGAGTTGCCACACGTTCAGCGCGGAGAACGGCCATCGTGAGTTCCTTGCCAAGCCGACCGTCCGTGCCAGCTGGGAAAAGGTCTGCCGGTGCATAAACGTCAATCATGGGCATAGTAAACGCCAAAGCGGGGATGAGACTGGATATATACCAATCGCTGCAAGACAAGTTCCTGGCTGATGGAGCGAAAATCGTAAACGCTTTCTCGCAACGCGACTGTCTTTCCGAATTGATCTTAAGGCAAAGCAAACCGTAGACACCAGCCTGGTCATTCGGTCGTAGAGGGAGCAGAATATTCCAGAGAGAATATATTCCAACGGGAATATGGTAAATTTCCCCTTGGGCAAGAGTCAATAGACTCGCCTTCCCAAGTTTTTCCGGCGAAGCTTTTGCAGAGCCTCACTCCTCGGATCATTCTCCGCGGAGTCCTGCTCACGTTCTTCCCGTGGGCACCGGCCTATCTCTTTGAGAGAGCGGACTTCTGGTTTGGACAGACCAACAACGGCTACTGGTACTACCAGTTTTCTTCAACGAGGCTCGAAGCTTTTGTAATCTCCTTCGCCCTAGGCGGAATACTCGTCGCGTATCTTCTCCGCCCGCGTTGGGCGGTCATCCAAGTCTTACTCAGCACTTCACTCATCTATGTTCTGTTCTACTTCGCATGTCCCACGTATATGGTGGGACCGGTTTGGAAGTCCGAGTGCTATTCTTTTGGGCCCGACGGCCTAGCAGGGGTCCGGCTTGGCACGATGATGTTTTCGTTCGGAGCACTGCCCGCGATCGTTCGAGCCTCGTACAAGGAGGACAAGCTGAATAAGCGGTTGCGCCCATGGATCGCGATATTCGGTGCGTTCATCACATCCGTAGTCACGACATGGTTTCCGCTCACCGCGTGGTTTTCAGGTGTCACCTATCTCGCGCCACTTGTCCCGTTTCAGGCAGCGCTCCTCTTCGGAGTCTCAGAGATGGCGGTCGGGATTCAGGCCGCCAAAATAAGTAGGTCTATCCTGGTCGCCACGGCTTCCGGCTTCGCTTCTGCGCTTCTCCTGTCAGGGTTCCTCTGGCCACTCCTCTGTCCATCTTGCAACAGAAGCCTCTTGTTCCTCACAGTTCCATCATGGGGATTCTTCGCTCTGATCGGGGGCATCATGGAACTCGGTCTCCCCAGAAAACTAAGCGTTGGTCCCTTGAGACATTTCAATCCGAGACTAGAAGACATCCGTCGGGTCGGAATCGCCGTAGTCCTTCTCCTTTCGCTATGGACTCTCGTATCGTTCGACCTCTGGGATCCGAGCGTCCTCTATGCCACTAGCATCTCTCCCAGCCCCGGACAACTGACTCTCGGTGCACCCACCTATCCGTACGTTGCGGGCTACTACAACTCGACCCAGTACAGGATCTGTTGTGTTCAGATCGGAGTGAGCTTTACCAAAGTGGATCTGAAAGCGCTAGCCCCGAACAACTTCCTTATGGCCGGGATGGGCGTTCAATCACCCAACTGTTGCATTGACGGTTGGGATTTCGGATGGAGAGCGGACCTCTTCGTCTTGCCCAACGGCACCCGAGTGGTGTCCGGCTCAACATGGGAGACTTGTGATGGAAATGCGAACTGTGGGGGCATATTCTGGGAACACCTCAGATATCACGCCCAACAAATTATCAGTCCCACGAACACGTCCACGCCAGTCTATCTCAGGATGATGTGGCAGTACGACCAGCGTCAGCACAGTTGCTGTACCCATCGTTCGTACATCCGGACGGGTCGTGGCGGTTAATGGAACGGGCTAACATCATCCAGGGATGGCACTCGTACTGGAAGGCGAACTACCGCTGGGGAGGACAACCATACAATGGAGTCTCTGCACTGGCGAACTCTAACGACGAAACTATCCCTTTGGGTATCCTGCAATTATCCTACGTCGGAACAGGGTCGCTAAAAGACAAGACCGTTCTTTGGTAGGCCAAGGTAGCTAGACAGCTTTCTTCCGCTTGTCATCAGAGACAGGAGCAGGTTTATTGGAGAAATAGCTAGGATTCGGTTCCATCTCCGTAATTTTACGGTTCGACGGTCAAGCTTTGGTAGATATGTTCGGCTCGTTGGGTAGAGGAGTGTCAGGACGTGATCACATCGTCTCATCTCCAGAGAGGCTTTGTCCAATGTGCAGGAGAGTTCGGAGGCTATCGGGGGAGAAGAAGTGCGCTATACACGTCAAAGCGGACTCTTTGGCGGCGCGTCATCCCGAGTTCGACTCGAAATCTATCGCAGGATCCAGTCCCCCGGGAGTCTTCGTGGGCAGCTTCGGGTATCCAAACGTCTACGTCGGACCCATGGTGCCGGCGATCTCCGGCAACACCGAGATTCTTGACACTCCCGAATGGTGGATGGGTAAGGGCTTCGATGAGATAGTAGATTTCCGGTACAGTCTGCTTCGAGGCTATGAAAAGGCGAAGGTCTCAGACGTCCAGAAGGGAGGCCGACTGATCGAATCTTTGCAGGACGTTGCTATGATGACGAAACCTGTTGATACAGAGCCTGTCCTTGCTCGACCGCCCCGAAAGATATTAGATCTCCGGGAGGATTCCCAGCCCTTCGGTCCCATTGCACCACTCACCTCGTTTCATACCGGTAACTCGTCCGTTGACAATAGGATCGAGAAAGCATTCTATGATGGCGAACTCCCAGCCGACGACGCCGTACTCCAGCTCTACAGAAATGGTGTCTTGGTGACCCGAATTCAGCGAGCGTTTAGCCTCGGAATGTTTGGCGAGAGCAAAAGACGGAAGCTAGTCCCGACACGATGGAGCATAACAGCAGTCGACAGCAACCTCAGCCTCAAGCTCATGACCCGCGTAAGACACCATCCTCCCATCGACGAGTTCCGCGTCTACAAGTACACGTATCTGGACAATATCTACGTGGGCATCCTAACTCCTGAAAGCTGGAAGTTCGAATGGATAGAAGCATGGTTTGAACCAGAGCTTCTAGCGACCAGTTTTCCTGACGTGAACATGGCAGAGGATGTGGAGAAGAGCAGCTATGTTTCTGCGGAAGGATATCACCCCGTTATGCTAGGCGATTCAGAAGGATTCCGGGGACGAAAGACCTACGCCAGGCCAGGCGGTTGTTACTATTCCGCAAGGCTCGCCGTCTCCGAGTACCTCGATTCGATTAGAAGACAGGCCGGGGCAATAATGTTGAGAGAAATTCATCCAGGCTACATAATGCCTGTTGGGGTTTGGAATGTTAGAGAAAGTCTTAGAGCACTCTTCAAAACACCGTTTGAAAGATTCGATTCAATGGACAATGCGATGAACCACGTGAGCAATATCTTCGAGATACCGAAGCGCGGGTGGATGGAGACCTCTGCCCTTCTCCAGAACGCGTATTTCCAGCGGAAGATCAGCCAATTCAACTAGGCATAACTTGTCGGTCCTGCGCCTCCACCATCGATAGGGAGCGGTAAATGCTTAAGCAGGACCGCTTGTTAGGCGATTCCGTGATTTCAACCAGGGACCTCGGGGAAGAACTGGCGAAGATATCCCTTGACCTTGCAAAGCGAGAGAACGCTACCTATGCCGAGCTGAGGCTCGTCAACACGCGAAGCGAGGATGTGAGTGTAGTCAACGAGAACCCCGCCAGCGAAGAAGCCAGCACGATTGGCGTCGGAATCCGAGTACTCTACAAAGATTCGGGCTGGGGTTTCGCCGATACCGACGAGCTTGAACATGATAGCATCAGAGAGACAACCAAGAAGGCGCTATCACTCGCCAAGGGCGCATCCAAACTCGGGATAAAAGTCACCCGAGCCCCGGAACCCGTCCATGTCGACAAGTGGGAAACACCGGTCAAAAAAGACCCCTTCCGCGTACCCACCGAGACCAAGTACGAGCTTCTCCAAGATACGACCAAGAGGATGAAGGAAAACGACGTTGTCGCCAGACGAGCCCAGATGATGTTTGCAATTATCGAGAAATACTTCGCGAACTCCGAAGGATCGAAAATCTTCCAAGTTATCTCTAACGCAGGCGTGTCCGTGATCGTTGCCGCAAAGGGACCTACAGGAGTCCAGAGACGATCGATTCAGCAGAACACGGGAGGTGGCTACGAGCTCATCGACGAGATGGACCTTCCCGGGCAGGCATTGGAACTCACAAAAGACGCCATAGCGCTTACTCACGCGCCAACAATCCAGGAAGGAAAATCGGACATTATTCTCAGTGGAGATCAAGTAGCGTTGCAGGTACACGAGTCGTGCGGTCATCCAATAGAGCTCGACAGGGTTCTAGGTTACGAAGCAAACTTTGCAGGCCGAAGCTTTCTCTCTCCTGATCAACTAGGAAAACTCCAGTATGGATCAGAACACGTGAACATAGTAATGGACGCTACCCTCGATCATGGAAACGGACTTGGGACATTCGGTTACGATGACGAAGGAGTCAAAGCCCAGCGAAAATACGCCGTCAAGAACGGAAAATTCGTGGGATATCTAATGTCCCGAGAAACCGCCCCTAGAGTGGGCGAGACCCGGAGTAACGGGTGCATGCGAGCCGAATACTACAAGCTTCCAATAATCAGAATGACTAACGTCAGTCTCGAACCCGGCGACTGGGACTATGATGAGATGATTGAAGATACTCGCGATGGATACCTTATGGTCACAAACTATGGCTGGAGCATCGACCAGAAGAGGTACAACTTCCAATTCAACACCGAAAAGGGATACAGGATAAGGAACGGAAGCATTGGGGAAATGGTGAGAGGACCCACCTACTCAGGGATAACGCCTGAGTTCTGGAACTCATGCGATGCGATCGGCAACAAGAAGAGCTGGGTGTTATGGGGCACGCCGAATTGCGGAAAGGGCCAGCCCAGTCAGACGATGGTCACGGGACATGGAGCTTCACCTAGCAGGTTCAGGAACATCCGGGTCTTCGGAGCGTCCTAGCCATGTCGCAGAAGATGGAGCATCAGCCCGTTTCTCTCCGAGAAAGAGCTCACGAGATCTTCCGCACTGCGAAAGCTGTGGCAGGAAAGGCTGAGGCCGAGATAATACTGGTGTCACGAGTTGACGAGTACCTGCGATTCGGGAATAACGAGCTCGCCCAGTCACAATACAGCACCAGCAGAAACTTGTCAGTGAGGATCGCGTCTGAGAAGAAACAGGGACGAGTCACAACAGGAACGTTGGACAAGGCGTCAATTGAGAAGACGGTAGAGAAGGCTATCAGCCAGGCCCGCAATTCGCCGGAAGACCCGGATTATCTGCCGATGCCCGGTCCACAGAAGTACCGCTCAGTCGACCGGTACAGCGAAAAGACCGTTGAAGCTCCCGCGGAGCTGAAGGCAGGCTACATCGGGTCTGCTATGGATCTAGCTAAGAAGAACCATCTTCTCGCGTCAGGGGTTCTCGGGACTAGCGTCGAGCACGTGATGATGCTCAACACATCAGGGCTTGAAGCATCCTACCGGGGAACAGGCGGATACTTCTCGCTAACAATGGATGCCGACAATGGTAACCAGACTGGATACGCTCTGTCAACTTTCGGGGACATCGGCGAGCTGAACCCTGACGAGGCCTCGCAGACAGCCCTTGAACGAGCCATGTTGAACAAGAACCAAGCCGACATAGCCCCTGGAAAGTTCGATGTTGTTGTCGATCCTTACGCTTGGAGCGAGATGTTGCTCTACTTCGCTGTATCCGCATCCACGGGTTACAGTCCCGATCTTGGAATGCGACAGTACAAGGAAGGAAGAAGCTACCTCTCAGGCAGGCTCGGCGAGAAGATCCTCGGCGACAACATCAGTATAGACGATGACGTTTATGATCCAAACCAGGCCGGGCCACCCTTCGATGGGGAAGGTTGCATGAAGAGTAAGGTGTCACTTGTAGAGAATGGGGTCTTTCGAAATGTCGTCTCCTCCCGAATATCCCAGCACCGTTATGGCGCAGCACCGACAGGTCACGAGCTACCATTGCCAAACCCTCTTGGTGAGCTGCCGACCAACCTCGTAATTCGCGGCAGAGGAGCCACGAAGACCTCGGAGGAGCTAATTGGAGAGCTTGACAAGGGGCTACTGATCACCCGATTCTGGTACGTGCGGGAAACGGAGCCGCGGACCAAGACCGTGACCGGCATGACAAGAGACGGAACGTTCCTAGTTGAGAACGGTCAGATCAAGAGACCCGTCAAGAACCTGCGGTTCAACCAGAGTCTCCTGGAATTGTTCAGCAAAGTCGACGCGCTCTCCGAGCCGGTACGAAACTTCTCCGAGTTCGCGCAGTTCCGAATCCTACAGCCCGGTATCCTAGCGAGGGACTTTAACTTCACAAGCGTCTCCCCTTTCTAGCCCTAACGCTCGCCAGCCTAGTCCCGGGAGACTTCCCGGGGACGGGGCCTGTTGGTTCTAGAAAACTGATACTCCGCCATTAGAAGCCATTCTCCGCTGAGCCTTGACCTATCGGAAGGAATACGTCCTCGGCATTCTATCCCTGATGCCTCTTCTTGCAGCAGGCACCTACAAGGGCATAGGCTGGCTCGTAACCATAATAGTCGTGTATGTTGGCATCCCGGTTCTCATCTGGAGCCTCGTAGTGGATCGCCTCGTTTTCCTCGTCATTGGAATAATTCGCTATTTCCGTGAGTCGTCGGGTCACCAGTACTATTTCGAGAAACTGGTGGGACCTCCTGGTTTTTCACGTCGAATCCTGAGGGATTTCCGGGTCTTACTGTTCGTGTTTGTCCTATCGGCTACAGTTGTTCCAAGGATAACCGATGTTAGTCCTGCGAACATTGCGATTGTCAGCAACGCGTTCGTGTACGTGGCAATCTTCATCCTCGCTGTCCCATCCTCGATACACGTTCTCTTCTGGGTTCTTGAGGACTCTGGGTTGCGGTGCCATAATCCGAAAAGGGTCACTGTCACGGCTCCGGGAGCGTGGATGTCAAACTGGCTAGCGTCTGTTGGGAGCCTGGGCGCGTTCCTCACCTTCGCAGTATCCCTAGGCGGAAACCTCGACAAGGCAATCGCGCTTACAACCACCCTCTTCGCATCATTACTCCCCTCATGTATTCTCGCGCCAACACTCTTCTATCGACGGGTGGAACCCGGGATTCTAGCGAAGGTTAGGGAAAGCAAGACTGCTATGGCCATGGCGCGTCTCTTCGCACCTCCCAGCAGTCCAAGCGTGCCACCATCATATCCTCCCAGTTCACCAGCTCCGCCCGGGACAAGACTAGCA
>VBBD01000038.1 GCA_005882895.1 Candidatus Bathyarchaeota archaeon | reverse complement strand
AGGAACCTGTGATTGCTCTCACTGTTACCCTTTGACTAAGTACGTCTTTGTCACGGGCGGCGTAATGTCCGGAATAGGCAAGGGGGTTATCGCCGCTTCTATCGGGAAAATAATTCAGGTCCGCGGCCTCAAAGTTACCGCCGTCAAAATTGATCCGTATCTCAACTACGACGCGGGAACGATGAATCCCTACATTCACGGCGAGGTCTTCGTCACAGAAGACGGTGGAGAGACAGACATGGACGTGGGGACCTATGAAAGGTTCCTAGATATCAACGTTCCAAAGAATCACAACATAACAACAGGTCAAGTGTATTTCTCAGTCATCGAGCGAGAGCGCAAGGGCGACTTTCTGGGCAAATGCGTCCAGATCATACCTCACATAACCGATGAGATCAAGGATAGACTCCGTAGGATTCCTAAGGAAGAGGGAGTAGACTTAGTGCTGGTAGAAATAGGTGGAACAGTCGGCGACATCGAATCTCTACCATATCTCGAAGCTGCACGCCAACTTCGCCTGGAAGAGGGTGGCGAGAACGTTCTCAATGTCCACGTTACCCTTGTTCCTGTTTTGGATGTAGTAGGGGAGCAGAAGACCAAGCCCACTCAACATAGTGTCCAAGAGCTTCGCCGAATCGGAGTGCAGCCTGACATCCTCGTTGCGAGAAGCAAGGCGCCTCTAAAGCAGGAACCGAGGCGAAAGATTGCCCTCTTCTGCAACGTGGAGGAGTCAGCTGTATTCACGTCCCAAGACATGGACAGTATCTATCAATCACCTCTCCTCCTAGACCAGCAAGGACTCGGCGAATTCATTGCACGTCGTCTTAGATTGCCCGAGAAACCGCCTCAATGGGGTCCTTGGAAGAAAACAGTGGGGGATCATCTCAATCCTCCAAAGCAGGTGAATATAGCCATATGCGGCAAGTACGCGGAACTCGCCGATTGTTATGTAAGCGTCAACGAGGCGCTCAAAGATGCGGGAGCTTCGACTGGAGCTAAGGTCAACATAGAATGGATTGAGACTGATGATTTCGAGACCCGACCAGAAAAGGTTCACGTTCTCTCAAAGTTCGACGGAGTGCTTGTCCCAGGAGGATTCGGATCAAGAGGCGCTGAGGGCAAGATTCGCGCGATCGAATACTCTCGATCTCACGATATTCCTTTTCTGGGCATATGCTACGGTTTCCAGCTAGCAGTCGTCGAGTATGCCAGGCACATTGGCATTGTTACCGCAACGAGTTCCGAACTAAACCCAGAATCGAAGAGTATTGTTATTGATCTGATGCCCGAACAAAATGGGGTCTTAGAGAAAGGCGGGACGATGAGATTGGGGGCTCACGAGATCGCGATCGACGAAGGAACCATGGCCTATTCTCTTTACCGCAACAAAAGTGTGTGGGAGAGGCACCGGCATCGATTAGAAGTTAAGCCCAAATATATTCAAGAAATCACGTCAAAAGGATTGAAGTTCTCCGGAAAGAGCGACCTTAACCGCAGAATGGAGATTCTAGAGGTCCCTTCGAACAGATTCCATTTTGCAACACAGTTCCATGCCGAATTCAAATCCAGGCCTGCCCGCCCCTCGCCACCCTACTTCGGATTCATTCAAGCAGCTTTGGGATCGAAAGGGATTCGAGTGGAAACAAGTCCGGTGATTGCCAATCAGACTGTTCAGGTGAACCGAATTGCCAAACGCTAGCGAAACGACTCAACCTAGGACCGTGAGTGGCAGACGAACTCCAGTGGTCACTATGACTCTGTCCGCAGTCACTATCGTCATGGTCTTCCTGTCAACCTTTCTATTTCAATTTCCGATTTTTTCCACTAATGGTTACTTTAACTTCGGGGATATCATGATCTTCACTTTCGCGTTCGCTTTTGGCCCGGTGATTGGAGGCATCTCAGGCGCAGTTGGATCCTCTCTATCGGACGCGCTGAGTCCATTTGGCACATTTGCCCCTTTTACGTTCATCATTAAGGGATTGGAGGGTCTCCTCGCGGGTCTGATCTCGCAGAGACAATTTAGAGGAAGCGTGCTATTCGGTTGGGTTGTCGGCAGCGTTGTCATGGTTGCCGGATACTTCTTGGCCGAGTCTTTTTTCATCTCACTGGTATTCGGCTCGTCGGAATTTACAGGGATAGTTGCGGCTTCGGGGGAGCTACCGTTCAACATCCTTCAGGTCGTGGCAGGAGGTCTCGTGGGGATACCACTTTCATTAGCTCTGAAGCGCTTACTCAAGCAGACTCCTTACTACTACAAACTTATTGAGACTGCAACTTCTGAAAGGGCGACCTGAGGCAATCCTATGGTGTGGGTTCGCTTACACAGATGTAGAGGACGTTACTGCCTCTAACGATCAGGCTGCCAAAATTCGTGGATGGGTCTCCTCCTCGATATTCTCTTGCTCCGTCGAGGATGATGTTCATGTGGCTGTCGCAGTCGATCATCTTGCCTCTGTACTCCGCGTCATTCTTCAACCGGACCGAGACGTCGGCTTGCAACTTTCGAACGAGTAGGTTCAACGGTTTTCTTGAAGGTTCCAATTTGCGCCTTACGCCGACGCTTCACGGCAGGACATAAAAACTCTTGGACAAAGACGAAGGATCGCGAGTAAATAGCATATCGAAAACGGACGGTGTGGTGGAGCGGACTTATTCTTCTGATTTGGAGTTCTCTCTGGCCATCATCTTTTGAGTGTGCTGCTCTTTCCGGAACTCAGACTTGAGCTTTCCACATCTTATACAACGAGTCATCGGGCCTCTTCCCCGCCATTGGTGGGAACATCCTGCCATTATAGTCACCAGTAAAGATGGTGCAGGTTATTCTTAAACTAGAGCCGAGGATTCGGAAGATGCCCTGACTCGATGTTTGGCCCTGTCGAGCAAGTAAAGTTGTTCTCTATCAGACAAAGAGGCAACGAGTTCGATTCTCGTCTCACTCAGTTGTTTCCAAGAGGTTCGATCTTTGTCGTCAAAAATCGTCATGATTAACGTGGCGTCCTTGGTAGCGATTCTCGAGAGTTCATTGAAATGTTCCTCGAAGACAGAACCTGATTCTGTCATTGACACGGAGGTGACTCCGTCGGCAATGTGATCTTGCAATGGTAAGTGCGAGGCGTCAGCTCGGACCAGCTGGACACCACTGTCTGTTGTTCTCCGCTTTGCCCTTTTCAGCATTTGAAGGGAGAGGTCGATTCCTAAGCCAAATCGGCTTCGTGGGGAAATGAGTCCGAGAAGTTTGCCTGTTCCGCATCCAACGTCGACGATTATCTTGAACTCTCTGTTTCCAAGTAGCTCCAACACTTTCGCATGCTTCTTGTTTTGTTCCTCGCCGTAAAGCTCGTCATAATTCCTGGATAGGGCGTCGTACCATTTCGTAATAGTTTCGGCGTCCTTCGCAGGCAAGGGTGTGTCGATATATTGCTCCACTAATGCATTGAACCTTTCGCGCGGTTCAAGTTGCCAGTCATGATCTCGCCAAGCCTTGATGAGGCTCGCAAGGAATTGGTCATCGGTCTCGAAGCTCGGAAGCTAGTGGTTATGGTCGCGTCCTGTAGTGTGGAGTACACGGGTAGGACCGGGAGTCATCTGGGGGAGGGTGAACGATTGGTAATTGTGAAGGGAGATGGCTGCATACTGGTACACCGCGGGCGCGACTATCAGCCGGTTAACTGGCAGCCATCAGGATGCATCATTCAAGCCCATGCAAACGATGGGACTCTCATTCTAAAGGCGGTTCGTCCTAATCCGCTCGAGAGTCTGACTTTGGTGGTGAGAGAGGTCCAGTTTCTTGGCACTTTTCTTCTGCAGGATGACGCGGAGTTTATCCTTCACGCGAGCGAGGAGGAGATGCAGCGAGCCATCATTCTCCAGCCGGATATCATTGAGCCGGGCTTCAAGATCCTGGATTATGAGAAGAAAGTACCTCCGGGGTTTGTGGATGTCTATGGAGTTGATGCTGAGGGCAACACACTTGTTATCGAGATCAAGAAGGACCCGGCGGGTTTTCCTGCCATCAAGCAGCTGTTGGAGTATCTGAAATATCTACAAGCTCCCCAGGGAAAGAAGTTACGTCCGATCATAGTGGCCCCGAGTGTCGCGAAAGGGTCCCAGTCTACTTTGGCGAAGTCTGGGATTGAGTTCAAGCAGTTGACTCTTCAGAAGGCTGTTGAGGTCTTGCAGAAGCATGCGAGGTCTGATCAGCAGGCGTTGAAGAGTTGGCTTTAGAGTCCGAGCCTTATGATCAGCATTGCGTATCCGATTCCGCTTTTGACAAAGCTGAGCTTGCTTGTTCCGCGTGGTCTGGGTAGAAATGTGATCGGGACATCGGTGATTGGCATGCCTTTCTTTCTGGCTCGGATGAGGAGTTCTGGTTGAATCTCGAAATTCTTGGCCACGATCTGATCCCGTAACGTTTCCACTGCTCTGCACGTGTAGATTCTGAACCCGGAGGTGACGTCGTTGGAGGGTATGTGAAAGATCTTCCGCATTGTCCAGTTAGTGGTGGCGCTTATCATTCTCTTGACTAGGGGGAGTTCTTCGACCATTCCCTTGTTCGTGTTCCGGCTTCCCACGACAATGTCCGCAGTCTTGGCCGCCGCCATCAGGTTCTGTATCTCTTCCGGTTGGTGGTTAAGGTCCGCGTCCATCGTGACGACATATTCGGTATCCTCGTCTATGAGTCCGAATCCTTTTTTCATCGCTTTTCCCAGGCCAAGTCTTTCTTGGCTGTAGTGAACTTTTATCCGGGGGTTTTCCTTGGCGAGTGCGGTCAGTTTTTCGAGAGTTGCGTCTGTTCCCTCGACGATGAATATTGCCTCGTAATCAGGATCGATCTTTTCGAGCGCTAATACTAGTCTGGAGGAGAACTCGTCTATGACCTCCTCCTCGTTATAGACTGGTATTACCGCGCTTATTCGCAAGTCTGTCTCACGACACAACCTAGACAGGTATATTCTGGTTTGTGGGAACATTTCCAACTTAGGAAATGAAGGATTTCGCCCGTTTTCAGCCCTGATCGCGAATCTGGGAGGTGGTCTCTACTCTGCCCATGAATCGTTCGTGATTGGTTGAAGATTTATCGACTTCTCGCCCTGGCATCCATGGCTAGATTGTGCCCAGAATCGCAGAAATCGCCCAGAATCACTGCTGGACAGCAAACCAGCTTAGCGAAAAAGGGGTACGTTTCAAGCGTCTCGCGACGCAAGAATGATCAAGCGAACCTCGTTCAAATCGGAGGCTATGCGGCGACGAGTTCGTGAGAGTGTAGTTTCATGTGCTGGTAGTGTTCTGCTGGGACGAGGGACTGGAACGCTCTATCCACGACTTCGCTGAGCGCTGGGTGAATGTGGATCGAGTCGCTAATCGGCTCGTACGAACCATTCCCCGTATACATCAACGGTATGATCTCGTGAATGAGAATTGACGCATAGGGTCCGATGATGTGTGCTCCGAGGATTCTCATCGTATCTGCTTCGACAATGACCTTGACGAAATAGTCTTTCACGTTCATTGCCTCGCCCTTGGCCGTATCTTCGTATTTCTGTAATCCGATCAGGACCTTGTCTTGTCCGAGCTTCGCTATCGCGTCTTTCTCCCCTAGCCCGACGCTTGCGATCTCGGGGTAAGTGAAGACTGCATGCGGAATGGCGTGGTAGTCCGCCTTGACTTTCTTTTTCAGTATCGCGTTGTAGTAGACGATCTTTGACTCGTAATTCGCAACGTGTTTGAACGGATATTTTCCATCAGCATCGCCAAGCGCCCATACGTTCGGCTGCGAGGTTTCCAGGTACTCGTTCACTTCAATCCAGCCTTCCTTTGTGAGCCTGATCCCGGACTTCTCTGGATGGAGAATATCCGTGATCGGACCTCTTCCAGTTGCGACCATGATCTCTTTGGCAGTTATGATTGTGTTTTTTCCTGATTTCCGGTCCACAGCCACAAGTTCCTTCCTGTCCCCCACCTCCTTGACTTCTTTCACTTCCTGGTTTGTCAGAACCGTCATATGCCGTTCCAGTTCCTTTTTCGCGAGCGCTGAGACTTCTGGCTCCTCTTCTGGTACGAACTGTGGATTCCTTCCGATGATTGTGACTTTCGATCCCATGCTTGAGAAGAAGTGGCCGTACTCCGCGGCGATGTAGCCGCCTCCGATAATTGCGATACTCTCTGGTAGTCTTGTAAGCTTGAGGACTGTGTCGCTGGTGTGGTACTTGATCTTGTCAAGTCCTTTGATTGGTGGGATGTTGATCTTTGACCCGATACAGAGGAATATCATCTTGGATGTGATCTCGGTTCCGTCAACTCTCATGGTGTATGGCGAGATGAACTCTGATCGAGTGTGGTAGTAGTCAATGTTCTTCGAGCTGGACAAACCCTCTCTGATCTGGTCGATATCTCGGTTGATGAGGGTCCGCATTCGCTCCATCACCATCTGAAAATTGATACTAGCGATCTTCGCGTCTACACCTAGCTCGCGTGCCTTCTCAATCGTTCTGACCAGTTCCGCAGGGTACA
This sequence comes from Candidatus Bathyarchaeota archaeon, assembly GCA_005882895.1. Lineage (GTDB taxonomy): Archaea > Thermoproteota > Bathyarchaeia > 40CM-2-53-6 > 40CM-2-53-6 > 40CM-2-53-6. Next base: position 6,023 of record VBBD01000038.1, on the reverse strand, counting down.
GCAGTATTTTGGAAGGGATGCAGCCGCGTGTTAGGCATATGCCTCCCGGCTCGTCCTTGTCTATGACCGCGACCCGAATGTTCGGATTCTCCTGGATCATTGCGTCGACAATGTTCATCGCTGATCCTGTGCCGATCGTGATCAGATCGTACTGCTTCATGTCTAGTGTCCCGGAACTCGAGACGAAGATAAGAGTATTGACCGAGCTTGGATGTTCCGAGTCTTGCGTTAGTGGTTATGGTTTCTTTCGTCCCTCTATCTTTTCCTTGCCCACGACTAGTATGAAGATGAGTATTCCCAGGGCGAAGGAAGTTAGGCTGATCGACATTGAGACTGTGATGTCGAGGTTGAGTCGGTGGAACAGCTCGTAGTTCAGATAAGCTGGCAGGATCATCAGCGCGCCTGCTATCACGACCATTATGGCTCTTAGAATGTCGTGCATTTCCGTCCCCGCTATCGTTGTCTTAGTGCCCGTTGTTATCGCACCAGCTACTGGTCTGTTCCTCGAACAGTCCCGTATATAGATGATTCACACGTCAGAGGCTGGAAGAAGCTTCCGCGCAATCGTCACATACGCCGTGTGTCCTATCATCCTCGTCTCGGGTCTTATCTTTCCAGCCTCCGTCTTGAACTCTCGCATGAGCAGTTCCACTGCCTCGAGGATCATGAAACCTCCTTCGCGCAGTGCCACCGCAAGTTTCTCGAGCTGGTTTATTGTGGGAGTGAATCCTGCGAGCAGTCCCCCTCCGATCAGCGCTCTCCACGCGGCCGCTACCATCCTCCAGGGGTCGCCAAGGTCGACAACAACAGCATCCGCCTCTTTTTCCTCGAATCCCTCTGTCGGGTCTTCGTTGTGAAAAGTTACCAGCGGGCCAAATCCTGCCTTGTCGACGTTCGCCCGTGCGGCTCGCAAGAACTCTGGCCTCATCTCATAGGTGAACACTTGGCCGTCCGGCGCCACGCCTCTGGCGAGAGCGGATGTTAGTGCGCCGCTTCCAGTCCCGACCTCCAACACTCTGTCCCCGTTTCCTATGCCTAGCTGAAACAGGGCATACCCGATGTCCTTAGGGTACAAGATCTGGGTTGGACGATCGAACGATTCGACAATGTCGAGTGCTCGTGGCTTGAACACGGCAAGGTTCTGGCCCATGCTTGTCCGTATGGACCCGCCGTACTCCCTGCCCACTAGCTCGGCTAGCTCGAAGTAGCCCCGGTGAGTGTGGAACCTTCCCGGTTCCACCTTTGCAATCCATTTGCGGCGAACGTCTTGGTAGAGGAGGACCCGGTCGCCCAGCTTGATCTCTCGGCTCAAGGCACTGACTCGGCGGGACTGGAGAGCCATTAACCATTCTATGCCATCGATTCGATCAGAAAGGTGCCCACTTGCTAAGAATCTGCTCTCTCCGTAACCCTATCCTCTGGCATTCTTTTCGTTCCCTTAGTTGCTCAAAAAGCAAAACGTTCCTTTTTCCAAAAATTCTTTTTCCCGTAACTTTTCTTTTTCCTGTAACTATTTTTCTCTGCTAACTAATATGCGACCCCCCCGGGTGGCCGATTTTCCCGCGCCCCGCCCTTCGTGAAAACGCTGAGAGCCCACGTTTACCGGTCGCAGCCCAGCGGTTCTTCCTTCGTGAAAGCAAGCTAACCTTTCAGAGCCTTGAACACGCCCTCAGCCTTCGACGCAGGAACAAGCTTCACAGTGATAGGCTCCTTAGTCCCTGAGATCCCGATCCTCAGCACCGCCACCCTCCTCCTCCACCACGTGGCCACGACGGCCGCCAAGAACACCAAAACCGTACCGATTAGTACCAGATCGAACGGCGCCTGAGGCAGGCTAAGCCTAGCCTGACCGGGAAACCACCATACAAGAAAGACGGCTATCGCGCCTAGAACAGCATAGGTCAACGGCGGGATCAGACTCTTAGTTATCAGCTCCAGCGTGCTCACTTCGGCGTGGGGAACGTTCACGTACTTTTCTCCAAGCGCAAACCTCTTCCCAACCAGCAACCTCGAATCTGTCACGTAGACCGTATAGTTCACACCTGCACATTCGGCTAGAACGTTCTCTGCTCCAACCAGGTTCTTGAGGTTGTTCAAATCCTGCTGTTGGGACACGAAAATCTCTCTTACCCATATTGTAACCCGTCCCCGCGGCAAAAGGATTACCAACAGCCCTACCTGGCAGCTACCAGCTGGGAAACAGCGTCAACCACTGCTCCGATCCCACTCTCTGAACCCAACGTTCCACTCAGCCTTTGCGCGTTCTCCGTGTTATCCTTCAGACTCCTCGAGATCGCTCCAGCCAGCTCTTTGGCGTCCAGCATAGATTGATCCAGTACAACAGCTACTCCAAGCTCCTCCGCCCGCCTCGCATTATTCGCCTGCTCAGTATGATTCGGAGGAGGAATCAACACCAACGGCTTCCCCTCGGAAATAGCCTTCATAATCGTCTCATGCCCAGCTCTTGAGACAATCACGTCCGCGCGCTCGAAAGTCCTCCAGTACAACTGCTCCGTCATCCACTCGTGAACAGTGAGATTCCCGATCCTCTTTTCCCCAAATGATCCGTTAGGATCGCCGCAGCTCAGAATCAGCTCGTAGTCTCTAGGAAACTGTTTGAGGATATCTGTCAGTTTGTTCACAAGATACTTCCGGTCGGTCGCAGGACCACTAACGCACGCAAAGACCAATGGTGTTTTTGTACTTGAACGTCGAGCACCTTTTGGAAAACTGTGCTTTGATGGCGTTAGGGGCCCGACAAGCCGAACCTTTCTCCTAATTCCCGGAGGGATCGCCAGATTGTATCTTGAAATCGTGTAAGGAGCCTTGAGATCAGGAACAATGATCAGGTCGCTCACGCCCCACGCCAGCTCCAGCATTGCGGAAATATACCTCCAGATGATCTTTGCCGCGAAAAGCATCGGCCTATCAGCCAATCTGTGTTTTCTACTATCCTTGGGCATCTGCACAGAGTACTGGTTGAGGATCAGAATTCTAGGTTTTCTCAAAATGAAAGCAGCAATGAGAGTAGAGATTCTTGTGTCAGATATCACTACATCAGGTTCGAACGCTGAGATCTGCCGTATTTCTCCTATCAGCTGGCGTATGAAATCCCACAGTCCCACAGTTACGCCGTTCTGGCTCATCGTCATCTTTGGGTCAATCGTTCCATCTTCCCTAGTTCGGAATGACAAGGGAATCGCACTAAAGTAGGTGAAACCGGAACGCTTCAGATAACCCAGCGCGTCAAGATAGGACGAGAACAGGACGTCCACGTTCTCGTTCGAGAACTCTCGGGCGATCGCGTCGCACCTTGTAATATGCCCGAGGCCCAGCCCGCAAGGCCCAATATACAATCTCAACCTTTACGTCCTATCCCTTTCAGCTTCCTCTCGAACACTCGCCCTCCTGGTGCGTCTTCTGAAAAGATCTGCCCTTGGAACCGAGCAACCTTCACGCTGCCAGTCACCCATGCATCTGGCATCAGTCCAGCTTTCAAACAACACTGGTTGAGAAACTCCTCTTCATCGAAGCCCTCGTCTATTGCAACCTGTGGCAGCAGAAGCCCTCTGGTTCCGACTCCACCCACAAGCAGGCCATCTCGTCCAACTTTGATGTTCAAAGGAAAGTCCAGCGGGCTCTTGACCGTGATATGCTCGAGGGGTGAGAGAACGGTCGCCTCCAAGGCTATGCTTCGTAGGAACTCGTCCTGCCGTAGAGGCGCAAATCTCGGATCCATTGTAGCCGCTTCGACCGCACAACGTACCGTCTCATTCAGCAGCGACGTCTTCGGGAATGGGTTACCAATACAACCGCGCAGCCCTCGGCTCATCATATGGTCAAATAGTGTGACGAATACTCCTCGCGGGACGGATAATTCGGAATTTACACGATCAGCTGGATCGAAGTTTTTCCCGTCTAGGTGATGTGTTATTGCTTGCCGTGCAGTTCCGACAAGTATCCTTCCTTCTTCAGTTGATAACAGATTCATCATCGTATCAGTCTTGCTAGCTTCCTTGCCTCTTCAAGAGTATGACGCATCTGTTTCCAGTGGCTTCCGACCCAATACACTTTTCCGCAGTTCAAATCGGTGCACTTCCAGAATTGGTTGTACAGCTTGAGGCTTGCTAGCGGAACCTTGTCCACCAAGTCATTCTTCGGTGTCTCTTTTAGGGCCGATCCACACTCTGGACACTTCGTCTCAGCCATGTTAGCGTCCAAGATTACGCCGAAGGTGCTCGCCATCTGAGCCAATCTCTCTTCCTCCGTTTCGCCTAGGACGAGAGCGGACGTTATCTTCCTAGCTACTGCTCGCCGGTACAATTCTTGGTCTCTCGTTAGCAGGACCATGTTCTCCTCATCGGCGATTCGCAGGAGGTCATTGTCCTTCGCACTCGAGTCGTATCTCACCTCTTGTCCTAGTATCCGCAACCATCTTGCTAGTCCACCTAGCATTCCGTCAACGAGAAACCTCATTAGCACATTCCATTTCTCAGCACCTTGCCACCGCCTGGCTTTCCCGTGATCTCGCCCTCGCGATAGACAACTGAGCCATTTACGATCGTGGTGTGGACAGAACCTTGTGTCTTCCAACCCTGGAATGGGGAGTAGTGTGCCTTGGAGAAGAATTTCTCAGTGTCTATCTTTCCCATCTTTTTCATGTCGATCAAAACCACGTCGCCATCTACTCCATTCTCCAGCCTTCCCTTCGAACTGAGACCGAAGACCTTCGCGGGATTGGTTGAGAGGAGCGAGACCAATCGTCTAAGAGACAGCTTTCTCTTGTTGACCATGGTCAGCATCAAAGGTACGGCCGTTTCGAGTCCCGGTATTCCGGGGGGGCTCCTTAGAGGCGAACGTTGTTTTTCTCTGATAATGTGCGGGGCATGATCTGTGGCAATGATTGTAGCGGTGCCAGTTGCCATTGCCCGAAACAGACTGTTACTTACTCGCCGAGGTCTAAGCGGGGGCACCATCCAGGCCTTCCAGCCTAGCGTCTCCACGGAATCCTCGGAGAGTAGAGTATGATGCGGGGTAACTTCCGAGGACAATCGGCCCGAATGCAGATCGTCAATTGCAGAGACGCTAGACGGGAGGGTGAGATGGCAGAAGTGAATGCGAGAGCCGATTTGCCTCTGCAGTCGCAGCATCCTGCTTACAGCGCTCGTCTCAGCATTTCCCGGTCTAGATCTAACCAGTTCCTTGAAGCCCCGAATCGTTCCGGTCCCTTCGATCTGGGATGCGTCTTCCGCATGAACAGTGACTGGGAGTGATGCTTCTTTCGCAGCCCTCAGAGCTTGGACAATTGCGTGGTCATCCCCCACGTCCAAGGGGGCAATAGGTTTCGGGAGGTAGAGTTTCATCGAGAACGCCCCAGCCGCCTTCATCGCCTTCGCTGCGCTTCGATCCTCAACAGCGGCGGCGTGGAAGCCTACGTTTACTAGGATTTTTCTTGAGGCTCCCCGGGTCTTCTCTCGTAGACGCTGAGCTGAGTCCGTTGGTGGCAAGGTATTCGGCATGTCCAAAACAGTGGTAAACCCTCCCGCAGCGGCGGCGGCAGTTCCGCTTGTGAAATCCTCTTTGTAGGATAGCCTCAGATCGCGCAAGTGGACGTGGGCGTCAATGAGCCCGGGCAGTGCCACCAATCGTCGAGCTAGAATCTCTTCGTCGGCTCGTTTAGGAATCCTTCGTGCGATCTTCTGGATCCTTCCGTCTTCTATGAGGATGGAGCCTCTGATGATATCGTTCTTAATCCAAATATGAGCGTCTCGAATGAGTAGGCTAGACGGGCCTGTGTGTACTTCGTCCCTAGGGCTCTTCAGGTTGTCCAAGGTCCCTTGAGCAATCTGAACAGAGGAAGGTCCCGTCTTTCTGGACCAGGTTGTCTGACCATGCTTCGCATTCATCGCAGTACCCCCCAAGTGAGACGCGTGTTCGCGGGCTCTCTAGTCCAGCTCGACTCTTCTCCGTGGCCAGGTCGATTATCGCCGGTGTCACTTGCAGGATATCTTTCATGGTCACGA
>VBBD01000045.1 GCA_005882895.1 Candidatus Bathyarchaeota archaeon | reverse complement strand
TGTGGGAAGGAAGTTTTGGAGGAGCGGACTTGAAACGCTGATAATCGGTGTGGCAGCGTCAGCCGTCCTCTACCTTATCGGTACCGCCCTTGTCTTTGTATAACGGGGCAAACGTGTCGACAGATCTGGCGGGTGGCGCTTGACGGTCGCTCTAGGAGTCGGCTATCAGTGTTGGGGAATCTCTCGCTGCCCGTTCATGTAACTTTGCAGAACATGCGGTATCTCGATCGTTCCATCGTGCGTCTGATTATTTTCCATAATCGCCACGATGGCACGCTCAGTTGCAACGAGAGTACTGTTCAGCGTATGCACGTATTTGGTCGGGAGGCTCGGCTTTTCTCTGTACCGGACTTTTGATCTGACCGCTTGGTAAGAGGTACAGTTACTGCACGACGCCATCTCCCGATACTTGCCCTGTCCAGGCAACCAAGCCTCCAGATCATACTTTTTCGCCGCAACAGTCCCGAGGTCTCCAGTGCACACGTTCACGATCCTATGTGGGATCTTGAGGCTTTGAAAGAACTCCTCCACGTTGTGGACTAGCTCTTCGTGCAATTTCCAAGAATCCTCAGGGGTTGAGAAGAGGAACATCTCAACCTTCTCGAACTGGTGGACCCGAAATATCCCCTTGGTATCTCTCCCATGTGCCCCGGCCTCTTTTCGGAAACATGGGCTGATTGCACCGTAGCGCAGCGGCAGGTTCGGTTGATCGATGATATCGTCATTGTGAAGCGCTAGAAGAGCGTGTTCGGCGGTAGGGATCAAGTAGAGATCTTCTCCCTCGATCTTGTAGATCATTTCTTCAAAGTCGGTGAGCGAGACCGCCCCCGCAATCACGTCGCGCCGGAGGAAGTATGGGGGCTGGTGGAGCTGGAAGCCTTTTTTCGCGACAAAATCTAATCCATACCTGATGAGGGCGTAGTTCAGCTGGACAAGGTCTTTTCTCAGATAATAGAACCGTGCTCCGGCAACGCGTCCGGCTTTCTCGATATCAATGAGCCCATGTTTGAGTCCTAGATCAATGTGATCGAGCGTCTTGAAATCAAACTTTGGAATAGTACCCGACTTTCTCACTTCAACATTGTCGTCCTCATCCTTTCCAAAGGGGACGCTATCATGGGCGATGTTAGGAAGGTTCATGAGAATATTCTCAATCCTCTCTTTTTCCTGACCGATTCTTGTTTCGAGGCTTTTGATCTTCTCCGGAATGATCTCTGCTTCTTTCATCAATGTTGTAGTATCGTGTTTCTGCTTCCTCGCCTCCGCGATTGCGGCGGTAATCTCGTTCCTTCTCTTCCTCAACTGATCAGCTTCTGCTTGGAGCCGCCGCCACTCAGTGTCCAGGTTCAGCAGAAGCTCCACCTGGTCCAGCTTGTCAGGCAGGCCTCTCTTTCGCAAGCTCTCTCTAACTACCTCGGGGTTCTCCCTCACGAGCTTGATGTCCAGCAAGACGGGTTCGCGCTCACGGTTCTCTTGGTCGGTAAAAAACAATGGTTCTCCTTCGTTGTGCCAAGACTTTTCAAGGACCAAGCTCCTCTCGCAGACTTCAGTCTTGGAGTTACATCAGCACGACGTAGTCTATTTCGGAGTCGTCAACCTCATCGATAAGGGCTACGTTATGGGCGCGATAGACGTCTGGAAATGCCGGGCGTGCCCGCAGACCTTCTGCGAAGACAAACGTTACGGCATGACAGACCTCGCACCTGAAGTCGGACTCCCAAAGATAGAGCCAGAATCAAAATGGGCCGCGCTAATCTGCACGAGAAACACCGGCTCGAACTGGACCCTCATTCAGGCAAAGCCCGGTGCCACATTGCAACACTCATGTACGCCCGACACAAAACTCGAACTCAAAGTTGGACCCGACTATTCCATAGAGGCCGGTCCCGCCTCAGGCATAGGCCAGCACAGAATCATCCTCGTTGAAAACTTCGTCAACGCGCCCGTTGACGTCATCACTGGCAAGAAGCATCTTGGAACAACAAACGCTAACCAAGCGCTCGGAAAACCATTCTCGTTCACACCGCCATTGTCCGCGGCGGTAATCCAGCCGTCGAGATACAACGTTCTCAACCTGACAAGCATCTTGTTCATAATCTCAGGAATCCTGCTCGGCTTGAGCGCTTCGTTCAATCTCGGCAATCCCGCGATTCTGGGTGTCTTTGCAATTCTCGCCCTAGCTACTATCGTAGCTGGAATCTTCTTGCATAGGCCCAAACTCTGGCCCGCTACACTAGGACTAGCAGCAGTTGCAACCGCGTTTGCAGCTCAGCTATGGATCCAATTCGCAACCAGCCTCACCGCGAGCGCGACAACGTTAGATGTCCTGTTGGCCGCATCCGTCGTCACCGGTTGGCTATCATGGTCACGGGTCAGGAGCCTCAGAGCGAAACAATGGCACCCACTAGACATGCCGGCCTACGGCTGATCATCGATGAGTTCTCAGAACCCTTTTCGAAAAGATGAGGACGCTCAGCTCCAGTACGACATGGACATTTTCATCGACGAGATGGGTGAATCGAGCGGTGTCGGTGGCGGAGTCGCCAATTTCCTAACAGGCTACGCGATCTACAAGGGAGAAAGATTCCCGTTCGAAGCCGTTGCGTATGGACGGATAGGCGGCCAAAATGTCAGCCCGATACTACAACCTGAAGCGATTAAGAGACTTGAAGAGCTCAAGGTGGACTTGGAGCTTTTCACCGCCCGATTACAGAGAAAGATGGTTGAAGGAGAGATGACTCTCAACATTCCCGAGGGAGCCACTCCCCCAGAATAGATCTTGCAAACATGATCGGACTAGGAATTTATTGGGACGAGTCTTTCGCCGAAATAGTACGCCTTGAGATTGCAGAACTCGCACCAGGCGCCCACACGGTTGTCTGTCTGGTCCGAGAAGTAGACGTTCAGTTGCGTCCGCCCACATCGCGGACACTCATGGTTTG
>VBBD01000037.1 GCA_005882895.1 Candidatus Bathyarchaeota archaeon | reverse complement strand
TCCCATGCTCTCGATAATTACCCGTCAAGCACATATCCGACTCCCCGTTGAGACAGTTTATGCACGAGTCAGGGCGACGCACCGTTGGAACGACAAGATCGCCCTTTGAAATTCCATGAGCGCTTCCCGGGATGCTTTCGATTACGGCCAGAGACTCGTGCCCTGTAACGAGGTAGTTTGACCCAGGCGGAGCTTCTCCATAGAAGCCCTGGTTGATGTCAAGATCTGTTCCGCAAATGCCGATTTCCTGGACCCGGAGAAGGGCTTGGGAGGATGATGGGATCGGCGGGTCTATGTCGTCAAGTCTGATGCTGTTCTTGACGCCTGGAGTCACAGTAAGGGCTCGCATAGTTGTGAAGCCGGTTCAGTGTCTTGCTTTTGGCTTCTTCTTTACCACAACCCAGCCGCTCCAAAGTACAATCAGGGGCCCAAGAAAATCGTAGATTGCGGGACCCCCGACTCCTTTGTACAATGTGGAAATTACCATGGAACTAATCAGACTCGACATGTGAAATACGGCGAGTGATACTAGCAACCAACCGTAACGTGACAATTGCCTAGGATTCCCGATCCTCAACATCGACGCCGCAAAAATGACTGCGATGCCGGTGAATAAGTCAACAGCCGCTGCAATGAGAAGGACACTGGCTACCGATTCCGGGATGGTAGGACAGCCAGACGATAAGAGGCAGGGTGGACCATTGTAGAATTGCACCTGAGTGAGCGGCAAAACTACCATCAGTAATCCACCCACTAGTCCGAGCAGAAAGGCTAGATCTGTTCTTTCTTCTCCGTTCGAAGTATTCTTGGCTGGAGCGGTCTGTGAGTATACTAATCTAGAAGGGAAGATATGAAGCACGAAATCCCAAGTCCCGCGTAACATTAGAATCCTTTTCTTTGGCCGTTAAGCCTTCGCCTCGGGCTCTCATGGGGTCGAACCGTCGAATAGGCGCGGGATTCCACTATGAACAAGAAAGAGGTAAATGAAGGGTTCAGAGAGTTGCTACGTGTTGGAACTGGATAAGTAGTTGAAGGTGAAGCTGTTGGAGGAGTCCACTGCTGAAACTGTCATTTTGGGAGCGCATGGATAGCTCCCACTGCACATACTCCAACTCTGATACCAATTGTAATTGTATGCCGTTGAGCCCGTAACAATGAGGCTGGGGTTCCACTCGTTCATCTTCACCGCGGTCAATTCGAAGGGATATTCTCCAGAAGTTTCTGGTTTTTCACGCAGGCTTCAACGTTCTTGAGAATCCGACTTACATAGGCGTTCTTTCGGGTTCTTCCAGGTGTTCTTGACGACCCAGACGGGCTCGTCAGGATTGAAATATTCCTGGCCTTCCACCTTGTATTTGTCAAGGATCTTCTCGTTGACTTCAACGCCGATTCCAGGTCTTTTCGGAACGGTAGCATATCCGTTCTCGATTTTCGGTTCATCGTTGACGAGTTGTCGTTTCCACGCCGGGAAACAGTCGTAGAAGGACTCCTGGATCAGAAAATTCGGGATGGTCGCGTCTACTTGGATGGTTGCAGCGTTCTGGATTGGACCAAAGGCGTTGTGGAACGCCATTTCAACACCAAACGCTTCGGCTATCCCGGCTACTTTGCGGGCTTGCGTAATCCCGCCAATGTTGGTAAGATCCACTTGGAGGAAGTCTGCCAGATTATCCGAGAGGACTTGGACGACTTGTTCCTTTGTGAGGAGTCTTTCCCCGAGGGCGACTCGGAGTCGTGTCGCCTCTCGATATTTTCCTAGACCCTCAGGGTTGTCGGGGTGTATTGGCTCTTCGACAAAGAGAGGAGAAAACTCCTCTAGCTTTTTCGCTATCATGATTGCCGAGTTGGGGTTGAATCTGCCGTGATGCTCGATGAGCAGGTCAACTTTGCCGTTGGTCGCTTCCTGAACCGCTTTGACACGTGAGTGAGCGAGATTGAGATCTTCCTCCTCGATGTAATCATACGAGTCTCCAAACGGGTCGAACTTTAGAGCTGTGTATCCTTTAGCGACTGATTTTCTTGCGGATTCTGCAAATTGGGCTGGTGTGACACAATTGTCATACCAACCGTTAAGGTAGAGTCGAACTCGTGATCGAAAAGCGCCCCCGGTCAGTTCGTAGATTGGCGCTCCGAAATGCTTCCCGATAATGTCCCAGCATGCAATATCAAACGCACTGACAGCAGTTGTTGACTCAAAGGACATGGGCATGTAGAAGTCGTGCTTGTGCCATTCGTGCATATTGCGTTCAACGTCGAGTGGATCTTTCCCCTTGTAGACACGCTCCACCTCGCGTAATGACTGAATAACCGGCTGGACCCGGAGGGTAGGAACGGCTTCACCAAAGCCCACGGTTCCATCGGAAGTTGTTAATTTCAACAAAATAGAGTTGCTGGCCCAAGTAGCGCTTCCCGGAGAGGCTCTTTCGCCTAACTGGTAAATCTCAACGTCGGTAATCTTCAATCTTTAGCGACCTCGCTATTCCCTACGGCCGTACGGAAAGAGATAGGGAAGATTTGGCTTGTCATTCCAATCAACATAACACGTCTTGAGCTGCGTGTACATCTCCAAGCCATACTTCGACCCTTCAGCGCCAAGACCTGATTGTCTGAAACCCGTGTGAGCACCCTGAAGCTGCTCGGGTCCGACCTGGTTGATGTAGCATTCCCCGAACTTGATCAAGTGCATCGCCTTCAGAACTCTAGTATTGTCCTTTGTGAAGACGTAGGAGGCGAGGCCATACTTGGAATCGTTCGCGTACTCAATCGCCCTATCAAAACTGTCCACGCTCAACACCGGAACGACTGGACCGAATACCTCGTTCTGAACCAGAGACGACTTCTGACCAACATCCTGAATGATGGTTGGTTCGTAAAACCATCCTCTCGCCTGGCCTCGAGGCTCTTGTCCTCCAATGATGACTTTCCCTCCCTCCTCTCTAGCTTGTTGGACAAACCGAGCACTGACCTCTCGCTCCTGCTCGCTCACCATGGGCCCGAGATCAGTCTGACCGCTCGTTGGATCACCAATCCTGAGTTCCCTGGCCATTTTGACGAAGGCTGGGAGGAATCGGTCTTTGATTTTGTCGTCGAGGTAGATTCTCTCTGAGCAGATGCAGGTCTGTCCACAATTCCAGAATCGTGCCCAGATAGCACATCTCAGAGCCCAGGACAAGTCTGCGTCGTTCCACACGATAAACGGCGCTTTTCCGCCTAGCTCAAGGATGAGCTTGGCTACGTGATTTGATGCTCGTTCCATTATTTTCTGGCCTGCCTCGGTGCTTCCCGTCATCGTGATCAACGAGGTGAGTTTGTTGGAAACTAACTCGTCGCCTACCAATTCTCCACTCCCCGTCACCATGTTCAAGACTCCCTTTGGGAGTCCTGCTTTCTCTGCAAGCCTAACCAGTTCGACAGTACTCAACGGCGTATTGCTGGACGGCTTCGTGACGACGGTGTTTCCTGTTATGAGCGCGGGAGCTATCTTCCTGGCAGCCATCGCGGACGGAAAGTTCCACGGAGTAATAGACGCAACCACACCGAGGGGCAGCTTGAGTATCATTATCGATTGTCGAGGATTGTCGCTTGGGAGAACATCGCCCTGTATCCTGCGAGCAAATTCGGCGTAGTATTCGAAGTTCTCCGCTGATCCCTCTATTTCTAGTCTAGATTCGAAAAGAGGCTTTCCTTGCTCTGCAGTTAGAACCTCCGCGAGCCTCTCTTTGTCGCGACGAATGAGCTGTGCAATCTTGAACAGGAAAGAAGCCCTCTTGATCGGAGGCGTGTCTTCCCATTTCGGCTGCGCATCTCTCGCAGCCTCCAGCGCCTCCTTGACTTCCTCTCTATTCGCCCGAGGGACCCGGCCAATAACACGCTCGGTCGTTGGGTTAACAACGTCAATCTTCTCTTCCGTCTTCGAATGAACCCATTCTCCATCAATATACATTCCAAACGACTTGACCTTTGATTCCAGAGATGGTTTCTTCAAATACTTATCACCTGAAGTGTCTCCCCGTCGATGAGACATTGAATCCTCCAATCGGAGACCTGACTGGTAATATCGTTTCTCCAACACAGCCCTGCCTCACAACGATTGTCCAACTTGGGACCATTATGACACGGAGGGATCTGGGTTGAAAGATCCGATTTCTAAGAAGAACCTCGACGGCTACGGCGCACCAATAATCCCTTGGGAGAAAATCCACAAGCGTTTACAGCAGAGAATCACTCAAGCCCCAAAGACAGGAGGACCGGACCGGCACACCGCCTGGCTGGCAACCACCAATCCGGACGGTAAACCTCACGTGATGCCTGTAGGAGTCATGTTCGTAGACGACGCCTTCTACTTCACCGCTGGACCAAAGACCCGTAAGGCCATGAACATTGCACGCAATCCAAACAGCGTGATAACGATTGCAACGCACGAGTTCGACCTCGTGGTGGAGGGTCCGGCTAGGAGAATAGTAGACGCGGCTCGACTCAAGCGAATTGCGGAAGCGTTCACAGAGGAAGGATGGAAACCGACAGTCGTCAAGGAAGGGTTCACAGCCGCGTACAGCGCGCCCAGCGCGGGACCGCCCCCGTGGCACGTGTACGAGGTGAAGCCTGAGACGATCTTCGCCTTAGGCACAGCCGAGCCCTACGGGGCGACCCGTTGGAACTTCCAAACCAGCAAACACCGAGAATAATCGGAACGATCCTCGCAACCATACTTCTCTCTTGAATTCTCTGGGTGCAGGTGGGGTAGAGCCCGATTTCTTCAAGGACACAACACTTCAGTTGTCTCCCGGTCGATGAAGCGTCCAATCGAGATCAGGGCGTGAAATTCGGCTATTTCACCGTGAAAGTGTAGGACAATGGTGTTGTTACAGAGGTTCCGATATCGAATATGCAGTTTATCGCTTGGCCGGAGGTGACGGTTCCTCCAGTAGCCACGTATACGGTGTAGGATGTGGCCACGCCGTTCTGGTTGACCGTTAGAGCAACGGTGAAGGTGGTGCTTGCGGCCGTGCTTCCGGTGGTGGCGACTTGGAAGGCCCATTGCCAGTGGCTTGCTACTACGCCGGGCGATGCTGTTCCGGTTGTGATGCCGAATGTGATGGGTGATCCGGATGACGTTCCGGCGGCTGTGGTGGCGAGCAATGCCGTTGAGAATCCGGAGTCCGTTGCGGTGAGACCGCCCGTTGAGCTGATGTAGCCTCCAAGGATCTGCTGGTAAGTGGTCGAGGAGACGGTGATGGTGGAGGCGACGGCGTAGGAAACGGCAACTGAAATCACTATGGAGATTACGACCCAGCTCATTCCAATTTTCTTTCCCAGAAGGGCTGAAACTCGACGATTCCTCAAGGTGACATCTCCATTCCCATTAGCAGTTAACCGCATATAAGTCCCTGACGCACACGCGATTCGCGAAACCGCGAAGTATCGGAAAGAGCTTGAAAGGCCCTCACAAAAAGAGCCGGAATAGACCGCTCTTGTGTCACGGGACAATAATCACGATCTCGGTTTTTTTCTACGACCCGTTTCTGTCCGAGCCGGATTACGGGCTTGTTTCCGTAAGACACGCGTTATCGGCTTGTCCGGTCTATTCTGATCCCTGTAGATTCCCCCTAGAAATCAGCGTGGAAGATCACGTTCCAGAAATCGTGGGCTTAGATTCAAGATCAAATGGTAATATTGTAACAGACATGGTCCAATCCTCTATGGGTATGTCCGCTGCATGGCACAGTCTGCATTGAATCTCGTAGGCCAGAGCCACGGACAGAAGAAGATGCCTATGAAGGAGTTGTAGATCATGAGACCCTGAGCATCCTGGCTGGAATTACGGATCAGTCTGATCACACGCCTAGTTGCCTTAGCAAGGCTTTTTCGACCCTTTCAATCGGGAGGGAGAACATAGCATGGACCCAAGGTGCGTACTTGCGATCAATTGGCTCCCTTCTCAAGTCCTTTTGTGAGTCTCTCAAGATCTCCGAGAACTTGGCCCACCGCAATTCGTAGGCGTTCTTTCTGTTCATATGGACAAGCCCCCGTGCTTCGTGGCTAGAACATGCAATAGCTCATTCTCACAATACCTTGGGTCGCGAGGGTCTCTGGCAGAATACGACAAGCTGACTGTCTTACCCCAGCGCTTGATCACAACCCCAAGATCCTCCTTGGCACATCTTCTTGCGGCTTCAGAGAGGGTTTCCACCTTCCGAGTGTCATACTTTCTTGGGTGGGTGTCGCCCGAGAGGCTCCAAACTTTGTTGAATATCCGGTGTTTTCTGAGCTGAACAAGTATCCTTCCGTCGTCATCTACACAAGCAATTGTTATTCCTACGTGTTTTTCTCCAAGAATAAGTCCGTCAGGGCCATCTCTCACTCTATGAGCCCACCATCTATCACCATATCCGATTGTCCTTCCGGATCCATTAACAAGCGGAATCTTGTATCGTTCCATGATCGCAGTAATTGGATTAACTCGGTAATTAATCGCATCCAGTTCACTGCCCTTCAGTCCACGCAGCCCTTCCTCTAGTTTCTGCAGACATGGGGGAGGACTAACTAGTCTCGAAAGGTTCATGATGGGGCTACTTACCAGAGCTCCAACTCGTACCTGTGAATGACCTAGAAGTCAGGATCAAACCGTGCTAATGGCTGGTCAAAGTTCTTCCCAATGGCTCGATTTGTCGCATTCGCTAAAGACACTTGAGACGCAATCTTTCGTCTCGCAATAGGGTTATCTCTTGCTGTGCTCCTGCCACCGTACCTAGTGAGGGATTCCTCGTGATTCGTTGTCCAACATGCGGAAATGATGTAGTATATTCTCCGGTTCCATCTCTGTACTTCTGTCTGGAACAAATGCTCGGCGAGAATATTACTATCAGAGTAGAGTGCAAGCCTTGGATACCAGAGGACGCGCCGGCCGCAGACTTGCTCAAAATGACTGAGAGAATCGAGAAATTAGCATTAGAACTCAGACTCTAGAGGCGCTTCGCATTTGAGCGAGAGCGCCCAAGCATGTAACACAATTCTCGTCCTCATGCTTTTTTTCTGGGCCTGCAGAGAGAAAGGAGTCCATTTACATTCTTTGCAAACATTCGCGGTAATATTGTTTCTCAACCCAGCCGCATTGCAGGGCACTGGTCAAGCACGGTCTTCATTCAGGCATGTACACGTAAAGTATTCCTAATAGCAGCCTTCACGGGAATGCTCGAGCTTGACAGTTTCTCGCCGCACCCGGAAAAACAGCGGCCCCCAACAACATTCATGGCGCCTTCGGCTTAGAGACAATAAATCTTTTGCACGACATGTGCTAACAGAGGCCTTCAATCACGCGCTTCTAGCAGCTGACCCTCGAACAATTCTAAGCAACAAAGTGAAAGTGAGAAGAAACGAGCTTGAGATCGGAACGTTTTCTTTCAAACTCTCAGAGTACAAGAGAGTGCTTGTCATTGGTGGAGGAAAAGCGAGTGCAGGAATGGCCTTAGAGATTGAAAGAATTCTTGATGGTTGGATAACAGGCGGCTCCGTGAACATTCCTGTCTACACTAAGCCATGGCCCAAAGGCAAACAGATCAACTTCAACCCAGCATCTCATCCGGTCCCAAGCGAAGCTGGTGTTCGAGGAGTCAAAAACATGCTTCGGCTCGTTGGGCGACCCTCCGAAGACGACTTGGTGATCTGTTTGATCTCAGGTGGAGGTTCGGCACTCATGCCACTCCCCTCCATGGGGCTACTACTCTCGGACAAGCAGAAGACGACAAGCCTTCTTCTAAAGTCAGGGGCGAAAATCGACGAGATTAACGCCGTGAGGAAGCACCTCTCCGACTTCAAGGGAGGACGACTCGCGGAAAAATTGCACCCCGCCACAGTCCTATCACTCATCATTTCTGATGTTGTAGGGGACAAGCTGGAGTCCATAGCTTCCGGCCCGACCGTCCCAGATAATACAACCTACGCGGACGCTTACACAATCTTGCAAGCGCGCGGACTATGGCGAACAGTCCCAAGTTCCGTTAGGAAGCGCATTCAGAAGGGAAAAGAGGGCAAACTGCCGGAGACTCCGAAGAAAGGCTCACGGATCTTCAAAAGGGTCCATAACATCCTCGTCGGAACCAACGAGGAGTCGTGCCAAGCCGCAGCCGAGGTTCTTGAGAAAAGAGGGTATCACTCATTGATACTTTCGACGAGACTTCAGGGAGAAGCAAGAGAAGTAGGAAAGGTATTGGCAAGCATTTGCGCCGACATCCACGAAAACCAGCATCCGGTTGCCCCTCGCGTCGCCGTTATAGCTGGCGGTGAAACCACCGTCACAGTCCACGGAAAAGGACGCGGTGGACGAAACCAAGAACTTGTTCTCTCGGCAGCTTTATCGATCCGGGGAAATCCTGCGACCCTCGTCTCTTCAATCGGAACCGATGGCGTTGACGGCCCTACGAACGCGGCTGGCGCTGTGGCGGATGGTAACACTGTCAAAAGAGGTTTGAGAGTTCGCATAGACCCCGAATCCTATCTGCGAGAAAACGATTCTTACCGGTTTTTTGAGAGATTGAACGACCTCGTGATTACTGGTCCGACAGGGACCAATGTCAACGACATTTTCATCGGTATAGTAGGGCCCGGAAATCAAAAGAATGATACGGCAACACGATCACGGAGTCAGTGAAGACCAATGTCGAAGAAAATTTCGGGAGGTTCAAAGATCATAGATGTGAAAGCAAGGCAGGTTCTGGATTCTAGAGGAAACCCCACAGTAGAAGTGGATGTTCGGACTCAAGATGGAAGCAAGGGACGGGGAACTGTTCCCTCGGGAGCATCGACCGGAATCCACGAAGCCTTGGAGATGCGTGACGGAGACATGAAGCTATTCCATGGCACGGGAGTTCTCAAAGCCGTCTCCAACGTGATCAAGATAATCAAACCAAGCATCATCGGCAAAGATGCTACAGCCCAACGCGACATCGACACTCTGATGATCAAACTCGATGGGACGCCTAACAAGAATAAGCTCGGTGCAAATGCGATTCTCGGAGTCTCAATGGCTGTTGCCAGAGCAGCAGCAGCGTCCCGTGGAGAATCGGCTTACAAGTACCTAAGGGACCTGCGAAACTACAGGCTCCCCGTCCCTATGATGAACGTCATCAACGGAGGAAAACACGCAGGCAACAGGCTCGCGGTGCAAGAGTTCCAGATAGAACCTGTCGGGGCATCCAGCTGTTCCGAGGCGATCAGAATCGGGGATGAAGTATACCAGTCCCTAAACTCAGTTCTCAAGGCCAAATATGGCCCGAGCGCGATCAACGTAGGAGACGAAGGAGGCTACGCCCCACCACTGGAGATAACCAGTGACGCGCTTGAGGCGATTCTCCAGGCAATATCAGATGCAGGCTATGATGAGTCAATGGTTCACATCGGCATCGACGCGGCCTCATCCAGCTTCTATAACAAGAAGGATTCAACCTACCAACTAGATGGGAAGAAACTCAGCAGTGGAGACCTCGAAGACTACTACGAGGATCTGGTGCGAAAATACCCGATCAGAACCCTAGAGGATCCCTTTGACGAGGACGACTTCGATCACTTTGTCCAGATAACTAGGAAGCTTGGGAGCCGTATCAAAATTATCGGGGACGACCTTTACGTTACGAACCCCGAACGGATCAAGAGAGGGATTCAGAACAAGGCGACCAATGCAGTTCTGATCAAGCTCAACCAGATAGGAACGGTCACGGAGACTTTGGATGCCATCAAGATGTCTAGGGAAGCGGGCATGGATATCGTCGTATCACATCGATCAGG
The DNA here is from genome assembly GCA_005882895.1 of Candidatus Bathyarchaeota archaeon. Lineage (GTDB taxonomy): Archaea > Thermoproteota > Bathyarchaeia > 40CM-2-53-6 > 40CM-2-53-6 > 40CM-2-53-6. The sequence goes on along the minus strand of VBBD01000037.1, from coordinate 2,390 downwards.
CGAAACAGAGGACACTTTCATCTCCCACCTAGCCACGTCTCAAGAGAGTTCTTTCATCAAGACAGGCGCGCCGGCGAGAGGAGAGAGGACCGCCAAATACAACGAGCTGCTCAGGATTGAAGAGGAGCTTGGAAGCAGGGCTCAATTCATGGGCTCGTCTCAGAAATAAGAGTCAATCCCGACTCTGGGATTGGCTCAAAAATCCGCCTTGTCTAAGAAGCCCTGCTACTATTTTTTTCTCACTGGTTGAAAGCGCGGTGAGAGGTTCTTTCAAGGGTCCGACAGGCATCCCGATGAGACTCATCGCCTCTTTCAGCGCTGCTGGATACTTTCCGATCGCAAAAGCGTCGATAATTGGTAGGAGCTTCTCCTGAGCCGCCTTCGCCCCAGCCAGATTCCCTTTCCTATGATTATCGAATATTTCGCTTGCAACTCGGGGCGCTAGGTTTGCAGAGCCCATTATTGCCCCGCTTCCACCAAACTCGAGGTTGGAGTAGGCCAGAGCATCCGACCCCGCGAAGATCGATATCTTGCTCCGACTGCGTTTCAGAAATCTGATCAGATTTAGAAGATTGTTCTCGGTGTATTTCATTCCCACAACAAGTTTGTCATCAGCCAGCCGTTGAACTGTCTCGGGTGTGACAAATGAATGGGTCCATTCAGGAATATTATAGATCATGAGTGGCAGGTCAATGGCTTCCGAGATCGTTTTGAAATGGAGATAGTGACCTTCGTCACCTGTTGTGAAATAGTAGGGCGGTGTAGCCAGGACCGCGTCAGCTCCCGCCTTTTTTGCATCTGACGAGAGTTGTATGACGTTCTCGATGGACGGATCGGATACTCCTGCGACCACCGGGACTCTACTATCGGCCTGATTGGCTACCGATTCAACTAGAATGGACCTCTCTTCCCGCGAGAGAAGCGCAAACTCTCCTGATGTGCCCAAGGGGAGGAGACCGTCTATTCCCGCTTCAATATGAAAATCAACTACCCTCCTGGTTGCATTGGTGTCGACCTTGCCCTGCTTCGTTAACGGTGTTGGAATCGGGGTCCAAATTCCCTCAAGCTTCAGCTTCATTGCCGGGCGGTTCAGCCAGGTTTCGATTTAACTGTTGTAGAGCAAGAGTCCTTTCACTGGAGCGGAAAGGGGTTTAACCAAGTTCGAAGAATCGCCATTCCCAACCGATAATCAGGAGGAAACATGTGCTAATCGATATTGTCAGAGCCGGCCTCATAGTAATCCTAGGCGTAGTCTTCGCGTACCTCTACGGGTTCATCGAGCACGGCTACATTCCTCCCGCAGAACACCTTGTCCTCCGCTTCTTCAATCATTTTTCCAACTATCACATCATCATGCTGGGGCTGTTCTCCGCTCTTCCACTTGCGGTCCTGATCTACGATCCCTCCTGGGTCGGAGTCTTGATCGCCTTCGGACTCTGGGCTTTCCTCCCACTGGGAGAGGACATCTCATGGTATCATTTTGCCGGCGCATGGCCGGGACCGCAGGACTGGACTTCATGGGGAGGAGGATACTATGTGAGAAAGCGCTGGCTGCCGAAATGGTATCTTGTGAACTCGCTGGCTACTCTCTTCTTCTATGCTCTCGCACTTGCAGTGGCCATAGTGTGAGCTTTGACAACTTCGGCTTCTGCGTGTCTTACTCCCAGCTTTACAATTCTTACTTTCACCTTCTCGCCGGGAGCTGCACCGCTGACGAAGATGAGCAGTCCATTGAGGCGACCTAGCCCTCGGCCGTCCCGTGCCGTCTGGGTGATTTCTACCTCGGCCTCGTCACCCTCCTTCAATCCGTGAAAAGTAGACAATTTCTCTTCGCGTCCAGACCCTTGCTTGTTTTTCATTTTCCCCGCTGACCTTTAAGAGTGTTGTCGAATTTTCTTTGGCAGAAAAGGTGCGTCAAGTGTCCAACGAGGATTAATCCCCTGTGCCATTCATTCGTGAGATGAACCCAACTTGACAAATTTCAACCGTGCGAGGCGAAAATATCGACCCCGCAAGATTAGGCTATTGCTGATTGCGGAGTCCCCGCCATCCTCGGGCGGATTCTTCTATTTTCCGATGACAATCGGCAAAGACCACCTCTTTCGCGAGACGATGAAAGCTCTCGACTTATGGCCCAAGAACGAACCTATGCGCAAAGCTGTTGACAAGCGACCAATGCTGCTGCGCTTTCAATCGATGGGTCTCTACCTCCTAGACACTTGCGACTTTCCAGTTGACAAGCTGCGACCGATGAAGAGAAGAAAGTCCGTTCTGCAACAAATACCTCGGCTGGTCAACGATGTGATCGAGGCGGATCCGCTTCACATCTTTGTCCTAAAATCCTCGATTTTCAACCCGGTAATTATCGCGTTAAGGGACTCCGGACTTTC
>VBBD01000044.1 GCA_005882895.1 Candidatus Bathyarchaeota archaeon | reverse complement strand
TAGGAGAAGTTTTCCCCCTTTTCTGACCGAAGCAAGCGCCGGCTGTATGGCCTTCGGATTTCCGGTCGATACGATCGCCAGATCGACTCCTACACGGGTCAGCTTCGTAACGTGTTCGGGAATGTCCTTCGAGGACGAATCAATTGCCTCGCTGGCGCCTAATTTACGTGCCATTTCCAGCCTTTTAGGAAGAAGGTCTGCACCGACGATAGTTGATGCGCCCATTTTCCTGAGTAGTTGGATCTGTATCAAGCCTGTTGGGCCTAGGCCAACGACAAGAACATTGTCTCCTTGCTTCACCTCCGCCTTGTTCAGCGCCCTCACGCAACATGCCGTTGGTTCTATCATGGATCCCTCCTCAAAGCTTGCTTCCGAGGGCAAGCGTGTAACAGCGCCCCGAGTTACGTTGGTCTCGGGAACTCTGAAGTACTCGGCGAATCCGCAGGGATCGAAGTTTGTTTTCCGGAAGAGATCGCACATGGTGTGATCCCCTTCTTGGCAGTAGTGGCAGTTGTAGCAGGGAACGTGGTGGTGCGCGATGACTCGATCCGATTTTCTCAGATCGGTCACCTCCTCCCCTAGGCTCGCAATTGTTCCGCTAACTTCGTGGCCTAGAAGTCCTCCTAGTCCGTACGCGCCGTGGACTTTTTCGACGTCAGTTCCGCAAATTCCTGCTGCCGCCAATTTGATCAAGACTTCACCAGGGTGGAGTCTCGGTACTGGAACGTCTGTGATCTCTGCTTGTCTTTGTCCGTTGATTAGACACGCGAGCATGAACTGTTCTTGTCTGGCTGTGCGATTTAACGAATTTCCGACGCAAGAGGCGGATGGGTGGTTTCCGGATTAGAGTTTATTCTATAGGAAGGGTAGATGAGCCATGAATAGTAGTTGACTTCCGTTGTTCGTATGCCAGTATCGAGAACCCGGGGAACCAAGGACTCGGTCAAGTTCATGCAGGTCCTCGACCGAATGGTCTACCTTAGGCTCAAACAACTCGCGCTTCAGAGAGGAGTCACCGTTCAAGAGCTAATCAGGGTCCTTCTTATCCCAGACTGGCTGCACAGCGCTGAAGAAAGACGTTTGAAAGCGGAGTTGGAAAGGCGTCACCGTAGGTCCACTCAGAAGCGATTTGTTCGGACTCCGGTGCAGAAGCCCGTTGCGTTGATGAAAAGAAACTGATTCTTACAATAGAAGACGTGAACTTACGGGGGTAACGCATAACCGTTCCCAATCATAATATACCAATCTTGCCCGGTATTACCAAGGCTTCTTCTTGATCAAAGATCTCGACGTGGAGATGGAAAAGGGAAATGTCGATTCCATCATCGTCTTCGGAGATTCAACTGTCGGAAACCCGGACCTTCGATACGTTGCTGGAGCATCTCTTCCGAGAGGCGGAATATTTCTAAAACGAAGATCACATGACCCGACGCTCATAGTCAGCAATATTGACGTGGGCAGTGCACGACAGGGAAAGGTTCGCAACATCAGGACGTACTCTGACTATGGCTACGAACGCGTAGCGAGCAAGTATGATCGTGATGAGGCTAGGATCCGATTCTACCAAAAGATCATCAGGGATGAGGGACTTCGCGACCCCACGATTCTGGCCGGAAGAAATGATGTGTCAAATACATTGCATATGATTGACGCTCTACGCAGAAAGGGGGTGCGGATTACTGGGGAGAAGTCGCCTACGATCATCGAAGCTGCGCGGGAAACGAAGGATCGGTGGGAGGTCGAACGACTGAAAGTTCTAGGAAAGAAGACCATAAGAGTCGTGGAAGAGACCGTCCGGTTTCTCAGAGGAGCGAGAGTCAATGGAAAGAGAGTATCTTACAAGTCAAAGCCGTTGAGTGTAGGAACGGTCAAGAAAGTCATAGGTAGGTCGCTTTCCGAGCAGAACTTGGTCGCTCCGGAGGACACGATTTTTGCGCCGGGGAGAAGGTCGAGCGATCCACACTATAAGGGCGAGGATAAGGATATTGTCCGGGCTGGAGAGCCTATTGTCTTTGACATATTTCCCTCCGAGCCAGACGGGTACTGGCACGATTGCACCAGGACCTACTTGTTCGGTTCTGCCCCGAAGAAGGTTAAGGAGATGTATGACGCCGTTCTCGAAGTCCAAACTTCCGCGCTGGACATGGTAAAGGAGCAGGTTCCCTGCAGAGAGATGATGGCGAACGCATGCAAGATCTTTGAAATGAAAGGGTACCCAACTGCCCGACAGCTGGTCAAAGGCAGCAAGGAGGCACGGACTCGTGGGTTTATGCACGGGCTCGGTCACGGCGTCGGGTTGACTATCGGAGAGAGACCCTATCTCTCGCTTTACGGCAAGGATCATTTGAGAAAAGGCTCCGTGGTGACGATTGAACCAGGTCTCTACGAGCCCAGATGGGGCGGCGTCAGGATAGAGGACATTGTTGTGGTCGGTTCTCCCTCGGAAAATATCACGCCTTTGTCGAAAGATATCGAATTATAGTCGCAGAGCGTAGGTTGTACTCATGTACGGGGGCGGGATGCAGCCCAGACAGAGGATCCGGGTCACATCAGCTGGCGGAGTTGTCTATCGCTGGGAGAAGACTGACCCGCTCTTTCTGCTGCTGGCCAGCAACAAGAGAGGAGTGTGGTGCTTGCCAAAGGGGTTGATCGAGGAGGGGGAGGACGAGGTTACAACGGCCATGCGAGAGGTACGTGAGGAGACTGGTGTCAGCAGAGTTAAGCTACATGGCAAGCTCGGCGCGATCAAGTACCAGTTCGGGTTCCGTGCAAAAACTTACGACAAGACTGTTCACTTCTTCCTGTTCGAGACTGATCAGGCTGATGCGAAGGTGGGAACTGAGCACGATGCGATGGAATGGATGCCCTACGAGAAGGCTCTCCATACGCTATCGTATCCGAACGAGAAGGAGATGCTTTCGAAAGCTTGGAACACGATACAATCCGAGAAAGGCCATTCCTCGGAAGCCAAGCTGGATCAGAGTAAGCTTCCGAGCGAGTAATATCTGTTAAGGAGGACTCCTTCGTGAGGAGTGAGATGACGAGGAGAGTTCTGAATTGATAGATCCAACTTCCTCAGAGCTCAGAGTCTACAACACTCTGACGCGGAGGCAGGACAAGTTTGAGCCCATTCGACCTAACCGGGTGAACATGTTTGTCTGCGGTCCTACGGTCTGGGATGTTTCCCACATTGGTCATGGAAAAACCTACGTCGCCTATGACATCATAGCACGGTATCTACGGAGGAAGGGCTTCAGTGTATTCTTCCTTCTCAATATTACCGATGTTGACGACAGGATCATCAATAAGGCTCGGGATCTAGGAGAGCAACCACTGGCACTAGCGAAACGTTTGGCGAAATTCTTCTTCAAGGACATGAAAGATCTGCACGTGGAGAGCGTAAACCTGTACGCGAATGCTTCGGATCATATTTCAGAGATCATCGACCAGGTGGCTGGACTTCTCAGGAAGGGATTGGCGTACAGGGTTGATGGTGATGTCTACTTTGACATTTCCAAATTTCCTGGATACGGGAAACTCTCTCACCAGAAGCTAGAGGACTTGACTGTTCACAGGGTGGACCCTGATCCGCGCAAGAAGCATCCAGGGGACTTTGCTTTGTGGAAGAGCCAAAAACCTGGCGAGATATTCTGGGACAGTCCTTGGGGAAAGGGACGGCCT
>VBBD01000036.1 GCA_005882895.1 Candidatus Bathyarchaeota archaeon | reverse complement strand
GGGTCAGTTTCTCCATTTGTTGCTTCGCCTCTTTCCTTGAGAGCTGCTCTCCTTAAAGAATAGTCGTTTAACGCTGGGCGCAAGATGATTGAGATAGACGGGAGTTTCGGTGAAGGAGGAGGACAAGTTCTCCGAACCGCAGTTGCCCTCGCTACAGTACTATCGAAAGAGATCCACGTGTTCAATATCAGATCAGGCAGAGCCGAACCGGGAATTAGACCTCAACATATGACGGGGGTCAAAGCCGCAGCTGAACTCTGCTCAGGACATTTGGAAGGGTTGGAGGTTGGTTCTACAGAATTTGTTTTCAAACCGGGAAAACTGAGATCTGGAAACTTCCGATTTGACGTGGGAACCGCTGGAAGCGTAACTCTCGTCCTCCAAACGCTAATGCCCATCTTGGCCTTTGCACCTGGAGGCGTTCATTTAGAGATCACGGGTGGAACTGACGTGAAGTGGAGCCCACCAATCGACTATCTCCGTCTTGTTACTTTGCCGATCCTTAGGAAAATCAGCTACCATGGCGATTTGGAAATTGTGCGAAGGGGACATTATCCGAAGGGCGGAGGGTTGGTCAGATTCTCGACACAAGGTCCCTCGAAGCTGCAACCACTAACGAACGACAAGTCAGAGTCCATAACAGGAATCCATGGTATCAGCCACGCAACAGCTCTACCAAAGCACGTGGCAGAACGACAGGCAACCTCAGCCAAGAAATGGCTCGAAGAAGCAAAGTTACCGTCTCCCTCAATAGAAGTTGAAGTTGTAGACGATAGGAGCCAGTTGAGTCCTGGGAGTGGAATAGTATTGTCAGCTGAAAATCAGAACGGAAACACTTTGGGATCAGACGCTCTTGGGGAAAGAGGAAGGCCCGCGGAAGAAGTCGGCTCGACAGCCGGAAAAATCCTAGTTGAAGAGGTCCAGTCTGGAGCTTGGCTAGATCGACACATGGGAGACATGATCGTCCCATACTTGGTCCTAGCAGAAGGGGCCTCCGAAGTCTCGATCTCGCGAGTTACACAGCACACTAGGACAAATGTCAAGGTGGCCCAATGGTTGACTAAAACGGAGTTCAATCTTGAAGGCGAGATTGGTCAGCCGGGCATGTTGCGGGTTAGGGGAATTGGCTCGACATTCTAGCCTTCTGATTTTGAGATGGAAATCAGAACTGCGAGTAGAATGATGTGCACATCTGTGTGGTTATCTTGCTCTCGCCCTTGATGGGACGTCGGCTCTGACAATCGCTCCCGGTCCAATCCATGCGTCTGCTCCGATCTTAACTCCAGGGAAGATCGAGACGTTGATCCCCGTCTTTACACCGTCGCCAAGAATTGCGCCCAGTTTTCGTTGTCCACTGTCCACCAGCTTTCCTTTGACTCTTGACACTACATTCGAATCATTGAACTTCAAATTTGCGGTGATCGTCCCAGCTCCGAGCGATACGTCCCCTCCCAGAACACTGTCTCCGATGTAGCACAGATGGGGAATCTTGGCTTCGTCCATGACGATGCTGTTCTTGACTTCGCAGCCTGCACCGACTTTCGCTCCTTTTCCGAGCGAGGTTCCTGGTCGGAGGTACGCGTTAGGACCCACAACCGCACCTTCACCGACGTAAACTGGACCCTCGATGTAAGAGCCAGATTTCACATGTGATCCTTTCGCCAGGCTAACGCTGCCCTTCAGATGCACGCCAGGCTCCGTCTCTCCGTCACGAACCTCTTCGTCAGAATCCAGCGCCGACCGGTTCGCCTCAAGAAGGTCCCAAGGATAGCTGATTCCCACCCATTCCCCCTTCCCAAAGGGAATCGTCCGAACCCGTCTCCCCTCAGACATCAGCAAGCTGAGCGAGTCTGTGAGTTCGAACTCTCCGCGTTTGGATTTGCGGGTCTTCCTTATGGCAGAGAAGATGGAACTGTCGAGAACGTAGATACCTGCGTTGACTACTCCGACATTGCCGCTAGACACCTTCTCACGGATCGAGACAATACTTCCCCTCTTGACTTCCAACGTACCAAAGCGCGACGGGTCTTTGACCTCCGCGGCACCCATTTGCAGATCCTGGGAGTCCGACGACTTCACGAACTTGTTGATAGCTTTCTGATCGTAGTAGTTGTCGCCGTAGACAATTAGGAACCGGTCTTCTCCTCGCAGTTCGTTCTCGCACGTCCTCACCGCGTCCGCGGTTCCTCCGAGCTTCTTTTGTTTCACGTATCTGATGTTGCAACCAAGCAGTTGACCATCCCCGAAGAAACCTTTGATCTTCTCTGCCTCGAACTGGACCACTACCACCATCTCGCGAACCCCAGACTGGACAAGTCCTCTGACTGTTCTCTGTAGGAGTGGTTCTCCACCGATCGGCAACAAATGCTTAGGATTCTTCTCGGCAAGCGGCCAGAGTCGTTCTCCTCTACCCGCGGCGAGGATTGCTGCCTTCAATCTCTTCACCGTCCCTTCAGGACTTGTCTCAAGAGTCGAAGAGTTTCTCTCATTACCCTCGTAGCCTCCGACTTATCTTTCGATTCACCGGTCACGCGTATCACAGGCTCCGTGCCACTGTCCCGTACGAGAACCCAGGCGGTCTCAGTGCTCACCCTGAGCCCGAACTTTGTCTCCAAGGACGAGTTCTTCCCAAGGATCTTCTCCAAGCCCGTACCCAGCTTGGAGAGTTTGCCCTGGGAAAGCTTTCCAGTATACGTCATCCCTTCCCTGATCATATGGTATTCCGGAATATCGCTGACCATTTCTGACACATGGAGACCAAGGTCTTCAGTCGCTTTGAGAAATAACAGTCCAGACAAGAGTCCGTCTGGACAGTTGTTGTAGTCTCGGTGAATCCATGCCCCTGATGGCTCTCCGGCAAAGTTCGCGTCCAACCGCTTCGCTTCCCGTAGAAGCTTGGCATCGCCCACCGGGCCCCGAACCAGCCTCGCGCGATGTTTCTCGGCTATCTCATCCACGACCATAGAAGCATCGAGCGGGACCACGAAGGGCCCCTTGGAGCGTTTTGCGAGAAAGGCGATGTAGGATGCGAGTATTCTATCTTGCAAGGCGCAAGACCCCTTCTCGTCAACGATGTACATCCGATCCGCATCGCCATCAAACGCGATCCCGGCATCAAAGTGAGTCTCGACCACCATGGTACCGAGAGTTTGTACGCTTTTCTTTGTGGGTTCGGAGCCTCTGCCCGGGAATCCTCCATCAGGATACCCGTTGATTGTCGTAACCTTGTCCAGTCTCTCCCGATAGATTGCTGGAGCGAGTTGTGAGGCGGCACCGTTACCGCAATCGAGCACAACCATCCATTTCTTCTTGAAGACCACCCGTGCAAGCAGTTCCTTGTACTCTCTTGGGTCCGCAGGCTCAAGACTAGAAGCTCTCCCGTTATAGGGAAGCGGCTTCGGATTCTTCAAGCTCAGTCTCGTCTCATCGTCCAGAGCCTCCCCGAGCTTGTTGAACACCTTGAACCCATTATACTCGGGAGGATTGTGGCTGGCCGTGATCATTACTCCAGCTGATCTCCCCAAGGATTTTGTCTGGTAAGCGAGTGCTGGTGTCGGAATCAGACCATAATCAAGAACTTTCGCTCTGTTTTCAAGCGCAGCCGCGAGAAAAGATGCTTTCAGAACGGGGCCAGAATATCGCGGATCGTTTCCAAGTGCGACCTCTTCCCCCATGATCCTTGGGATGAGCATGCCTAGCTCGAAGGCGACTGATGAATTTACTGTTTCAGGATATTTGCCACGGATACCGGAGCTGCCGAATTGCAGGTTCAAAAGCGGGCAGCGCTACGCTGCTGGCTCGGGAGTAACTGCAACGATTTCAGGAGCCGTTTCGATGACTTCCTTGGGGACCTTGTCCTTGGGCTCTACTCCCTCAAGCGTCAAAGGCATAGACAGCAGTTTCGATTTGCGCACGCCGATATGACGCAACGGGCACACTTTCTTGGCTTCATTATACACGTCGGATCCCATCTTTCCGAGGACCATTTCATGACAGAGTTGCGAGTACGTAAGCTTCGACGCTTTCTCTGCAACGATCTTGCCCATGACCTGTCGTATGCCATGTTCCTGGGACCCGTTTATCCTGCCATGGCTGAACCCGACAATGTAGACTCGTGTAAGATAGTTGTCAACTGTTCGACCGGTGAAAATCCCATCGACACGAGTACTTCCTCGCCTCACAAGGCTTCGGAGATAGTCCGTCGAGTACTCATGGCTCTTGAGGATCGTATCGGCTCGTTCGCCCGTGATAGAGGTGACAAGGAAGTATAGTTTGATGGACTGGTGGGAGAAATCATTCGTAATATCGTAAAGTGTCGTTTCGACAACTCGACCGATAAGCTTCTTCGGATCCTCGCAAGGTATTCCCGCGACGTTCTGTTCTCCAAAATAGGCGGGCGTGTACACGGAGTACCATTCTTTCGTCCTCCACTTATCCCGCACTTTCTTGGTGGTCTTTGACACAGTCTCTATTCCATTTTCTTAGCTTGATACCTTTGTTAGCGTCTCCCTTGCTGCTTGAAGACAGCGGAGGAGGTCGTCCAAGGTGAATATGAAGGTTTCAATCTTTCCACCGAATTCGAGAGTAAATGATGCGGTCCGCCCCAATGTTTTTCCCTTCACTCTAAGGCCTTTCATTTTCAAGTTATCCGGTTGGACCGATTCTACAAGGGACCTGGATGTTGCCTTGTTCGGTGTCGGGATCTTGATTTGTGCTCTAATCACTTGATCGTCGACTCGACGGTCTTTTCGAATTGTGTGAGGAATGATTCAAGGCTCTGACGCTCCACGGTTGCACCTGCCGCTATTGCGTGGCCACCTCCATATCCACCGTACTTGGGCGACAAGTCCTGAAGAATCTTCCCAAGATTCAGTCCTTTTTCGATCAACTGATCGGTTCCGCGTGCAGAGACTTTTGATTCACCCTCTTTTGTCGCAGTCACAACCAAAGTTACCTTCGATCCGCCGAAAAGGTTCGAGGAAGAGAGTATGGAAGAGACGGCTCCAGTCATGTTTTCATCGATCACTCCTTCCCCCCTGACAATTACCAAGTGTCCTTTCTGAACTAGCGACTTGGGATCAGAGGTTATCCAGTTCATGTATTTTGACAGGAATTTTCGGTATTCTGAATAGACCTGTTGGGCTTCCTCAAAGGATGCCCCACGATCCCCTAGGCCCAAGGCCACCCCAAGGCCCGGTTTGCCCATGCGGCCGCAAGCATTCAGAAGAGATCCGTATTCTCTGGCGTCGCGGAGCGGGGTTGAGGGTTCTTCTTTGCTTAGCGTGTATACGGACCCTATCAGTTCAAGGGCGACTTCGCCACTGAGCTTCAGCGAGATCATGTGTTGAATGATCTTGTCGACAAGTCGCTTCTTCTCTTCAAGCGAAAGATCAGAGATAGTCCTCCAACGGTCGTCCACCTTCGTTGGAATGTTCACAGAGTCAAGCAGCGCCAGACAACGATCTTCCTCGCCGCTCAGTCCTGGCAGGAAAGGGGTTGTGGTTGATGCGATTGCCCTGTGGATCGGTCTGGTCTGTCGTCCGAAAAGGACCAGGTCTTGTGTGACCTCGACCAGTTTGGCTTTGACCGCGTCCTCCAGAATCTCATTGTTGAGGCCGATTAGAGATCTCTTGGGACCCTTATCCTGTTGGTCCCCAAGACATCCAACGATGGCCAATGCAGAAAGATCTACGTTCTTCGGATCTATAGCCTTTGCGAGGAGATAGGCTGTTCCCGCTCCGCTGATCTCTTCTGAGCCGTTGAAACCCAGCAGATGGGTGTTGAAGTGATGGAGATTTGGCGGTGCCTCGCCCAGTACTTGATGATGGTCTGCAATGACGATCTCGCGATTCTTTAGTCCCTTGGATACAATGTCGAGATAACCGCTCCCTATGTCAGAGAACATGATGAAGTCAGCATCGATGGCTCCGATTTCTTCAATGGTCTTCTCGCTGAGGTTTTCGACAATTCGTAGATGAGCAATGGTATTGAGACGTTTGACCGCCTCGAACGCTATTGCACCGGCGGTTAGACCGTCAGCGTCAAAATGCGTTACTGTCAGAATCGTAGATTCTTTAGAAGCTGCTTCTCTGATTATCGACGCTGTTTCGTCGGCGGTTCGCTGGAGCTCTAGTCGACGCTCGTTGGGGCTAGTCGAGTGAGGCTGCAATTGGCTTGTATGCCCAATCCTTAGGAATTCTCCCAATCTTATGATAATAAAATACAAGCCGATGGATCTTCGATTCGATCAACGCCAAGTCCCTCTTGTTCGGGAAGTCCTTCCGATTCTTCTCAAGATGCCTAGTCGCACTCGTCGCCTTCCTCAACAAGTTCTCAAGATCCTCAGGAAGCTTCGTCCGACTCTCTTCCGGGATAATCTTCTCAAGACGTCGACCAGCAACCTGCGACACCAAGGGAATGCCATACCGGTCACGGAGGATCTGCCCGATGAGACTGGGCGTGTTTCCCTCCTTGGACAGTTTCAGAACAAGGGCTTCTACCTCTTCAGGCTCGTACTTGAACCAGGCAGGAGGACGTCTGCTAACAGGTCTGGTCGATCCTGAACTTCCTCTCTTACCCGAGTAGAGCCTTGCCAAACTGTTGGTCCCTTTGGTTTACACCGCGGTTCCCCGGTGGGCGTTATTTAAGTCGAACTGGGAGAAACACTCTTCGACATCAACAACCCTCGCTGACGCATAGGATAAATCACGGGTAAACCGAGCTTGGTTAGAGAGGCCCTCAATTTGCGATCAACTGTTGCGACTGCTAATGGCTTGCTCTTGGCTAATGAGAAAGACAGTATCGCCGTGTCTGTATCTGAAGTTTCAATTCCGGACGGGAGTATCGAGTATTTTCTTGATTTCAAGAGTTCCAGAGCCGCACTCGCGAGACCGCCGGTTTTCGAGGATCGAGTTCTTCCGAGCCGTTGGAGCTCGCGTTCCACCATGTCCAGGGTGGCGATACCGATTGGACCTTTGATGAGGTCTCTCATTTCTTCCTCGATGTCTCTTCTCTGCTCCAGCATCATCAGAAGGAAACTAGTATCGAGGAGGACGGTAAGAGAGCGGCTTGTATTCATCGGTTTGTTCCGAATAATGGCTATTGTCTCATAGGGCTGGATCATTGGCACGCGCAATTGTCATATTTGTGGAAGTGTTGAGTCACACGGAAAACGAGACTTGGGCAGAAGATCACTCTATCGAGTGGGTCGTATTCTCGATCCCAGCCCTAGTACTGCGAGAACTGCACCTGCACCTATTGAGACTGCTCCCCAGAGCTCTTCCATCTGTCCCATGCTGAGGGTGGCGCCCTCGCCTTCAGGACAAGGGATTCCTTGCACCCTACAAGCGTAGGATACTGCGTTGACCGTCATTACTCCAGTCAAGTAGGCTATGACTCCAGCGGCGAGAAGACCTGTCCCGACGGCCAGAATTACGATTTTCGAACCCGAAGCCCCTTTCAATCCTTCCAAGTCGGTCAGTCCTATTTGTTTTTCTGCTCGGACTTGGAAAGGCGTCGAATCCTACCTTATCGTTCCGAATCCTATGAGGCGCCAGCTTTCACCGATTCTCCGACTGAGGGCGACTTTGGATCCTGGGTCAGCACAGATGGGTTTCTTCAGTTGTACATCTGCGATGTCTTCCCTTGCTGATACGACCAATCCAGAAGTAACTGCCGTTCCGGCGTTGAGCACTAGAGGTTCGTTCATCTTGATCTTCTGTACTGGGACCAATTGTTCGGTTCCGACAGCTCTTTCGAATAGATCAACATCGAGGCTGACCTTTTCCAGAATGTCAGGCAGCGTTCCGGATCTTCCCAGGACATTTCCCACCAGCCCGTCAGACTTTGTTATCGACGGATCCAGATCGGTTCCAACCGCAACCAACCCTCCAGGCATTGCCTGCTTCACTTCTCCGTCACCGGCTTGCAGCGTCTCTACGTTAGCAACTAGCCTTTCGTAGGTGACACGGTTCGACTCGCCCACCTTTATGCCCGGTTTGATCTCTATCTCCTCTCCCCTCTTGAAAACTCCCTGGACAACAGACCCTCCAACAACTCCTCCCAGAAGATCGTCCACTTCAGTCCCGGGCTTGTTGACATCAAACGATCGAAGGATCGACATCCTCGGCGCGATAGAGGAGTCGCGTTTGGGAGTGGGAATCTTCTCTTGGATCGCGGCAATCAAAACATCCATGTTCAGTTTGTGCTGGGCTGAAACCGGTATCACCGGCGCGTCTCCAGCAACAGTGTCTTTCGTAAATTCACGAATCTCCTGATAGTTTACCTTCGCTCTGGTGCGGTCCACCACGTCTATCTTGTTCTGCACAACCACCATCTTGCGCAAGCCGACCATCTGCGCAGCCAACATGTGCTCACGATCCTGCGCTTGCGGACACTTGACGTTGGCGGAGATAACGAAAAGCGATCCATCCATTATCGCCGCACCCGAAAGCATTGTAACCATGAGACTGTGATGACCAGGACAATCGACGAAGCTAACCGATCGCAGGAACTTGGTCTCGCTCTTACAGTTCGGACAAATCTTACTGGTCGAGTAGTTGAATGGAGGCTCGCAGGACGGACACTCATAGAATGAAGCATCAGCGTATCCGATACGGATCGTGATTCCTCTACGAAGCTCCTCCGAATGCCTGGCAGTCCAAACCCCAGTCAGAGCTTGAACAACGGTGCTCTTCCCATTGTCGACATGACCAAGCGTCCCTATGTTAATTTCAGGCTGCAACCTATGTTCACCTACTAGTAGAACGTCCTCCGATGTTGTTAAGCGCTTGTCTCATGGAGACTGTGACTTCTGAATCAGTTTAGACCGAAGAACTGGATATTAACGCTCTGTTGGACCCGAGAAGTGCACCCAGGTTGTATTGGGATTGATGTCAGAACAACATATTTGTGTTCACAATAAACTACCTGACGAATCTTGTCTGTTTCGACAACACAGGCAGTTAGGAAACTACTCCGCAATCTTCTTACGCTTAACCACTCTGGATCAGGAGCAAAGTAATGCTCCGCCCCCGGCTCAGGTATCTGATACTTTTTCTCTCTCTTGGACTAGTAGCGAGCTATGTTTCCGTAAACGTTCTAACCTCTTACAGTTACTTTCCGAGCGGAATCGCAATGAACTACGGATTCTCCCTCCCTTGGGAGACATCCACTGAAGCTTTTTGTAGCCAAAACCCTCCTCAGCCACAAGCCTAACCCATCTTGAACGGGCGATGCCTGAAACCTTGTTGTGTTACGACTTACAATCTGACTTTCCTATTGTTTGACGTGCTCTTCTACACGGGAATCGGTTACTTGTCACTTCTGAGCTATCACAGACTACTGCGAGGCCTAGATAGGCGAGCTTCCGAACTGGTCGGCAACCAACCGTCAGAGTCCGACGAATCTACAAACAAAGAGGACAACAGCCAAAATCGAGAATCGTAAGCCGAGTCTAACCTCTATGGGAGGTGAAGTTTAGACAGACTCATTTCTTCGCCTTCTCATGAGTTTGAGAGCTTGAGTTCTCTCGTTTGACTACTCAAGTCAAAGGATCCTGTCTTGATCTCTCCGTCCCGACGATACGTAGCTACAATGACGCCCGTGGTTGAGGTCTTACTTTCAAGAAGTTTGAAAGAAGCCGGTATGGTGTCGGGGCCAAAGAGTCGCTTGCCGTGTCCTATAGTGATAGGATAGATTTTCAACCAGAACTCATCAACCAAGTCGTGCTTTAGAAGTGTCTGGATAAGATCAGAACTACCGTGAACCTGCAATTCAGGCCCGTCCTGTTTCTTGAGTTTCCTTATCTCTTCTGGGATGTTACCCTTGACGAGTGTGGAATTCTCCCAATCAAGTTTCCTAAGCGTTTTCGAGACGACGTATTTCTTGGCCTTGTTTAGTTTGTCTGCGAACGGGTTGTCTTTTGCTTTTGGCCAGTATCCTGCGAATATCTCGTAAGTCCTCCGGCCAAGCAAGAGGTCGTACGGACCACCCATTTGCCCACCCATCACCTTCTCCATAATACCGTCCATGTAGCCGAAGGACCATCCTCCATGCTTGAAATTGCCACTTGTATCCTCCTCTGGTCCGCCTGGGGCCTGCATAACTCCATCAAGCGTTACAAATGATAACACGACTAATTTTCTGATGGTTCATACCTCTAATATCTGAGAACCGTGATCGTCCTACAGGTAAAATTTAACCTTTGCAAGATGACCATAACCGGTCGTAGTGACTTTGGGACCGATAGCTGCTGTGCGAGCCAAACGATTGGCAAATTTTGTGAGTTCGGTGCTGACTATGGCTTCGATATTCATGCCTTGGATTAGATACAACATTGGTCCCCCTATCTCGGCGATTCAAACCACAGATGCATCTTTCGCACCGAATGCATCCTTAGCAGTATCCTTAGTTGTGGCAGGAGGGATCATCTCGCTACTATCGAGATACGGCGGCCTTCTAACAATGGCTGGGGTTTGGCTATTCGTTGCAAGTCCTCCAGAGCAGTTTCTGTTCGTGGCGTCGAATGTGGTAATCACGTCTTCCTTTGAGATAGGAGTTTGGCTGGCCTGGGCAGGGGCTACTATCTCTCTTCTTGGCAGTTCTTGGACACTTCCATTTGGATTGCTGACAACGGAGGTCAACCGGAAAAAATTAGGAATGATACTGTTTCCTTTAGGAGTGGTAACCGCTGTCTTCGGAACTCTAATTCCATTGCCAGTATCGATAGTCCTGATCCTCACCGGATTGATAGTCCTTGGAGTCTCTCTCATTCTGCTCCTTCCCCGTCAGCGCCGAACTCTAGCCCAAATTCTCAAGAGCTTTGGAAGGGGCGATAAGCATGACCAAAGCGAAATAGAAGAAATTGGCTAGAAACATGAGGAGGTGTCAGTGGGCGACTATGGGCAACAGTCCGCTCATGGTTGAGTACCACGACAAGGAATGGGGAGTCCCTGTACACGATGACAGGACCCTGTTCGAATTTCTCGTACTGGAAGGTGCCCAAGCTGGACTCAGTTGGCAGACAGTTCTGAACAAACGCGAAAACTACCGGAAAGCGTTCCATGCCTTTGAGCCCACGAAAATTGCCCGTTACACCAACAAGGACGTCCAACGTCTTCTCCGCGATCCAGGAATCATACGCAACCGTCTCAAGATCCAAGCCACGATCAACAACGCAAAACAAATTCTGGGAATACGGAAGGAATTCGATTCTTTTGACAAGTACATTTGGGGATTTGTGGGCGGCAAACCAATCAAGCACAGATTCGAGTCGCTGAACGAGATCCCCGCGACGACTAGGGAATCCGACGCTATGAGCAAAGACCTACGCAAGAGAGGCCTACGGTTCGTCGGCCCTACAATCTGCTACGCTTTCATGCAAGCTGTTGGAGTGGTGAACGACCACACTACAAATTGCTTCAGGTATGACACGGTCTAGCCCGAGGCTCTGATCGAACTTATGCCCCTGCTAGTGCGATGGAAGGGTCCGGAAACGGTGGGAATCACTTAACTAAAAGGTTAAATAATCTGCGGCGCGTCCATCTGCTAGATGGTTAGTCAAGCTAAGGTCGTCCTCGACCTGGACCAGGTCTTTGGGGCATTGGCCCACCCTATACGACGGGCCATCCTTGAGGAGCTGTCGGCCGGTGACGCCACAGTTAGCGAACTGGCAGGACCCCATAAGGTAAGCCTGCCGGCGATATCGAAGCACCCGCGGGTCCTGGAAGGTGCGGGACTATTGCGGGTTGAGCCGGAAGGCCGGGTACGCCGCTGTCAGATCGACACGGCACCGCTAAGTGTGGCGTTTGGCTGGCTGACGCAATACCGGGTCCTGTGGGAGGACCGCCTCGCCCGACTGGCCAAACATCTAGAGGAAAAAG
>VBBD01000004.1 GCA_005882895.1 Candidatus Bathyarchaeota archaeon | reverse complement strand
AAAGAATTGTCAGAAGTCTGGAGCGATCTCTCAGAGTTCCCACACATCTTCCCCCTTTCAAACTCTATCAAACTCATCCTGCCCGGAGAAGACTACGCCCTAGTCCGAGGAAAACTGGAGCATCTTAGAGAGGCGACGACACAAGCAAACGTGGCCAAGCTGACACTCAACCTCTCACCTCGCGCCGAAATGACCCCTGGAATAGCATCCTATATCACCGAACTTCTGTTCAGAAACGGCGTCAACATCCTAGACGCGTTTCTAGGATACGGAGATATCATCATGGTCGTCGACGACAGAGACGGACCACTAGCGTACGACGTTCTACAAGGAGAGATTCACGGATCCGCCAACTGGAAAGCCGGAAATCATGAGCCCTCACGCTGAAGCTTAGCCGTTCCCGCATCTATGCAAAACTTTCTTGAGCGAGAAAAACCTAGGCATCCATAATAGTCATCGTTAGCAAGTTGAATTCCCCTTCCGGTTTTTGAATGTCTGGGCCGGATTTATCCCCGAATTCCCGTGTTCCAGCCCGGCCTCCACCTACCCTTACCTGACTTCTCTGGCTACATGCGGCCTTTCTTTGAAGATTTCTTCTTACCTTTCTTCTTCGTCGGCACTTGCTTTTTCACCCAATCCAACTCTTTCAATCTTACTTAAGACGCCTTCCTACTGGATATTGTCGGTGTCAAATTCTAGAGGAACTCTCCAGTGACCCCGCGTTGAGCAAGATATGGAGTCCACGGCCCATGTCCCTCTCCATAGTGGAGATTCTGGAAAAGAAGGGCCCAATGACAGACATTGATCTGCTAAAGGATCTCAGATCAAACTTTGGAGAGGTCAGTTTTAGAGAGCTCAACCGGGAACTGATGAAACTAGAGCTGGCGGGGATTCTGCGGGTCTCAAGACTCACGAAGGGTAAGAGACAAGTCGAGCTAACAGGAAAAAAATCAATAATCGACTAGAATGATGTGAGCGGCGCGCCCGAGCAAGACATCAGCAGTCATGACGGACCCATCTTTCAATGGTAAGGCGGAAACTTGTGATCATAAAGAGACTGCCCTCGTTACGTTGCAGGTCATCTCTAGCCTAGCATCTACGTAATACCAACACCGAGCAGACTACTCATGAAGCGATAAAGTGCAACGAGTTGATTCTAGGAGAAGAATCGAGGGGACTCTTCTTTGATTCCCTGTTCAGTGATGACCATCAAGTCAACACCGTCCCCGCTGGAAATATCTCTGGCTAGCGCCGATTTTACAGCCTTTAGGAGTACAGCCTCCCCTTGGTCGACAGACAGCTCCTCATTGTATTCTAATTCGAGAACACCTATCGCGATTTGAGCTCCTGTCCCACAGCCGCGAACTTGTCAGGAAGAAGAGATCCTATGGGGTCTAACACGTAGAGCTCGGGTTTTCCCTCGGTAACACCAGCGATGATCGTCTCGGCAAGAAATGGAAACATGCGACGGCTAGAGAGAAGATTGGCGATGAGCTTGGCCGTGTTCTTCACAGTCCCCGGCCTTCCCCTATCGTACTGGTAGATGCTCATGTAGGCCCGAGCTTCCCTGGTCAGGACCTGCATATCACCCACAATGCCCGCGCAGGCGACGCCAATGTTGTCGGTGATCTTGAAAACTTTCTTCGCGCCTTTGCTCATGACGAAGCTTCCATACGCGTATCGACGTTCAGATGCGAGTAGAGCTCCATTTTTGCAAACCATGCCAATGGTGGTCGCACCTGGCACGTAGGGCTCTCTACTCATAAGAAAGGACAGCGGCCGCTTACCCTCCTCCCGGTTTAAAGCTAGCTAGGCGCGAGTCGGGCGGGAGAGGCTCGGGAAGAATTCTCGAATGCTCTGGCTGAAGTTCGTGAAGGACGGGACGCGGGAAAAATGGGTACCCCGGTGGGGTCACATAATAGTTAGCAGAAAAAAATAGTTACCGAAAAGGAAAAGTTACGAGTCAAATGTCATTTGTCTAAAGAGGGGAACAGGCTGGTTTCTTGAAGGCCAATGGGATTCCTTCCACTGACCTCTATTGCTAGCGAGACCCCTCCAGGGGGTCCATTTTTTCCAAGAGGTGTTTCTGTCTTGTTTGTGTTTCCGGGCTTAGTTTCAGGATAGCGGATTGTCTGCGATTTCGACTGTAATCTGGTCTAGATAAAAGTCTTATAAGCGAGTAACAGCTATTACATTGCAGTAACAAAATAGGAAGAATAACAATGCTAACCAATATGAATTTCCCGACAGACGTCTGGTCGACGGTCAGCCCCGGACTACTCCACGATCGGATCCCAGGTTTTCTGAGAGAAGCACATCAGCTCAAACTCACTCTGAAACCGGTTCCTCGGACCCCTGACCCCGGCCGGAATCCGACAATTAGGGTGACCTCCCAATGACGCAAGCTCTAATGTCCAAGAAGAGAGGAGTGGCAAAGGCGGTTGTGAAGGCGAATAAGCCTGCCCTTGCCGTTAGGGAAAAGCCCGCGCTAGCCTCAAAAGGACCCCCATCGAGTTTTACTCATTCAGTCGACAAGTTGTTAGACACAATGACCCTAATCCCCTGGGACCCGTTCCGGGGATTCGAGTGGCCAGTTGAATATGAACTGCCGACGCGAATACCTTACGTTGACGTTATCGACTCTGACAACGAATATGTCGTGAGAGCAGAGCTTCCAGGGTTGAAGAAGGAAACCCTGAACATTCAAGCTGGCACGAACGAGCTGTCGTTGGCCGCAGAATCCAAGGTAGAGATCGAGGAAGAGGGAAAAACCTACTTGCACAGGGAAAGAGCCTTCTCAACATTCCGCCGAAACATAGGCTTCGCCGAAAGCATAGATACAGAAAAAGTGTCAGCAAGTATGGATGAAGGTATTCTCGAAATAAGACTTCCCAAGCTCGAGCGCAGATCCGAAAGAAAGACCAGAAGAATCACGCTGTAAAGGCATCGCTCGGCCCCCACTTAGCCAAACCTTTCCAGATCAGAACGGCTCCAGCTCCTGGGCTAGCTATTATTACGGGAAGAGAGAACGTCAACGGTGAGGAGGTCATAGGAGTTGGCAAAGGAGGATTCTGGAAAGCGTGGGCAACCGGCGCGCAATGCCAAGAGCAGACGGGCCCGCCGAGGGAGACGATTCGAAAGAAACAAACATAGGGGTCGCCCTCCCAACGACTAACGCGATGGATGAACGGAAAGCTCGGTTGAAAATGATGCCTGAAATTTGGAGGGAAAGCTGAGGATGCAGAGGAACGAGGGAATATCGGGACCTCACATGTTGATCAAGATCATAGAAGATTCGAAGATTCCTCTCGGCCAGGAAGAGGCTAAGCTCCACTCGATCAAGGGGGAGGTGGAGCGGGACCTGCCACTGTCGAGGGAGGATTATGCTTTCCTCAATAGACTGGTTGAGAGGGCGAACGAATGGCAGAGGGGAACGAAAAGCTCAGAGGACACAGAACCCTCAGACACAATGCCCGGATGAGAGTGGAGAGCTGGAGGAGACTGAGGACGAGTCGGAGGAACATGTTTCAGAGGAGATAGCGGAGAGAGAATGGCTTGGAACATCGGAAAGAGAAACGGCCGAAACCGGCGAAGACGACAGGCTGAGAGACTGGCGGCGGCGCCGGAGCCTTAGATAGTTATTGGATCATCGAGATTGTAAAATTGGTTCGGTGTCGTGCTATGTTGGCTGATTAATGACTTCGAATTCGGAGCGGTCTGGATCTTCTTACTTGGTTGTCTGATGCCTAATCTGGGCTAGCT
>VBBD01000003.1 GCA_005882895.1 Candidatus Bathyarchaeota archaeon | reverse complement strand
AAAACAACAACCCTAATCGGACATCCGATCAGACACAAACGCCGACACCCCGGCGAGCCCAGAGAGAAACTCCTCAAGTCGAACGCAGATCCCGAGCAAGAGACCAGAAACCAGAGCAAGTCCTCCTGACTCGTGACGTCACTCTCCCTGCCGTCACTGCACAAACGATTAGCAACACACATTTAGCAGCTAATATGACAACTTCAAATGTACTACTAATTAAACTAAACAATCCATTATACTGAAATATTTTTAACAAAATCTCAATATCACGTACATACTAAATGCATAAAAAAAAGGTGTCTAATAAGACAAACTTCCTTTAACAATATAGCAGTAAGTCAATCAAATACAATCAAGTACATACTAAAAAAAGTGTCTCTTTCTAATAAGACTGAAACTTTACTTTATTCAATAAAGCATTGCAATATAGCATTACTGGTTCAATAACATTAAAATACCAATAAATTCACTAAATTCAGAATTTTATCTAATTAACTTTACTACAAAAAAACATTCTGCACTAATCAGAATCTAAATATTAGTGTAGCAGTATAAATATCAATGTAGCAATATCAATATTTATTTATTACTCAATGTCAATGGAAGATATTAAATATTCTGCAAAATATTTATACAAACAAATTGACAAATTAAATAATATTTACTGGTACATTATATTCAAAATAGACATGTACTTAACTTTTCAAAACACACACCACCATACTTCACTTCCAAAAGAAAGAAAGAAAGAATCCTCCAGCTTGTCTGTCAAAAAGCTCAAATCTGTTACATTAAACTGCATAGAATATTATACATGTCACAGCTAGCTTAAGAACTTGTGTCAACATGTAAAATAAAGGTGTTCTAAATGCAATTTTAGTTGACAGCTTATTTACAGACACTAAAGATATTAAGATATGCTTATCGACTGATGGTTACTGTATGCATTCATGTTTTACCCATGCAAGCACAGATTAACGGTTTCCCATGAATGTCGTTTCACCAATATCCTCAAGTTATTTATGCAATAGATAAACTTTTAATATTTATGTTAGCTTATCAGCATAAATATAGCATAAATCAGTTACACATGTAATAATTATGTAAAATACACTCTAATTGTAGAATTTTACAATGTATAACCTATGGCACGTCCTCAGTTGTGAATAGTCTACTTAGGGCGTCACAGTTAGAATTTTGACTACCCTTCCGATGAATAGTTTTCACAATGTTGTAGCGTTGAATTGCAAGATTCCATCTGACAAGTTTACCACTGTTGGGCATGGATTTAGTGATGTACACCAGTGGGTTATTATCAGTAACTAATGTGATGCGTCTGCCATACACAAATGCGTCGAACTTCTTCAAGGCATGGATGACAGCCCAGGCCTCCGATTCGATTGCGGCCCAGTGAAGTTGTGCCCCACTCAGCTTCGCGGAGGTAAATGCGATGGGATGCTGTTTACCTTGGAACTCCTGCACCAGGCATGCCCCCACGCAGTACTTGCTGGCATCACACTCTATGATAAAGTCTTTGTTGAAATCTGGACAGCGGAGAACTGGTGCGGTTACCAAACTGTTCTTCGCCAATTCAAAAGCTTCAATCTCCTGCAGTCCCGGTTTGAGCACAGTCGGGTGACTACGCTTCGTCATGTCAGTAAGGCATTTGATCTTCTCGCTCAAATGTGGGATGTATTGTCGGTAGAAACTGATGAGTCCGATGAAACTGCGCATCTGCTTCTTCGTGTTAGGGAAGATGAGCTTCGAGATGGCATCGAATTTGTCAGGGTCTGGCCGGTGTTCACCATTGCCTATGAGATGACCTAAGAACCGGATGCTTTGCTGGGCTAGCTTGACCTTAGCCAGCTTCAAAGTTAGCCCACTCTCAAAGATCCGTGTGAGCACGGCATCTAAGTGCTCAAGATGTTGCTGCCAGTCGTCGCTGAATACAGCTATGTCGTCAATGAACGCGCTGGCATAGTCGCGATCATTCTCTAACACTCGGTTCATGACGCGTTGGAATGTCTCTGATGCTGAGCGTAATCCAAACGACATGCGTTTGAATTGATACAGTCCGTCCGTCGTTCTGAAAGCGGATCTCTCACGAGAACCATTATCAGCAAGGTTAATCTGGAAATACCCTTGACTGCAATCCAGGCAAGTGATGTACTTGGCTCTGCCAACAGTCATCAACAATTCATTTGAATTAGCCATCGGGAATGAATCATTAGCACTCACAGAGTTTATCGCTCTGTAGTCCACTGCAAGTCTCAGTGTACCGTCCTTCTTCCGGATACACACAATTGGGTGAGCATAAGGTGAATTGGAACGCTCAATAATATCTTGCTCTAAAAGTGATTTAATTTGTGCCGACACCTCTGAACGATAACACATAGGCACAGGGTACATTTTACTTTTAGGAATTACAGCATTGTTCACAATATTAATAGAGTGTTCACCTAATTTGCATAAACCAGGCTCATCCTTGAAAATATCTCTATGCTTTTCAAGCAATGAGATTA
>VBBD01000035.1 GCA_005882895.1 Candidatus Bathyarchaeota archaeon | reverse complement strand
CTGACAACACTAGGGATGAAGATTTCATCATCTCTACCGATACAAAGGTCCAAAGGTGCAAGTCTCTATTTCGACTCCCTTGTTCCTCTTGCGTCAAAGACGAAACCAGAGAGCATTGTCTCCTTTGTTCAGTCAGTTGGTGCGAAAATGAAGGGTATAGGAGGAAAAGCAGTTTTCACTCTGGGCCCCAGCGTTGATCCAATGGTACAGAAACAACTAGAGGATATGTCGGATTGCGTTGTCCAGATGGAAGCATTCGAGGAACGCGGAGTTCGTCGTCGACGCCTAAAGATTGCTAAACTAAGAGCTAGGAGACATCAGGAGGGCTGGAATGTTTTTGCAATAGAAGACGGTAAGGGAATAATCTTCTATTCTAAGAAACCCAAGACTTAGAATACCTTGTCCTTGGGGAAGACCTCTATTCCCGAGGCTCCAAACTGATACGGACGAATCTGCGTGTCATGAGAGATTCCACGCATTTTTTCCACCTGTACAGCTCGGACAAAGTTTCCTTGATGCATGAGCGTGTGAAGAACAACCACTCCGTGTGATAGGAACTCTTCAAGTTGGAATCTTCGGTCTAAGAGCGATGTTTTCAACTCGCTTGTCACCAGAGAGGTGCAGCCAGTGTCGGCTAATGCATCGAAGAACTCTACGGTTGCTCTCCTTTTCTTCAATTCTTCCCCATATCTCAGCATAACGGATGTTATCGGGTCGAGGGCGATCCGCTCGACATTCTCGCCTTCAACCAGTTTCGTAAGGGTTTTCAAGACTTCGGTGAAACCGAACCCTTCCGATGAGTCGGAGGAAAATAGCGCATGAGGTCCATTGTTCTTGAGCCTAGTCCTTCTGAGACCACTGGCGTCTAGAAAGAGGAGCCTGCCTTTCTTTTCTACGCTGTCCAAGTCCCAATTGTAGGATTGGAAATTCTGTTTTATCGCGTCAGGGTACTCGTCGAGGGTAACGTAGAGTCCAGTTTCGCCTTGAAGAGCCCCGCTGTAGAGATACTGGATGGCGAACGTTGTCTTTCCAGAACCAGGGCTCCCAACTACTAGAATGCATTTTCCCTCAGGGAAGCCTCCCCCGAGAAGCTCGTCGAGGCCCTTGATCCCTGTGGGAACTCTCTCCAACGTAATCAGCCAACAAAGCGATGATCACTGTATAAAAATAGTATTTCGAGATCAATTCTAGACTTCTCGGAATTTTCCTGGTGGATTTTCCAGCCATATCCTTGAAGAAACGACTCTAGAGCCCACCTTCTGAGCCAGCACTATACGTGCTATGTGTCTGTCTGCGGGATCAGCTGCCAAGTTGCAGCCAATCGCGAAACACCAGCAAACCCCGATCAAAAGAAGGAAGAGGTATGCGAGGATGCTGAAGATTGGCCGGGTCAGGGCAGTGTAGAGGAGCGAGAAGCCGCCTGATGCGCCAATTATCATTGACAGAACCGTTGTATGAAATGGTCCAACATCGATGCTCCGAAGCCTCAGCCCTCCGAAGTATGGGAGGGCGAGGGCAACCAGCGGGACCATTAGCGAGGCCGTCATTGTGAGCGTCACAAAATCTTGGGTAATCAGGCTCACGATGTCGGTTGTCCGGGCTAGAGGGGAGAAAAATGGGATGTCTTTGTGATTGGCTTCGTAGGTTGCAAAGGGCACTACAACGGCTAGGATGAACCCGAAGTACATGACCTGTCTGCGAAGTTTCAGTTTCAAACCTCGGGAGGCTTGGACCGTCGAGAGTTCTGACGTCTTGGACCCGATTACGTGAGTTCCTTTCGTGATGAAGAGATAGAGCTTAATCGCCTTCGTTGATACGACACCGCCGAAGAAGTACATGTATGTGAGCCCTATGGGAATGCCAATTAGAGAGATTACGAGTGTCAGTGTCGCGCTCAAAGCTAGCGTGAGGAGTCCCACCTGTGCGTTTCCTGGAAGTATTCTATTCGCTGATGCGAGGATGGGAAGAACTGTAGATGAACCGATGAAAAAGAGAATGAAAGTAGCAACAAAGCAGACGAGTAAGTTGCGTCGGTTGTGCGAACTTATGGTGTCAGTCGACAATCTTGCCTGGGTCGAGACTTCGATTGATGGACGATATTTAGGAAGGCTGGTCCTTACGTCCACACCGGACAGTTAACGGAGGACCTCTCTTGCCTGAAGAAATGGATGTGATTCTGAAGATTGTTAGGAGGTATCGTCCGACGGGACGGGTATCGATTCGGCGTATCGGGAGCTTCGTCAACGATGTCTTCCTAGTGAAGGTAGACAATGAGAAGATGGTCGCTAAACGGTATACGAACTGGGTATCTCTCAAATGGGTCACGCTAAGCCTCTTCGGGCTAGGATCTGTTCACTTCTCAATTTCCGGGAAGAGAAGGATGGAGGCCGAATATGCTTTCAATGATCTACTTTCGCGTCGCGGGATACCTGTACCGGCAATTTTGGGGGCTGACCAGAAATCCAGAACGATACTCTTCTCGTTCGTTCCAGGCGACCAATTGTCGAGTCTTCTCCCCAGATTGGCCTCGGGCACGCAAACTGGACAGAGAGAGCGGGAAGCTGCATACGAGGCAGGGAGGCTCATGGCCGGTGCTCATCGATTGGAGGCAGCCCTGGGAGATACGAAGCCAGAGAACTTTCTAGTGGAGAAGAAAGGGGAAGTGACGCTCGTCGATCTCGAGCAAGCCCGTTACAGAGGGGACTATTCCTGGGATTTGGCGGAATTCCTATTCTATTCAGGTCACTATTGGCTTTCGTTCAACAAGACGCTCGCGGGATACGTTGATTCCTTCATCAAGGGGTACAGGGAGCAAGGGAGCGCAAGCACGATAAGAGCCGCCGCTTCTCCCCGATATGTGAGGGTCTTCTCCGTTTGGACTCCTCCGAATATCTTACATCACGTCAGAAAAAGACTCACCGAGACATAGTCGCTAATCCATAGACGCTGATCTAGGCACACCCTATCACGTTGAGAAAGAAGAGTTTTCTAACGATGCCTTCCCAAGTTTGAAGGTATGTAACGTCGAAGGGTCACGGAAATCGCCCATTATAAGCCCTGATCTTGAAAATGAGAGGGGGTCCCTAGACTTCCCTCCAAACGTTCTGGATCCCCCCGACGAAATCCCATCATCCATTATCCGACCCAAGCCCGGAACGCGCCCTGAATCACGAGACTCGCCCATAATACGTGCCAGACAGCAAGTGACCTCTCCAGGAGGGGGGTCTTAGCGAACGCGACTCGCGACGCAAGAGTGGTCGAGGGAACAGTCTGATTCGCGAAATCGCTTATTATCAACCCTGATTCGAGATCTGAACATACATATCTAGAACATGGGATGTTTCACGCTGCAAACGCGGATAATTCCCGAGCGAACCGAGCCCAGTCTACGCTTCGATCGGCAAGACTCGCCCATTATCACCACCAGACAGCGGGTGTTCTAGAAAAATAGGAGGTCTTAGCGACCGAGTCTCGCGTCACATGAGTGGTTCTTCCGGATTGCTCAAGCCGACATTTGAAGCGGAAAAGCAAGTATCCTACTAGAAGTCCTCGT
This sequence comes from Candidatus Bathyarchaeota archaeon, assembly GCA_005882895.1. Lineage (GTDB taxonomy): Archaea > Thermoproteota > Bathyarchaeia > 40CM-2-53-6 > 40CM-2-53-6 > 40CM-2-53-6. The sequence continues at coordinate 18,413 of VBBD01000035.1, read as the reverse complement.
CTCCGCCAGGTGGCTTGAAGTCCTTCCCGCCACCGGCGCCCTTGTCAACGCCTTTAGACGCGATGACGTCGTCGATTCTCAATATCATTGATGCCGCTTCGGAGGCTGACTTGATCACTTGCTGCTTAACCCTCAAGGGTTCGAGAACGTTCAGTTTTCGCATATCCTTCACATCACCGGAGAAGACGTCGATCCCGAACCACGGGCTTCCCGCCCGCTCGTGCTTCGACCGCAGCTCTACTAGAACATCAATTGGGTCGAACCCAGCGTTCTCCGCCAGCGTAGTCGGTACAGCTTCAAGAGATTCTGCGAACGCTTCTATAGCGAGCTGTTCTCTGCCTCCCACTTTTACAGCATACTCTCGTAGTCTCTTGGCCAGTTCCGCTTCAGGTGCCCCGCCGCCGGCAACTATCTTTCCGTCCTCCAACGCGTTTCGCACCACGCACAGTGCGTCGTGCAGGGACCTGTCCGCTTCGTCGACGACGTGTTCTGTTCCGCCGCGTATCACTATGGTGACCGCCTTCGGGTTCTTGGCGTCGCGAACGTACAGGAGCTTGTCATCCCCGATCTTTACCTCCTCTATTGATTTGGCTTCTCCCAAAGAGTCCTTCGCGAGGTCCTTGACACTTGCAACGACTCTTGCGCCTGTCGCCTTTGACAGCTTCTCGATGTCGCCGCTGCTGACGTTCTTGACCGCGCCGATTCCTTTCTTGGCTAGATAGTGAAGTGCCACATCGTCTATTCCCTTCTCACTGAAGACAATGTTAGCTCCCGTCTTCTCAATCTGGGACACCATGTCAACCAACATTTTCTCCTCCTCCTCGATGAAGAGGTGCATCTGGTCAGGGTTGTTGATGTTAATCTTGGCATCGAACTCCGTCTTCTCTACCTCTATCTTGGCGTTGAGAAGCGCGATTCGTGCGCCCGTTATCGTCTTGGCCATTTGAGCATGCGCGAGTTCCTTGTCGATAACGATACCTTTGACGAGTTCTGTTTCTTCCAAACTCTTGCCGTGCTTTTTCAGGATCTTGATCAGGTCGATATCGGCTTTTATCTTGCCATCAACTTTCTCGGCAATCTGCTTGACAGCCTTCACCGAGATATCTGCGAAGTGTTCTTTCGCGACAGCGATGCCCTTGCTGTACATCGACGTTGTCGCGACTTGTCGAAGAATAACATCATCCTTCTCAGCGATGGGAATTGACAGCTTATCGAGGATCTCAATGGCCTTCTCCGCAGCCTTCTTGTAACCGTCAACGATGACAGTCGGATGCACATCCTTGTCCAAGAGCTTCTCAGCCTTCTCCAGAAGTTCACCAGATAAGAGGACGGCAGTCGTAGTTCCGTCTCCAACCTCGTTATCCTGGGTTTTGGAAACCTCAACTAGCATTTTCGCGGCCGGATGCTGGACGTCTAGCTCTTTCATGATCGTGGCCCCATCGTTAGTGATCGTCACGTCGCCGATCGAGCTGACCAACATCTTGTCCATTCCTCGAGGTCCAAGAGTAGATCGGACTGTTTCCGCCACAACTTTTGCGGCAGTTATGTTATTTCTCTGAGCCTCTTTACCAGTTGATCGTCCTGTTCCTTCCTTAAGGATGAGTACAGGCACTCCTTGGGTTCCTTGTGCAGACATTCTTTCAAACCTTGCAGAATTGGGATTCGAAAGCAATGAGAGAACGGGATTTCTTAAGGTTTACCCGCTTCACGGGTCAAACTGAGGATTGTCTCGACTAGAGTTGAGACGTAGGCCATGTCGGATGGGCGCTCGCTGGTCCAAGGTTGCTGCGGAAGAGAACATCTTCCAGAGACTTGGCTGTCTTCTAGAACTTGAATGGTTCAAGGCGAGTACCACTCTCTTCTTTCAAGAGGCCAGCTTGACCGTACCTTATGGCTTCATCGGAGAACCCGATGGCGTACTTGCTAGAATATGGCCTTCGGAGAGTCGAAACCGAGAGGCCTGAGCTTGCGAATGACTCTAGGTATCTAGAGCTGAAGGAACAGTTGCTTCGAGATGCCGAGGGGCATTTCCGGGAGATACAGGCCACCTATGCGACCATTCTGAAGACCCAATGCCATTGCGGGGGCCAATTGGAGCCGGTGGACCACGAATTCGGAAAGTCAGGCGGAACCATCTATGACAGCGTTATCGCGAAGTGCAAATCCTGTGGCGAGGCGCAGGCCTTCCAGTTTCCAAAGGAGGGATTCATCTCGGAGGCTCGATCGGCGATGGCGTTGAGGGACTACCTTCAAGCCACCTACGGCATCGACTATGCTGGTGCAGTTAGAAGTGATCTTCAAAGTCGTGCCGTAAAGCACTGAGGCGTCAGTTCAACTGCCACAGCCTACGTGCCAACGGTTTTCTCGTACATTTTCCTGAAAGTCCAGCGGACCGCGTTCTTTATCTCGCTCAGACGGGTTTCGTCACCGTAATTCTTCACGTGCAACTGTTTCAGTAGATTGCCTTGCTGGTCGAGGTCAAAAGATAGAACTCGGTCTGGAGATAATCCTCCCTTCCGCACGGCCTCTTCGTCTTTCTTCTGCATTGGTTCAAGCACTTTTCCTAGAAGGAAGGGCCTGAACGGTGGAGTGTTGGTGTCGAATTTCATTCCCTCGCCCGGCACGACGCGGAGGTTTGGGCCATCAACGTGCATGTCAGCTAGTACTACTCCGCTGATGGTTCTAATGCTCTGTGGAGGGGTTTCCTGTTTCTTCGTGGTTTCCGCGAGTGTTTTCGGGACCTCGACTCTTCGATAGCTTCGCTCGGTGAGTAGGAGATCAATTACTTCGAGGAAGGATCTCAGAGTTCTGATTTCTTCCTCGTCTTCCACAACCTTCTTTTCGAGGTAAGCTTTGAGTTCTGCAAGTTTCTTCGTGGATCGTTCTCTCAGCTCTGACATATCGTCCCACTGTTGCTCGCGTTGGGATTCTTAAATAATCCGAGGAGCGGCCGGACGTTGAGTTTTGGGGGTCCAGAGATGCAGCCTGTCGCCACGGTAAGAGAGATTCTGCTCGGGACCTTCGATGCCAAGCATGTTATTGTCCGCGGATGGCTGCAGAACAAACGCATCGGTGGCGGGATAATTTTCCTTCTATTGCGCGATGGCTCAGGGGTTGTTCAGTGTACGTTGCGAAAAGGCAAGGTTGACGACAAGACTTTCGAGGAGTTTCAGTCGGCTCGCATAGAGTCGAGTGTTGAGTTGCGGGGCGAGGTGAAACCTGATCCTCGGGCGCCTGGCGGGAGAGAGGTCCAGGTGGATGAGGGGCGAGTCGTTCATCCGGCTCTGGAAGAGTTTCCGATTGCAAAACAGTTCCATGGTCCCGAGTTTCTCCTGGATAAGCGGCACTTGTTCGTCCGGAGCGACAAGATGCGCTCGATTCTCAGGGTGCGGGCCGTGGTTCTCTCTGCGGTTCGAGAGTGGTTCGATGAGCATGGTTTTACCGAGGTTCATGTTCCAAGCCTCACCTCGGCTGCCGTGGAGGGCGGCGCGACTTTGTTCGAGGTTAAGTATTTCGATCAGAAAGCGTACTTGACTCAGAGCTGGCAGTTGTATGCTGAGGCGTTAATCGCGAGCGTTGGTAGCATCTATACTATTGCTCCATCTTTCAGGGCGGAGAAATCGCGCACTAGGAGGCACTTGACGGAGTACTGGCACGTGGAGGCAGAGGCGCCGTGGTGTGACCTGAATTGCATCATTGGGGTGGAAGAGCGGTTGTTGAGCCACATCGTGGCGACGCTTGTGGAAAAGTGCAAGACCGAGCTGGCTCTGTTCGAGCGGAAGCTGGAGGATCTAGAGAAGGTGAAGCCACCATTCGAGAGAGTCACCTATGATCAAGCGTTCAAGATGATCGGGGAAGAGAAGTCCGGGATAAAGTGGGGTGACGATCTTGGATACGAGCAGGAGAAGCTTTTGACCGTAAAGTTTGATCGGCCTTTCTTTGTCACTCACTATCCGAAGAAGGCGAAGGCGTTCTATCACCTGCCTGATCCCTCGAACCCTGAGGTTACGCTGTCTGTGGACTGTTTGGCTCCTGAAGGTTATGGGGAGATCACAGGTGGTGGGCAGAGGATAGAGAATTATGATGCTCTGCTGGCGAGGATTCGTGAGGAGGGATTAGATCCGAAAAGCTACGAGTGGTACTTGGATCTGAGAAAGTTTGGCAGCGTAACCCATTCCGGCTTTGGGCTGGGCTTGGAACGGGTCGTTTCATGGGTCTGCAGGCTCGATCACATACGGGATGCGATTGCCTTCCCACGATTGATCAACCGAATCTACCCTTAGAGTCAGCTTGTGCCTAAGGGAAAGCGGTTTTGGTTCCATAGACCTCGAGACTTACTTTCACTGGGGTTCGAAAGAGCCTCTCTTGTGGTGCGAGATGCAGTCGCTAAGACCCCCCTCTGACAGAGAAAATTTCCTGTCTGGCGCTGATAATGAGCGAGACAGGTTGATTAGGGTAGAATATGAGCTTGATCTCGTTTTGGACCAACACGCTTAATCGTCGGGCTGTTTCCTAACGAAAATTTTAGGCATGTCTCAAATTCAAGAGCAGGGCTGAAAATGGGCGATTTTTTCGGGCGAGTCTATCGGATGAGTTAGGGCCTTGGGGTCTGGGCTACGGTTTTCGATGCTTCGGTTGCTATCTTCCGGGCAAGCTCCACGCTCTCTCGTCGTTGAGCCTGGCTCGTCTGAGCGCCTATATGGCAAGTTGCTACCGTAACACCGTTAGGGAGTGATATCACCGCTTTCTCCCACTCGTCGACTGGTGGCTCGAGGTGGAAGACGTCCAGCCCAGCCCCGGCGAGCTGGCCTTTCCGAAGCAATTCCAGAAGGCTCGGACCGTCGACAATGTCCCCTCTCGAAGTGTTGATCAGATAGGATCCTCGCCTCATCATCGCAAGCCGTTTAGCGTCCAGAAGATGGTGGGTCTGAGGAGTATATGGAACATGGATCGTGACAATCTCGGACTTTTGAAGAAGTTCCTCGATAGATTCGGTGAACTCATAGCTGAGACCGGGGACGCCGCGGGGCTTGATAACGTCGTACCCGAGAACATCCGCCTGGAACCCCACCGTGAGAATCCTTGACACTTCATTCCCTATCCGCCCTGCGCGTCCAATGACCCCGACCTTTTTTCCTTGCAACTCCTCACCCATCAACTGGCTCTTGATCCAGTGACCCGCCTTCATCTCTTGATCTGCTAGAGGAATCTTCCTCAACAACGACAAGATCAGACCGACTGTTAGCTCGGCGACGCTGGTCGAGGGTGCAGCGGGAGTGTTCCAGACCTGTATCCCTGCGGCCCTTGCTGCTTCGACATCTATGTTGTCGAGCCCGACTCCAGCTCTCCCGATGATCCTTAGTTTTCTTGCCGCCTTGATCACGCTGGCGTCGAGCTTTGTTCTGCCGCGAACAATCGCGACCTCGTAATTTGGAATCGATTCTACGAGCTTGGCCTTGTCAAGGCCCGCTTGATCGTCGACTTGGAAGCCTGCCGTTCGGAGAATCGCCAATCCATCAGGGTGAATGGAGTCACAAACGAGAACTCGCATATACCTATTTCTCCACTGTCGTAACCGGACGTGGCTTTGTTTGAGAAGTTTGGAGTTTCCGCAGCAACGCTTGCGCCGCTATCGTCACCGGGTCCCACACCGGAGCCAGCGGCGGTGAGTAGCAAGTCTCTATCTGCTCGAACTCCTTCACACTCAACCCCAAGTGCCCGGCCATTGAGGCGAGATTCGCTCTCAAAGTGGCGCCTTCCTCACCTACGAGCTGAGCTCCTAATAATCGACCATCCTTAGGGTCGGCGAGAAGCTTGACGGTCAGGTCTTTACCACCGGGGTAATACGGGAGTCGCGTAGACCCAGTCACCCTGACCGATACCGGGTGCGTGCCCAATTTCTCCGAAATTGTTGTGGTAGGTCCAAAGGACGCTACCTCCAGTCCGAATAATTTGACGGTCGTTACGCCCGTCGACCCAGGATACTTTGCGTTACCCCCTGCCGCATTGATCCCTGCCACTAGCGCTTGTCTAACAGCTGTTGTAGCAAGCTGAAAGAATACATGCCGACGGGTTATCCGGTCATACGTCTCTATACAGTCTCCCGCTGCATACACGTTCGCCGCAGAGGTCGCCATCCGCTCGTCCGTCTTGATTCCGCCTGACTCCCCAAGAACAATGCCGGCTTCCTTTGCCAACTCGGTGTTCGGCTTCACCCTCACGGCGACAACAACCGCATCAACAGGGTAATTCTCTCCCGAAATGCGGATTCCAGAAACCCTGCCGTCTTGACCCACAATTTCGTCAAGGGTCGAATTGAGATAGTACTCAACGCCATGTTCCTCTGCTCGCGCCCTGATGATCGAGGCCATGTCCGGGTCGAGTATCACGGGTAGAATCTCTGGGACAATTTCTGCCTCGAGAACCGCCATGCCACGCTGAAGTAGCGCTTCGGCCATTTCCGAACCCGTAAGTCCTGCTCCCACGATTGCGACCCGTTTAGCGTTGCTCTCGGCAAGATGGTTGGTCAGTCCTTCAACGTCATTTATTGTACGGATGGTGAACACTCCCTTGAGATCGGACCCTGGGACTGGTACAGTGCTCGGTCTCGCCCCGGTCGTAAGAACTAGTGTATCGTAGTCTAGAGCCTCAGTCGAGTTGTCCTTGGCGCTGGTGGCCTCTACGCTTCGCTTCTCTGTATGGATCTTCGTAGCTTTCAAGCCAAGACGGAGGTCTATCCGGTTCATTTGTTCATAGAACGCCTCGTCATATCCTATCAATGCATCAAGGCTCGGCACGACATGGCTGAACGCATAGGGGAGGCCGCACCGAGAGTACTCAGGCAGATCCTCGTCACCAAGTAGAACAATTCGCGCTGTTCTATCGGTTTTTCGTGCATGAAATGCTGCAGTCGTGCCAGAGACTCCACATCCGATGATCACAATGCGCCTAGGCATGGGGCCGGACCGTATCCGTCGTCCGATAACGGTTTCCCTGGCTTGATGAACGTAGTTTGGGAGCAGGGATTAGTTTAAAGTGGGGAAGGAGGAATTTTGAGCCTAGAGAATCCTTGAAGGCTAACATGAACAATTTTCTGAGAGACGGGAAGGGGATGCTGCTCGCGTATGACCAGGGTTTCGAGCATGGGCCCTCGGCTGACTTTAACGACAAGAACATCGATCCGAACTACATCCTTGACATCGCGGCAAAAGGGGACTTCACTGGACTTGTTCTCCACAAGGGAATCGCTGAAAAATACGATACCGGAAAGATCCCGCTCATCGTTAAACTGAACGGAAAGACCAGTCTGCCAAAGGGTGAACCGGTCTCGACTCAAGTTTGTAGTGTAGAGGAGGCTGTCAGCTTGGGAGCGAAGGGTGTGGGTTATACCATCTATCTCGGTAGTGCTCACGAGAGTTTGATGTTGCAGGAATTTGGGGAGATTCAGGAAGAAGCTCACGATGACGGAATTCCGGCTATCGCCTGGATCTATCCGAGAGGTGAGGCTGTGAAGAATGACACTAGCCCGGAAATAGTCTCTTATGCGGCCAGAGCGGGTCTCGAAGTTGGGGCTGACGCGGTCAAGATAAAGTACTCTGGGTCGCCTGAAACCTTCAGTTGGGCAGTCAAAGCGGCCGGACTCATCAAGGTCTTCATGTCGGGTGGACCTAAGGCTCCGACTGACGAAACCTTCCTCAGCCAGGTCAAGGGAGCGATGGACGCAGGGGCAGTTGGTCTCGCGGTTGGACGAAACGTCTGGCAACACCAAGAACCCCTCAAGATGGCATTGGCTCTGAAGGAGATCATATTCAACGGCCGCGAAGTCGATAAGGCGTTACAGCTTGTCGTAGCCCAGTGAAGAAGTAGGTCCTCCTATGGCGGCACGGAAACTTCGCGAGCTTCTCGAGACTGAAGACCGAAGTCTCAGCAAGCTCGTCGACCTTCTCGCTGAACTAAGCCTAAGGATCGTTCGGGAGATTCCTAGAACGCTGGGAATGACCGAAGGTGTGAACATCTACGGGGAACAACAGACCGAGCTTGACGTCTGGTCCAATGGACTTCTAACCAAGAGGCTCCTTAGGAGCGGACTGGTTAGACAGGTGGCTTCTGAAGAGATGGAGACAGTGATGAGCTCCGATCATGGCGAGTACACTGTTGCCCTAGATCCCCTGGACGGATCCTCGAACATCAAGACGAACAATCTCATGGGCACAATAATCGGAATCTACCATGACAAGCCGTTGCCCGCGACAGGCCGTGACCTCTTGTCCGCGCTCTATTTCCTCTACGGACCCTACGTTGAAGCGGTCGTAGGAATAAAAAACGGCGTCTATCTCGCCGCCCCGGCAGGGAGGGGCACCGGAGCATCCAAGTTCGTCTCAAGCGGAGAGCCCCATCGTCTGCCGCAGAAAGGCTCGGTCTATGGGATCGGAGGCTCACGGGACAAATGGACACCGAAGGTTCGTGGATTTGCTGAAAGGCTTGAGAAGATGAAATTGAAGTTCCGATACGGGGGATCGTTTGTCGGTGACTACAATCAAGTATTATGCAGCGGCGGGTTCTTTGCCTATCCGGACCTAATCGACGCACCGGATGGAAAATACCGATTGCAGTTCGAATCAAATCCGATAGGGTACATTACTGAGAGGGCTGGGGGAAAGGCGAGCACGGGGAAAGGGAATATTCTAGACGTTGAACCCCTGAGTATCTCACAACGGGTTCCGACGTACTTGGGAAACAAGGAACTGGTTTCCGAATTTGAAGACTTCTCGGGGACAACAATTGGTCCTTCTTAGGAAATCAAGGAGTTGAGTAAAGTCAAATCGATTCGAACCCCCCTTATACTTGTGAATTTCAAGACCTACATCGAAGCCACAGGCAAGAGGGGGGTTGAACTCGCAAAAATCGCTGATAAGGTTTCGAGAGATAGTGGAGTAATTATCGCTGTTGCTCCACAGTTTACTGACCTGAAGACCGTAACTGAGGCCGTCGAAATACCTGTTTTCAGCCAGCACATCGACCCAATCAAGCCCGGAGCGTTTACAGGCCACATTCTGGCCGAGGCGGTGAAAGCTGCGGGCGCTTCCGGAACCATCCTTAACCATTCTGAGAGACGAATCAAGATCTCCGAGATCGAGGAAGCGCTCTCTCTTGCAAGAGTCTCCGATTTGGTAACTCTGGTCTGCACTGACACTCCTGGAGTCAGCGCGGCGGTAGCATCGCTAAACCCGGACATGATCGCCATAGAACCTCCAGACCTGATAGGTACAGGGGTTGCAGTTTCGAAGGCTCGGCCGTAACTGATAACCAACGCGATCAAACGCATCCGGTCAGTCAACAACTCCGTTGACATCCTGTGTGGGGCGGGAGTAAGCGCTCCAGAGGATGTAGGAAAGGCTCTTGAGCTCGGAACTCGGGGAGTGCTTGTTTCGAGTAGCGTCGTGAAGGGGCCGAATCCAGGTCAATTATTGGAAAACATGACCGACGAGATCCTGAGGTCGAAGTAAGAGTTCTTCAAGGTCAGTGGCTAAATAGCACTGAAGAAAACCAAAGACTGGTTGCTACTCCTATGGCGTCACTCAAGGGATCACTAGGCCTTCGAATCCTAGCCTACGGATCCGTACTCTCAACATACGTGTTGATCGTTATCGGCGGCTATGTCGTCTTTAGCGGTTCCGGGCTGGCCTGCGGTAGTTCAGGCCCCGATTCATGGCCGTTGTGCAACGGACAGGTTATCCCGACACTTTCGGGACCAGTTCTGGTGGAATGGACACATAGGCTGTTTACGCTAGTTGTCGGGCTTTTCGTGCTTGGTACGACGTTAGTCGTTTTGACACGATACAGAGAAGAAAAGAGGATCCTCCAATTATCGACCGTCAGTTTTCTTATTCTCTTGGGCCAGATCTTGCTGGGGATGGTGACTGTCAAAACTGACCTGGATCCCCTAGTTAGTACGGCTCATCTCGCGGTGGCCTCTGCATTGTTTTCCGCGGTCATACTAAATGCGATAACAGTAAGAAGGATCACATCTTCGTCTCATTTGCTTTCTAGATAATGGCTGTGCTCACTCGTTATAGTCAGTGCATAACGCTTTAAAAACGAGCGGCCGACACGAGGAAAATCAAGAGACACAGAAGATGGCGGTCTCCAACACTCAAGTAATTTTCGACAATCTATACGGCATCTTCACGTATCTCGCGATTATTGTTGGAGTAATTGTTTTCGCGCTAATGGCGTATCTGATAATCAGATACCGCGCGAAAAACTCTTCAAGCGATCCCGAAGATACGCCTCGACTGGGCCGCATTCCTACCTCACGCGGTCATGGTCGAAACGTATTGATCACGGTGACTCTTTCGACGTTCCTATTGGCCATATTGATAATAACGTCGTTTGCCGCCGTGGACACACTTTTCCCAAATAACCCACCAAATGCTACATGGTGTTACAGCATCGCTGCCTACAATCAGACCCAGGCCACGGGACAAAGCTGCCCACGACTCGACGTAACAGGTCACCAGTTCTACTGGGTTTTCACATATCCGGGCGCTCGCTCATACACCAATTTCTTCAGGGTGCCAGTAAACACGACCGTCGTCCTCGACGTTACCAGCGCCGATGTTTTCCACGACTTCGGAATCATACAATTCAAGATCAAAACAGACGCCATCAAGGGACGAACCAACACCATCTGGTTCATACCCTACAAGACCGCGAATTACACCATCCAATGCTTTGAGCTCTGCGGGACCGGACACGTCGGAATGATCGCAACTCTGAACGTGATGAATGTCACAGCTTTCCAGAATTGGTACGGTAGTGAAAAGTGACCCTATGAGCCAGGACATTTTTCCACCCAGAGTCAAGAGGTGGCTGTTCACAACCAACCACAAAGAAGTTGGAATCCTCTACCTTGTAACATCCCTCTTCTTCTTCGTCGCGGCTGGACTGTTGGCTCTCACCATGCGGACACAGCTGTCAGTTCCGAACAACAATGTGCTGACCGAGACCCTTTACAATCAGTTCGTAACAGTGCATGGCCTTCTGATGATATTTTGGGTTCTGTCCCCATTCGCCTTTGGCTTCGCGAACTACATACTTCCACTACAAATTGGAGCTCGGGACCTTGCATTCCCAAGGCTCAATGCGATGAGCTACTGGTTCTACCTGTTCAGCGGCGTTGCGATTATAATGAGTTTCATCTTCGGTGCCCCAGACCTCGGCTGGACGCTCTATTCTCCTCAAACCGCGTTTCAATTCACTCCAACAATCGGACTCAACGTTGGGGCTGCCGCACTCATCCTGATCACGGTCTCAATAACAATGAGTTCGGTGAACTTTCTTGTGACCATGTTCAAGATGCGAGCTCCGGGCATGAAGTTGAGGAACATGCCGGTTTTCCCGTGGGCGATTCTGGTGACGATCTTCATGATGCTCTATGCGTTTCCGTCTTTCCTGGCAGCTGTTCTCTTGCTGTATGTTGACCGGGCGTTCGGAACCTTCTATTTCTCATCGATTCAAGGTGGGGCGCTGCTCTGGGACAATGTGTTCTGGTTCTTCGGGCATCCTGAAGTGTACATCGTTCTGTTTCCCGCCATCGGCGTTATCGCCGATGTTATTCCGACATTCACTCGAAGGCCTCTCTACGGTAGCAAGTATGTCATCGGCTCGATGATCGCGGCAGCGGTCATCAGTTTCATAGTCTGGGGTCATCACATGTTTGTGACAGGAATAGGATTGACGTCAACTAAGCTCTACACCGTCACAACAATCGCGGTTTCGCTGCCTTTTGACGTGATGGTAATTGCAATGATCGAGACTCTGATAAAAGCAAGGATCAAACTCAAGGCGGCCGCACTCTTTGCGCTCGGGGCAATCGCCCTCTTCGTGATTGGCGGGATCACAGGAGTATACCTCGCATCCGTGGCTCTTGATCATGCGTTAAGGGGCACCTATTTCGTCGTGGCTCACTTTCACTACATCATGGTCGGCGCAAGCATCATGGGGCTGATCGCCGGTTTGTACTATTGGTTTCCGAAACTTACCGGAAGAATGTACAACGAAACTGTTGCTAAGATCCACTTTGTCGTTTCGTTCATCGGGTTTAACATTCTCTACTTTCCGATGTTTCTCTTGCTGGATATGCCGAGAAGAATCCAGACATACGCCCCCGATACGGGATGGGGACCACTAAACTCACTTGCTACTATCGGAGGCTTCATCTTCGGTGGTGCCCAAGTACTTCTCTTTCTAAACCTATTCCTGAGCCAGAGGAGAGGACCGCCTTCCGGGCCGAATCCCTGGGACGGTTGGACCCTGGAGTGGTCTCTCCCGTCTCCGGTTCCCGCTCACGACTTCGATACGATCCCGTCAATTGCCGAGGACGGAACGTACCGGTTCGGGAACGGCCCAGGCTACCCCAACGGTTTGGCTCATATTGATGATTCGAAAGTCGGAAACGGCCTCGCGTATTCGCATCTAGAAGGAATGAGTCCATGGCCGCTAGTCATGGCATTCGCAGCGTTCCTCTTTTTCCTCGGACTGAGCATTGGACAACCAAGCAGTCCGACGCCGGTTAGCTACAAGCCCTTCTGGCCACTTATCGCGGATGGGACTATATTGGGCGTAATCTCTCTGTACGGCTACAGCCGCGAGAGATTTTCTGTGCACGAAGAGAGCCACGTGGAAAGCTGGCCATTCCGAGAGGTGCCAAACGTCAAGCTGGGAATCTGGACTTTTCTGGGGGCTGAGGTCATCTTCTTTGGAGTTCTCATTGGTGCCTACTTTTTCGTGAGAACAAACTCTGCGACTTGGCCGGCAGTTGGCGAACTCTTTTCTATCCGAAACGGTTTCGCCATGACCCTCGTTCTGTTGACTAGCAGTCTTACTGCAATAATGGCTCTGGCATCTGCGAAGATAGGCTCTCGCAATGGTTTGATTGCAGGATTACTAGCAACATTCGGGCTTGGTGCTTCGTTCCTCTACATCAAAGCGACCGAGTGGATAGAACTCGGGACACACGGGGTCTTCTTGGTAGCTAGCGGCCTCCCTGCAACATCATACTTCATCACCACAGGCACCCACGGAGTACACGTCGTCGCTGGAATGTGCATGACCGTATATCTCCTAGCCAACACTCTCAAGGGGCGGTACACGAAGGGAGACCACGATGCGATAGAACACTTCGGATTGTATTGGCACTTCGTCGACATCGTGTGGGTATTCCTCTTCCCGCTCTTCTATCTGATCTAGGTGATTGATTTGAACACGACATACCTCTACCTTCTCGTATTTGCCATACTAGTGGGTGGGACTGACATCGAATTCAACCTGGCAACCCTCCAAGCGACAATACCGTACAGCTTCTACGTGAGCATTCTTCTTGGACTGGCTGGAATGAAGGCGATACTTATCGCAATGTTCTATCAACATCTCAAGTACGAACCGCGATCCCTGTCGTCTTGGGTCATTATCGGACTTGTCATCGCCTCTCTGCTGATGAGCCTCAGTTTCATACAGCTCCATGGGCATTAGGAATGACTAGCAGGGAACTAGGAGGAGATGGACTCGCGGTCTCCTTGACAATATCTCTCGCGCTTGGGCTCGCTCTGATCGCTCTCGGGCTTTTGGTGGTACCAAGCGCAACCGCGATAGTTTACACAAACGGTGGTGCTTCGTCAGGAATATTGGAGCTGATGGTGTATTCATGTTTCTCAATCTTGCTTGTTGGTGTAATCATAACTCTTGGAAGCACTTTGAATCTTATCGGTTCGTTCTCTAAGAGTCAAGAAAAACGGTCAAGAAATTCTTGGCTAGTCAAACTCGGACTTATCACGCGTGACCGGTCTTTGCGAAAGGTCAGAGTAGCTTCGGCGGTCGCTTACGGAGTGTTTTTGTCGATTCTCTCAGGAATTCTCGTCTTCCAACCCGCCCAAAGCTTCTCTGCATCCTACAGAGTCGAGATTCCATCATCCACATTTGCAGTTTGTTGTGGATCGATTGGCCAGATGCCTCAGCTGATAATGTATCTCTCGGATAATGTCGGGCTTGTCGCGACTCCGTTAGGACTCGTTCTACTCTTTGCCGTATCCTGGCTGGTTGGGGCCAATGTAAGTGCAGCAGTTCTTGCACACAGAACCAGAACGGTGAGAGGAAACGGCTCACTGCTTACTACGATGGGGAGTTTCATGGGAGTCTTTTCGGTGTGTCCCTCATGTGCGCAAGGCCTGCTGGCGGCGATTCTTGGGGGATCGGGAATCGCATTCGTGACTCTTCTCGCTTCGTACCAAGGCTATTTCATCGGAGCATCCATTCCCATGCTGGTCATTTCGCTTCTGTGGACTGCAAAGAGTCTCTCGAAGGGGTCATCGATGAATTGCGCGGTTCCGACTGGAAGGTCAGGCATGGTGTAGCCGATATACAGGGCACGAATTTACATAAAGGCATCCCAACGGAAACAGTACCCCAAGAAAACGGGGAGTTATTGTTGTCTTGGAAGGTGTTCCTACTGGACCACTATTTTTCCGTGCATGAAGGCGTGGACTGTACAAAAGTAATAGTACGTTCCTGCTGCATTGAACGTTATCGACTTGGTGTTGGATCCGCTCCCGACAACCCCGGTATCGAAACCGGGAAGGTTGTTAGCGTCGGGGACCGGGCAACCAATCGTCCCACCACTAGCCACACCTGCAGAGTCGCAACTGGTCGCGCTGTGAGACGCCTTTCCCGTGTTGGCCCAGTACACGACAGTGCCAGACGTTATGGTCGAGTTGGCATTCCCGCCGGGATCTTTGAACCCGCATTGGGTCGCGTTTGAGCACACAGCGCCGACATCCCACATTGTGAATTTGGTCCCTTGAGGTGTAGTGCTTCCTGTGTTGATGTATGCGTAGACTCCCGCTCCAACGACTATTAGGACTATGATAACAATGCCAATCAGGACGAGGTTCTTGTTCCTTGGCTTTGCTGCTGGGGCTTCCATCGATTTTGGAGTAGTTTCCATTTTTTCCACTTGAATTACGCTGGGCTCGTTGCTTTTGGTATAAAGGTTGTTTCAAGCATCTACATACCGATAATAGTCAACGTGTTTTCGAGGTTGCAACCGATTAAATACGGGTGAGAACAATCGCTACTTGAAAACTCGACAGGATAACGATCGAAATGAGTGTATTTCCTCCGGTCTTCAAGAGTTGGCGGGCTCCGATTCAGGAGAAAATTGACAATACTCTTGAAACGAATTTCGATCGAGAAGAAGCGAATCAGATTATCAAGTATATGTTCAAGACTGGAGGGAAACGGTGTAGGCCGTTGTTGGTCATTCTCTCGACGAAGGCATTCGGAGGGGATCCTAATGAGGCGCTGGATGCCGCTGCGGCGCTGGAGATTATCCACGCCGCGACCCTCGTTTTCGATGATCTCATCGATAAGGATCAGGTTCGGAGGGGTGCCCCCACGATTCACATGGCCTTCAGCAACGAAAAGGCGCTGACTTCAGGATTATTCTTAGCGTCCAAAGGTGTTCAGCTCCTGTCGAACTACAAGAACGCCGAGGTCATGAGGATGATTGGCTCGACCCTTGTGGACGTCAGTAGAGGGGAACTTCTAGACATCATTTCTGACTTGAATGCAAGCGTAAGCGAGTGTATAGCGATAGCTGATTTGAAGACAGCCTCTTTGTTCGGAAGCGCTGCAGGTATCGGAGCCGCAATTGCCGGAGTAGATGGAAAGGATCTTGTCAGCATGCAGAAATTCGGAAGGTCAGGTGGAATGGCGTTTCAGATTCAAGATGACGTGCTAGACTTCCACAACGGTTCCGGGGAACAACTGTTGAAGGGACCGAACATTGTCACTTCTCACTGCCTTCACGAGGCGCCTCGTCCCAACCATAACTCGGACGTATTGAACTCAAACAACAAACACAGCAATAGAGAAGTTCTTCAGCTTCTCAGAAGAACCGGCTCCCTAGAATTTGCACGGAAACGCGCGAGAGATTATGCAATTGAGGCAAAGGCGTCGTTGAGGAAGGTAAAACGGTTGAGAAACCGGAAGATTCTCGAAGAATACGCCGATTATCTATGGAAGAGGAAGGAATAGAGGCAAAACTACTCTCTAACTCAAACGTTTATAATATCTAAACTCCCGGTGGCTCGAAGATCGAGCACGGGTCCAAGAAATGGTCGCACAGGGAATCCCGGAGATCGGAGCCTACATCGCGTTTCTCTTCGTCTCCACCGTCGCTCTGGTTATCGTTCTCAGGCTCTTCATCACCCCCAAAGACCCTCGACCCACTCCTGAAAAGAAGAAGCCATTCGAATCAGGCCAAATCGCTGCCGGCCCCGGCAGGACTCGATTCATCATCCAGTACTATCCCTACCTGCTGATGTTCGTCGTCTACGATGTCGTAGCCATGTTCCTTTTCGCGTGGGGTTTGAACCTGAGGGCTCTTGGCGCCTCAGGGTCAGTTCCAGTCCTTGTCTTCATCGTTGTGCTCCTGATCCCTCTCGGTTATGCGCTCCACCTGGCCAATCACCGGGAGAACTGGTAGGAGTCTGCGAAGAGCGTGGCGCCGGTTCTTGGGCCGTTGCAACCTTTAGTTGACATGATCACAAGCCCGCTCTTTCTCCAAATAGTACTCTTCCCAGGCCTCACATCAATCGCGATAATCGGTGCGCTACTAGGATGGTTAGAGCGTAAGGTCACCGCGCGCGTGCAGCTCCGCATAGGACCCCTCTATGCAAGCCCTGCCGGCGGGATTCTTCAGATGTTTGCGGACCTGATCAAGCTTGCATTCAAGGAGCTTATCGTTCCAGAGAATTCCGATGCCTTCTTTTTCATAATGGCTCCAACGACAGGCCTTGTCCTCGGCGCGGCCCTTGTTGGACTCATCCCGTTTGCACCGGGACTTCAAATCGCGAACATCGAAGTCGGACTCCCCGCATTCCTGGCCATCATCACTTTGTCTCCCACTCTCATCTTGCTTGCAGGATGGAGTGCTAACAGCAAGTTCCCCTTCATCGGAGGACTACGAGCTCTCTTTCAGCAGACGGCGTATGAGATTCCGCTCTGGCTGTCCGCCCTCGGGGTGATCATGATGGCAGGAACCATGAACCTAGCTCAGATTGTAGCCGCTCAATCCACGGGTTGGTTCATCATTCCACAGGCTCTTGGAGCACTCATCTTCTTGGTCACTAGCGTCGCGGAGATGGAGCGTCTTCCATTTGACTTGCCAGAGGCCGAATCCGAGATCATGATGGGTTGGCAGGCAGAATACCCTGGCGTCCTCTTCCTAGCAGCCCAAGGACCAGGCTTTGTGAAGCTCTACGCTTTCTCGGCCCTTTTCACCACAATATTCCTTGGAGGCTTCCTTGGACCCAGTTTTCTACCTCCTCTCTTCTGGATGCTCTCCAAAACTCTGATAGTCATCGTGTTGATCATGCTGCTACGATCTACCTTTCCAAGAGTCCGCTTGGACCAACTTCTCAGAGCTGGATGGACAACCCTTCTCACACTCGCAATCATCAACATAGGCATAACCTACATCTTGGTCGTAGGACTCCCAACGCTCTGAAACCAAAAATGACAGATCTATTGTTTCTCGCATTCGGCGCAGTGACAATTGGCGCTGCAATCCTAGCAATTGAGGCAAGAGACCTCGTTTACGGGGCGGCGGCGCTGGGAATCGCGTTTCTTGGAGTGGCGGGGCTATTCTTCCTTCTTGACGCTGCTTACGTGGGCTGGTTCCAGATTGCGGTCTATATCGGCGCGGTAGTGGTTCTGATACTCTTCACTGTCATGCTAGTTGGGCCGAAGATGGGAGAAACAGCGCTGGGATTGAAAAGAGTGTCGCTTCTCGCAGCCATCCTAGTTTCACTACTTCTTGGAATGACGGGAGCGCTTGCTAACGCAACGGCCTTCCCAGGGCAAGACTCGTGCGGGTCCGGTTGCGATCTCTCTCTGTTCAGTACTTCTCTTCTGAAGAACTACGGTGTTCAACTCGAATTCATGTCTCTAGTGATGGCGGCTGCTGTAATCGGCGCGTTGGCCGTGTCCAAGACAGATCGAGGGCAGTGAGAAAATGGAGCCTCTATCGAGTTTCTTTGCTGTTTCCGTAATCCTGCTCGGCATCGGAATCTATGGCCTCACCACAAAACGGAACGCGATTCGCATATTATTCTCAGTGGAGTTGATCTACAACGCGGCCAATCTCAATGTAATCGCCTTCGCTCGTCTTCGTAATCCTCCCATAGTCACTGGACAAGTCATCGTGTTGTTCACCATTGCATTAGCGGCAATGGAAGCTGCTGTTGGGCTCTCGATAATTATTTTGGTCTCCAGACTGAACGCGGAGATCGACTTGTCGAAACTGTCGAAGCTGAAAGGTTAGACCTGAATGACTCTGCTTCTAATCGGCGCTA
>VBBD01000016.1 GCA_005882895.1 Candidatus Bathyarchaeota archaeon | reverse complement strand
GCGGTCGCTAATTGTCCTCCGGTAGCTTCGTGCGAACTAATAGGAGTAATCGAAATCACCAGAACTATCAGTGTGATGGTAATAATGCATCGCCAGAGTCCTGAGAGGCTCAATCGCTTTCCACGTTACCCTGAATTCTCTCGCGCCGAGCTACATAGCCTTGAGCATGACTTCGGATGCAACTGGGCAACTCCTTCTTCTGGTATTAATCTCCTGTAGGTGCACTAGACGTTTCTCGGGCTCTGTTCTTAACGACCTTCGGAGATCGGGTTCTGTGAGAATGCTCTGGATCTCTGTCTTAGATCTTTCTCTAAGGTGGAAAAACCAGACGCCTTTCAATATTGCACCTTACAAACTCTGTTCGAGCGCCCTACTCGTAGTTAGTATTACCATTAAGCTAGTTATTGCTCAAACACGTTTCCGAACGGAATCGAAAAACTCCCTTGACTGTGTCGGAAGCTGACTAAGGGTGGGCTTTTTGGCAATCCTTGGCAACAAAAAGAATGATTCGGATACCAAATCCTAAATAGATTGACGGTCGCCCCTCCCTCTCGAAGCTAAATTAAGGCAAAGAATATGGGAGGTGTAAAGGACAAATGAAGATAGAATTTACGGCCAAAAGAGTCAGACTGGCCAGGGTGGCTATAGCACTAGTCGCAATATCGTTGGCGGGTTATGTGGCATACGCCGCAACTCAACTTTCAATCAGCAACACTGGGAGCGTAACCACGGTCGGCGCCAATTGGCAGGGAGCGACCTTTGCGCCCGGAACAGTTCCAAACTGTGCTACGGCCACGTATTCGGATACTCCATCTGCAATAACAACTTGGTCAGTTCCAGCCAGCGGTTCGCAAACAGCTGGAATCTGCGTCAAGAATATCAGTACTTCTTCGCACACTTTTACCGTAACTACTACTGCATTGACGGGATCCGTAACAGTCGCCTGTAGTGATGCTACGAATCCTACGCCGTCTGCAACGATAACCAGTGCCAGCATACTAGCAGGTAGTACAGACCTAGTGACGGTCACGGTTTCAGCTGGCTCTGCCTCAAGCGGTAGTCTTAGTTTCACGACGAACATCGCTTAGCCTCCTGATGAGCCTGTGAGATTCGGGCGAAACCCACGCTCTTTTTCTGGGTCGGGGCAGCCGACAGTGCGATCTGTGAACTCAGATACAATGTTTCGCACACTTATACAATGCGCCAACAGTCTCCACCAGTTCGGATCAGCTGTTACGGCCATTCCCGTGGTTGCAAAACGGGGCTTGGTTTCGGCTACCAAAGCTTCCCGCTTGGGATAGGGAGAAAATGCGATCACCCTTTTCGTTCGTCCTGTTCGTAACGGTCATTCTAGTTTCGAGCACACTTGCGAGCACGACGCTAAGCGTAAACAATTCAGGATTCGTAACAGGCCCCTTAAGCGGAAAATGGTTCGATTATGTGGTGATTATCATGATGGAGAATCACGATATCAACTACACCTATGGCGTCTCTAATCCTAGCTGGAATAGTGGGAGCACAAATACCTGTCTGGGGAATTGTACGTATTACGACCTACTTGCCGATTCAAATGGGCTTGCAAAGGAGTATATCCAAGACCGAAACCAAATCACTGGCTGCAGCTTGGGTTGCTATATTGCGATTACGTCAGGATATGGAAATACGCCACAACTATGCAACGCCGGCCCCTTTGCTAGTGGTTGCCAACTGCTTTCGCAAACCAATATTGTCGATCGTCTAGAGTCCGCCCATTTGAGCTGGAAGGCCTACATGGAAGACTATCCCATACCGTTTGGTTGTTCCAATAGCTTCACCGGGAGTTACGAACCTAACCACAACCCGTTCATCTACTACGCTAACATCCAGAATAACGTGACAAGATGCTCACACATCCGTAACGCTAACTCGCAAATACTCCCTCAAAATTCAACTGGCTGTTGGCCAACAGATGTCCAAAACGATGACTTGCTCCTCAACGACTTGAACTCTCCATCTACCGCACCTAACTACACGTTCCTAACCCCGAACAGAATCGATGATAACCACGACTGCAACGACGTTTCGGTAGGCAATGCGTGGCTAAACAAGATGGTTCCACAGATCCTGGGCAGCACCCTATTCAAGACTAAAAGGGCTGCGCTCTTCATCACGTTTGACGAACCGGACTGCACGAACTCGAACACGCCGACAAGTTGCCCTCCTTTGAGAAAAGAATTGTACTCAGTTTGGGCGTCAAACTGGGTCACCAAGACGGGGTTCAGATCTGTTAGTTCCTACACACACTACAGTCCGCTGAGAACAATCGAAGACAATTGGAGGCTGCCATACCTCAATGCCACGACTGATGGTGCCGCGAATAACATGCAAGAGTTCTTCCATTGAAGCAGGACTCTTTTGAGAGCCACGCTCATTGAGGAGCACCGTGGGGAGCCCGGGTTGTATCTTTGCCAATCTTTGGCAATAAAACTCTATCTCGTGACGCGAGCAACGCTTATTTCATTAGTTAACGAATAGGAGTCGAGGTTTCCCTCGATTGGCTCTCGTGGTCAGGTTGATTGGCATAGCCACTTTGCCTCCTCAACGACGCGATGTCTCTTTGCCGTCCCACTCCCAGCAGGAAGTACCACTTAGCAACAAGCTCAGTGTCGAATTGGCAGAGAAATGGACCTCGATATTGAAAAGCGTGAGTGAAGAGACTAACCGATGAGTGAGAAAACTCATCCGGGGCTGGTGTAACCCCTGTGAGGCAACGAGATCGTGGACGGCTTATTGGTCTCGCTATCGTCCTAGCTCTTGCGAGCTTTGTGTCTCAGGTTCCTCATATCGAAGCCGGTACGACACTTCAACTTGACGGGAGCGGCAGCGGGTCATCAGTTGGAGGTAACTGCGTTTGGAGCCAGAAACTTACCACTTTGAACGGACCGGACGTAATTGTAGCGATGCTAGCTATCAATGACACAACTACGACCGTCACACCTCCTTCGGACACCGCCTCGCTGTCATGGACTTTTAGAGCGAGCCAAACGGGACCCGGAAACGTGCAGATCGTCTACTACTATGCCATAGCTCCAGCTCCACTACCTGCCGACTCTGTGACTTTCGGATTAAGCTCGGCGTCAGTTGCCACGGTTTGCCTGGACTTTGGTGTTTCCGGAGCCAACACCAATGCCCCTTTTGACCCGAATGTAGGCATGCCAGACAAGAATAGTGGCTTGTCTACCACCGCCACTCTCAAGTATAACACCAGCAACCCCAATGACCTTCTAATGGTTCTCGAAGGATTTTGTGCTCAAGGTGCGGCAGGTTCCGGTTCACCATCGGGCTTCTCTCTTGTAAACGCTGGTAATGTCCGATCGAGTAGCAACTGCCCAGCCGACGGCTTCCAAAGCGCTACTTACTCTGAAATTGTATCTACCACCCAGTCCTCAAGCGATGTAAGCTGGCCCTTCGACACCGCAGTCTCACCCTTCGCCGTTATCGGGGACGCGATCCAGTCCGCTCCTGGGCCTCTTAGTGCCTCGGTCACTGCTGGTTCGAATGCTGTTGATGTGGGACAATTGGCCTCGTTCTCCTGCGCTGGTGCGGGTGGAGTTCCTCCTTACACCTATTCTTGGACATTTGATGATGGAAGTACAGGATCTGGGGCTAGTACGACCCACATCTACAGTACTCCCGGAACGATGAACGTGGCTTGCACGGTGACCGATGCCCTTGGAACAACAGCGGATGGAGCCGTGCAATTGACAGTCAATCCGCGCACGACCCTAACGAGTGTAAGTTGTGCTGACCCATTCATCACTAACCGCGGTTCGACGTGCCGTGTGACCGTTACTGACAATTCGCCTGGAACCTTCATCACACCGACCGGCACCGTTGGCTTGAGCCAAACCGGAGTGACCGGTACTTTCACTGCATGCATACTTGTCGGCACCCTTGCCTCCGCAACGTGCAATTCCACCTTCACAGCCTCTGCCACCGGGACGGCAACTATCAGTGCAAGCTATCCTGGTGATTCTACTCACACTTCGAGTAGTGACACGGAAAGCATAGCGGTCGGGTCCGCTCTCTCGATCACATCCTTTACGGCTTCCCTTGCCAACGTCGACGCCGGGGAGAAGGTTACATTCACCGTCACAACGAGCGGAGGATACGAGGCCCTATCATATTCGTACGCGAATCTTCCAGCGGGTTGCCTGTCTACCAATACGACTACGCTTTCATGCTACCCATCTTCCATGGGCAATTACCGCGTGACCGTGACGGTTACCGATCGTGCAATGGAATCCGCGAACGCAACCACAGTCCTAACGGTGGGACCACAGAGGGTCCTCGGGTTACCCCAAACAATGGGGTTGGCTGTAATCTTCGGAGCGGTAGTTGGAATCGGCGCCGTTCTAATCCTTTCAATATTCCTGACCCTCCGCCGAAAAAGAAGACCCCCGGCCCTGACTACTGGGTGAAGCAAGCTCTCGAAAGCTTTCTGATTTGGCCTACCAAGGCATTACCGGCTAATCTCTCGTCATGTCCGACATTGTCAGACAGCCACGCTTGCGAACTAGCGGCAATGCATTGCTGACAAAGTCACTATCACAAATTGAGTGTACGATGTGTTTTTCTTGATCTCAACGGTTCAGGGAAAAGTTCAGTCTTCACTGGTTAACCGGTTCATTCTTCGCTTCCTACGCTCTA
Source organism: Candidatus Bathyarchaeota archaeon (assembly GCA_005882895.1). Classification (GTDB taxonomy): domain Archaea; phylum Thermoproteota; class Bathyarchaeia; order 40CM-2-53-6; family 40CM-2-53-6; genus 40CM-2-53-6. Next base: position 34,710 of record VBBD01000016.1, on the reverse strand, counting down.
GACTCGCCCGAGTTCTGATCGTAAGCAAGGCGAGCGAGGCGATCAGCGCGAGGAGCCCACCGATGACGAGGAGCCCGATGCCACTCGGTATCGTGGGGAATATTCCACAATAGAAACAGGGCCCGTTCGAGCCTCCACCTGAGCCTCCGTTTCCTCCGTTAGATCCTCCGGGGGCGGCTTGGTCTACTTGAATTCCCATTGGTTGGCTCGTAGGCGTAGAAGGAGAGTTGCTGTCCGTAGCGATGAAAACAATCGTGTAGGACCCTGTCTGGCTTGAGCTGGGCTTCCAAGAGAAGACTCCAGTTGAGGGATCGAAGGTCGCCCCGGCCGGCAGCCCCGTTGCTGACAGGATGACAGTGCCACCTGTGTTGACAGATGCGGCTGTAACGGTAAAGTTGATCCAGGTTCCCGCGACCACCGTCTGGTTTGCAGGAACTGCAAGTGTAGGCGGGACCAAAGCCTGTACGTTCACGGATTTGCTTGCTGATGCGCTCGCTAGAGGCAAAGCTGAATCAGTGACTGTCACTTTGGCAGTGTAAGATCCTGGGGCATTGTAAGCGTGGGTTACAGGATTTCCCGTTCCGATTCCCCCGTCGCCGAATGCTATCATGTAAGTGTAGGGTGCTGTTCCGCCACTCGCGGACGCAGTGAATGTTACGGTTTGGCCAACCGCGGGCATGGGTGATGAGACGGCAAGGGTCGTGGAGAGTGGGAGGCTAGTGTAGGCGGTTACAGATTGAGAACTGGTTGAGGTCTGTACTGGACTAGATGAGTCCGTCACTGTTTCTGTTACTGTAAACGATTGAGCGGTAGTGTAGGTATGGGTGGCTGTAATTCCAGTGCTTGTCACTCCGTCGCCGAAATTCCAGGTGATGGTGTATGGCAAGACTCCGCCCGTGGTTATTGCCGTGAAGGAGACTGGTGAGTTGACTAGCGGACTGGTAGGCAGAAAAGTGAAGCTCGTCAAGAGAGCAGGAGGTGGGGTCCCGCCGACTGGCATGTACTGGAGAAGGTTGCCCCATCCAACTCCTCCGCTGTAGCCGGCACCTCCCGGACAATTGGCTGGTTGCAGCGCACCGTAGGTACCTGCACAGGGAGTATCTGTCCATGTCCCTGCTGGCCACCACACCCAGTTTATTCTCGGATTGTTATTATCAAACAACTGTGTTAGTGTTTGGATGAATGTTAGTGACACGGTGGCGTATCCAGCGGACCCTGGTAGTATGTCGTCAGGTGGACACCCAGATGTCGTGCCACCTGGACCGTTGCAAGTAAGTGATTGAGGGTCGGGGCCACCCTCAGTATCTAGTGCAAACCAACCTGTCGTTTGCTCTCCTTTTAGCACGGCTTGGTAATCTTGTTGAGCATAGGATATGGCCGCAGGTATGGTCCAGGTTGAGTACTGGTAAGACATGTAGTCGTGTAGGCTGATCAAGACCTTGCCCAGAGGGTCAGTAACGGTTGGATAACCTTGGCTCACATCTGAATATGGGCAGCTGTTACTGCACTGATTTTCCACTGCTATGAAGTGTTGGTCGCCTGACTGTCTGGCCATGTTAATCCATTGCTGGTATGCCGAAGACAGTGTCGCTACCGACGCGCTTGGCTCGTTGATTGGTTCCCAGACAATCTGACTGTACAACGGTCCCAGTTGCTGTACGATGGGTTGCCAATAATTGAGCCAGCAAGTCGTAGCTGAGGATATGTCACTGTCACCGTCGTAGCGTAAGACGATCCAGAAATTGTAATAGTTCGCAATTTTGATCATGTTCTGGGTATCAGACGACGAGTACGGACTATCGCTTGGGTCCCCGCTAGGGTTCGTACAATAGGGCGCAAAACTCACCCTTATCGTATTCAGTCCCATAGCCTTCATCCTGACAACCAGTCTTTCCATATCGCTCTGACTTTGTCCCGGGAAAACATTGCTTGCCACATAAGTCGAGTTCTGATAGCAAACACTTGAACAGGTGGTCGTCGCTGAATCCAACCTCAAACCGCCCCAACCAATCATCACGGGAGGTTGCTGAGGCGGGCAGTTCGTGCTACATGAGGTGCTAGTCATCGAGGAACCCTTCAGGAAGGCTTGACCCACGTCCCCACTCGGGCCCTTGAGAGTTGGCGCAAACAGCAAGCTAGCCACTAGAATTGAGCAGGTCAGGAGGCCTAGGAGGCGGCGAGTTCCTACCAATTTCAACATTCAACCAATCGATTCGGAATGGCGTCAGACGTTTTCCCGCGTCTCACGGTAACCGAAGGACAACTAACTCCGGGAGAGAGACGAATCCTACGGCGATAGATATATCGGTGTCGAAAAGGATAGGTTTCTCTTAACCCGTCTTGAAGGGTATGGGTATAGTTGCCTAGTCTAGTGGGTACAGTAGTGTGGATTGTAGTTTGAACTCTTGGCCGAACCGGATTTCCACTTGAGTGATCCTGTGGCAGGGAACATTTCAGACTAGGGTTCGTGTACTAGGTTGACACGTGGCAGCTGCTGACGTGTTCGACCCCCACAAAAAGAGTGAATTCAGGCGTACAAATGGAGTTTCTGAATTAGTCTTATCGGAATGTGTTTCTGCAGAGGGATCGATAGGGGAACAACGAATCGAAGCTTCGTCGAGAAGATCAAGTCTCGTGGCTGGTAAATCCTGAACTTGGCGAATACCTTTGCCTTTCTGGTTAGAAGAACGTAGTTGTAGTTAACTGGGACTGACCTGAACCCGTTACTTATCCTAAAGTGGTCTAGGCCTCCTAAGACCCCCATCTTTCCATAGGCGAGATGGCTTACTCCTCGGTAGCTCAGCATCTTGATCTGAGTTGCCAGCAATGAATTGGAGACGCCAATAATTTTTCGTCTCACTTCAAGGCTGGAAAGAAGATTGTTGATAACTCCCACCGGTCCTTTGAATTTTGTTCTAGCGACTCCGACAATTTTTCCCTCGTAAACGGAAGCAATCGAGACGAATTCGTCATTTGTCTTGAATGATTCCATTACTCTTTTGAGAGTCCAGTGATGGTAGCCCTCGAAGTATCGGCCCTCTCTGAATGGAGACTCTCGAAATAGGCTCACAATTTCCTGTGCTTCGGAGACCGATAACTTCTCTATGACTTTGGTCTCGACTCCTCTCTTACTTCCCTTTCGAATCTCATTCCGTGTGTCCTTTTTCAGACCGTTAAACCATTCGTCGAAATTTCTGAAAGATAGTAATGCTATCTCTATTCTGTCAGTTAGGGGAAACTGGACTGATTCCCCGAGCCATGGCCTGTCGCAAAAGACAAGCACGTCAGCTCCGAGGGATCTGGCCTCGTCAATCGAGTCCCTGTCGAAACGATAGAGAAAATCATCACCACGCGCAAATCTCAGATTTGCAAATTTGATAGGTCTGAGCGTTGAGTTGTCATTCAGTGGAGGCAATGATTCCATCAGCATGGACTAACCCCACAACATTTTGTGCGTAGACCAATCGTCAAGCCAGATATTAAACGCTCCTAGACACAACTGGTGAATTGTGACTTGGAGGGGTAAACACTGATGCCGAGTGTGAATCCAACCTTTCGAAGATAAGGCAAAAGCAATCCTACTGTATCGACAGCAACCCAAGACTTACAATTGTCGGGGAGAGAATGTGGTCTAACACTCCCTCAGACACGAAATCGCCTATTTTCAGTCCCGATTCCGAACCTGAGCCTACCGCAAAATTTCGCTTGGAAAATCGCTCGGGAATCGCTCGATAAACGGGGAAAGCGTCAGTCTAACCGGGTCTTTCCTTTCCGGAGGGTTGTCCTTGCGAGGACGTTCGTCCATCAGTCCGGAAATGATTCCTCGTCAAATTCAAGCCTGCAACTGTAAGAAACCAGTAGGCCGTCCCTATCCCCACGAGGAAAAACACTGGTAGCAGAGGGGTAAAGAAACAAGGCAGGCATATGCTCCCACCGGGCTGATTCTCGGGGAGTTGCCGCGCGTGGACGTCTACGACCTGCGATGCAAACACTGTCTGATCCGAACTATCATTCGTAGTTAGAATTACTGTGTAGTGTCCAAGGTTCGCGTAAGAATGAGTCGACGTAACGACGTCAGATGTAGTGCCATCTCCGAAGTCCCATCTGAAACTGTAGGGTGGAGCTCCCCCCAACCCAATCGCGTTGAAGGATACTATTGTTCCGGCCGATGGAGCTAGAGGCGAGAAATTGAAAATCGCAGATAACGGGGCCAAAGGTATGTAGTTGAGCAGTGTACCCCAACCAACCCCTCCTTTGTAACCTGTACCTCCGGGACAAGAGACTGGCTGCAGTGCACCATACGTTCCTGCGCAGGGAGTATCTGTCCACGTCCCCGCCGGCCACCACACCCAGTTTATTCTCGGATTGTTATTATCAAACAACTGTGTTAGTTTCTGAATAAAGGCTAGTGACACGTTAGCGTATCCGGCCGATCCAGGAAGTATGTCGTCAGGCGGGCATCCTGATGTTGTGCCATTTGGACCGTTACAGGTAGGGACTTGGGGGTCGGCCCCACCTTCAGTATCGAGTGCATACCACCCTGTAACCAGTTCACCCTTGAGTACTGCTTGATAATCCTGTTGAGCATGCGAAATCGCAGCAGGCGTGGTCCACGTTGAATAGAGGTATGACATGTAATTGTGCAGACTTATCAAGACCTTGCCCAGCGGGTCAGTTACTGTTGGGTATCCTTGGCTCAGGTCCGAGTACGGGCATTTGCTACTGCACTGATTCTCCACGACGATGAAGTGCTGGTCCCCTGTGCCTCTTGCCATGTTGATCCATTGTTGGTATGTCGAGGACAGTAGTGTCACGGACGCGTTTGGTTCGTTAATGGGCTCCCAGACAATCAGGTCGTATTGTGGTCCGACTTGTTGTACGATGGGTTGCCAGTAACTGAGCCAGCAAGTTGTAGCAGTGGATATATCCTCGTTTCCATCATACCGCAGCACGATCCAGAAGTGGTAGTAGTTCGCGATCTTGATCATATTCTGGGCATCGGTGAAAGAGTAAGGACTATCGTCTCGATCGCCGGCAGGTTCCGTGCAGTACGGCGCGAAACTTACTCTGATCATGTTCAATCCCATAGACTTCATCCGGATTACCAACCTTTCCATGTCGCTTTGATTTTGTCCCGGGAAAACGCTACTCGCCGCATACGTCGAGTTGTGGTAGCAAACAGTTGAACAGGTTGTCGTGGCCGAATCCAACCTCAAACCGCCCCAACCAATCATGACAGGCGGTCGCTGTGCGGGGCAGTTCGTGCTGCATGATGTAGGGGCCGTCTCGGAACCCTTCACAAAGTCAGAACTTTGTCTATTCGAGTTTCTGAGAGTTGGCGCAAGCAGCATGCTAGATGCTAGGATTAAGCAGATTAGGACGACTAGGAAACTACGAGTTATCATCGATCTTAACACTTGGCCAACCTACTCGACTCGTCGTCGAACGCTTTACCATCTTACCAGGCCGAAGGGGATGTGAACTCAGCTGCATGCCAGGCATAACTAACGCTAAACCAAGGGCAGACTGACAGTAACGGTTACGGTTGAAGTCGCGGTCTGTCCATTCGCATCAGTAACAGTCAAGGTTACAGTGTATGTTCCTGGGAGCAGATAGATGTGGCTGACGCTGGATCCGGTGCCTGTTGTTCCATCGCCAAAGTCCCAGCTGTAGGTGTAGGATCCAGTCCCCCCGGTCGCGCTACCAGTGAACATAACAGGTGTGAGAACTGTTGGGTTTGAGGGAGAGTACGAGATGCTCGCGGAGAGCGGAGAGTTCACGGTTATTGTCTGAGATGATGTTGCGGTCTGGCCCGAAGAGTCGGTAATTGTCAGTACCACTGTGTAGGCCCCATTTGACTGGAACGTGTGGCTGACCGAGCTTCCTGAACCGGTTCCACTGTCTCCAAAGCTCCAGGAATAGCTGTATGGAGGAGCGCCCCCGGAGGCTGAGCCTGTGAACGAGACACTTTGTCCGACATTAGGTGATGAGGGGTTGAAGGTGAAGCTAGCCGACAGAGGCGGCGGAGGCGGGCTAGTGACAGTGACTGATTGTTGAGAAGTTACCGTCTGTTGCGGCGACCCACTATCTTTCACCGTGAGGACAACCGTAAAGGTTCCTGCCGATGCGTAGGCATGTGTCACTGTGGAACCAGTACCACTTGAGCCGTCGCCAAAAGTCCAACTGAACGAGTATGGAGTCGTACCGCTGCTGGCCGACGCTGTAAACGTAACCTGCTGGTCCGTCTGAGGCGAAGAAGGACTGAAAGCGAAACTAACGGTCAAGGGTGGCGGGGGTGGACTTGTTACAGTGATTGAGTTTTGAGAGCTTGACGTCTGTTGGGGTGACCCGCTGTCGCTTACTGTCAAGATAACATTGAAGGTCCCCGCGGAGGAGTAGGTGTGAGTTGTGGATGATCCGGTCCCGGTTGTTCCGTCGCCAAAGCTCCAACTGAAAGAGTAAGGTGATGTTCCACCGCTGGCTGAGCCGCTGAAGCTAACCTGTTGGCCAACCTGCGGTGACGTTGGACTGTAGCTGAAGCTGCTCGTCAGAGGAGGAGGTGGTGGATTAGAAACGGTGACTGATTGTTGCGAATTCGCAGTCTGCTGAGGCGAACCACTGTCGCTGACTATCAAGATGACGTTGAATGTTCCAGGGGAAGAGTAGACATGACTGACGCTAGAGCCCGTACCGATTGAACCATCACCGAAACTCCAGCTAAACGAATAGGGAGCTGTTCCCCCAGTCGCTAAAGCAGTGAACGTTACTTGTTGTCCCACTAGAGGTGAGGCGGGTGCGTAACTGAAGCTTGCAGTCAGCGGTGGAGGCGGCGGATTAGAGACTGTGACCGTCTGTGCTGAATTTGCGGTCTGGCCAGGCGCATCGGTGACAGTAAGGACAACATTGTAGCTTCCAGCAGCTTGATACGAATGAGTGACGGATCTTCCAGAAGCGGTTCCACCGTCACCGAACGTCCAGGAGTAGCTGTAGGGTTGTGTTCCACCAGACGCGGAACCGGCGAAGGAGACTGTCTGTCCAACGTTGGGGTTTGAAGGAGTGTAAGTGAAACTGGCGGTTAGAGCAGGCGGAGGTGGACTTGCAACAGTCAGAGATTGTTGAGAATTCGTTGATTGCTGTGGTGACCCTTTGTCGTTCGTCGTGAGAGTAACCGTAAAAGTCCCCGCGGTCCCGTAAGTGTGACTTACAGTAGCCCCTATGCCAGTGGACCCGTCGCCGAAATTCCAGGCGAAAGAGTATGGAGGAGTTCCACCTGATGCGGAAGCGGTGAAAGTCACCTGCTGGCCAGCGACAGGCGAGGACGGACTGTAAGTGAAGCTAGCGGTCAAAGGGGGAGGAGGACGACTGGTTACCGTCAGAGTCTGTTGTGATGTGGCGGTTTGTTGAGGGGAGCTACTGTCCTTGACCGTAAGGACCACGGTGTATGAACCCGCCGCGGAATAGGCGTGAGTTGCGGTGGAGCCTGTTCCAGTTGAGCCGTCCCCAAAGTTCCAGCTGAAACTGTACGGTTGCGTTCCGCCGGACGCGGTGGCAGTGAACGAGACTTGAGATCCAGTGGACGGTGACGCTGGAGAATAGGTGAAGCTGGCCGTCGTGCTACCGCTCGATAGTCTCCACGCAGTGAGAGGATGAATCTCCCAGCCAGAGTAGCTGTGCCACTGATCGGCAAAATGGCTATTGTTGTTGGGATCCCAGTAGACAAAGCCCTGAATATTGAAGAGCTGAGAGCTGACGGGCGGGGTTCCTGGAGCAATGCCAGCTGACTTCCAAGCCTGGTCTATCTCCAAGTGAATCGTGCATAAGTAGACGTCTGAATTGGCGCAGTTCGGATCTTGAACATTAAACGTAGTATCACAAAAGTTCCCGTTAGGATACGAGGCACAATCCTCCACTGTGTAGCTCGACGGGAACTTTACCCCATGAATTTCGACGAATGTCGCGTTTCCATTCACTGTACAGGGAGGAGTGGTGGATCTCTTGTTGGGAATGCCGGGCAGGAATCCACCTCCTCCGAAGGTTGCCCCGCCGTTCGAGTTTGCTTGGTTACCGATAACTGCCTCTATGGTCGTTAGTAGTGCTGTGCACGAGACAGCGGGGTTCCAAGATGGAAGCGAGCCGGGAGTGACGGTAGTTCCGTAGACTGAGAATGGGTGCGCCAGGAACAGGGTTGCAGACATTATCAAGGTAGACAGCACTATAGCACTTGTCAATGCCCTCTTTCGTCGCGAAGGGATCCGAGTCGCGCCTTTCACTGTCGTACCCACTTTGGTTCTCAAGGGGAAGACAGTGAGGCCCGAGTATTTGTTCAGTCTGTCCACAAGAGACTAGAAGATAACACACCAAGCAAAGGAAGACTCGTCGTCGCACAGATAACTAAAAGCTCGACAAAATACCCACCCTGACTTTGCTTCAGCAGGAATCGTTAGAGATTTCAAGACAACGAGTCCATTCTCGCGGGAATCGACTCCATGCCGTCCGATGAGCTGTCTATAATAGTGTAGAGATTTCAAGTGTTGTGTATTTCCTACACAATTGCGACGAGATGTGTGCTCTTAGAACACTTTGTAGACGCCCAGCCCATATACTGGATAAGGACGGAAGAAGGTAGGAAGCATCACGCCATGCGTGTCGCGAAGAGTAGGAGATTGACGATTCTCGCTTGCAGCGTTCTCATAGCAATGATCACGTACACTCACCCGGGAATCGCCTCACCAGTCCCGACCGCCAACAGCCCGACAGGAGCATTGACTTCTTGGAACCCCAATGTCAATTGCACGCCGGTACTCGTCACAATCGAACAGATCATAGGGAATCAATCAAGTCCGCTAGGTGGGGCGACACTTGGTGGTAGTATGTTCAATCCGGGGACAACCTCGCCTTACGGGCAGGAGAATACGAAAAGGTGGTTGAGCCCAACGTCTTCAACGCCTCCGGGATGGATATCGCCGGGGCAGCCATGTACTATGACAAACGCGAACGGACAGGTTGTCTCAGCGTTCGTCCAGATAAACGGTGTCCAGAGGGGTTATCGTAATGAGGAGGACTGGAATAGCTCGTTCATGCCGGTGAACGGCGGAACAAAGTATCCTAACGGTCCACAATCCGACTCGACATTCAACATCTTCACTCCCGGATACGGCATCTGCGATTCCAGCAACACCACTGGATGCATGCACAATATTCACGTGGAGATCGATCATGACTGGAAAGGAGCGTCCTACTGTGGCCCATACACTTCCTGCGACAATAACACGCTGGTAGGGCAGACCACAGCCTTCCTAACAGGGCTCGATGTCCAAGGATTCGTATTCTGGGACCAGGACCGTGTCGACGAGGCGACTCACAATTTCTCAGGATGGGAGCTACACCCTCTCACAGCATGGAGAGTTCCATACTGGGCCCCCGATTTCCACCTCAGCGCTAGTGCTAGCAACTTGGGAGTCCTAGCCGGCCAGTCAGCCAGTTCAACCATCACAGTCAACACCTTCAACCTCTTCTCTGGCAACGTGTCTTTCTCAACTGCGATATCGCCTGCTTCCAATGCCAGTACGGTTGGTGCAGCACCTACAGCATCAATGACGCCTTCTAGCGTTGCGCTTCCATCGAACGGATTCTATATCGCTTACTCCCAACTGACCGTCACAACTGCCGTACCGTCAGCCGGTAATTACATCGTCGTTGTAAGTGGCACAAGCGGTAATCTGACGCGCTCAGTGAGTGTGACAGTAAACATCATGGACTTTAGCATAGCTGCTAGTCCAACTTCTCTATCCATCCCAATTGGATCGTCCGGGACGTCTACATTGACGTTGACAAGCTTCAACGGATTTTCTGGTAATGTGAGTCTCGCGGCACAGGTGACCCCGGCCAGTATCACAGCTGGTCTCTCGCCCGTCAACCCCTCGGCATCCTTGAGTTCATCGTCTATGACTCTTCAGTCCAACGGGACAAACTCGGCCACGTTGGCGGTATCTGCGTCACTCCTCACAACACCGGGAACATACATTGTGACGATCACCGCCTCGAACGGTGGGGTAACCCGCACCACAACTGTGACCGTCGCGGTCACAGCTACACCTCTCGGAGTATAGAGGCTCGCCAACCGAACTCTTACCTCAAATCAAGAGTCACATGGCTGCTCAACCGTTCTCTATCGATAGCACCCTAAAGAAGCAGAATTATCGAAAAACGAGAGAAATATTCTAAAGTGCGCCACGCAACCAACCGAGTAGCGTGGTCGCAAGAGTTGCCCCATGAAAAGCAAACGAACACTGAGGGAAACACTGCCCAGACTACCACTGGAGGACTGTTCTGCTCTCTCTGCAATATTTCCCCCGAGGAAGTTCTAGCAGAATTTCAACGATGGAAACTTGTGCGCACCAAGACAATGAAGGGCCACAAAGAACGTCTGATGCTGTTTCACAAAGACCACGTTCGAACTCTCGATGAGGGGTCCATCGGAGAGGCCTACCTGTTGCTGATGAAGGCCGGTTCAAAGTTCTTCTCATACACTGACAAGTGGGCTATATTCGAGCCCGTATACGCCACAGTTCCTGACCACTGGCACCGTGTCGCCTCCGACTTGGACGAGAACGCGCATGATTATGGCCAGATTCTCAAGACTCCTAGAATAATCATCGATAACCATGGGGGAACCATTTTCAGAGTATATCCAGACAACAAGTCGATTGTGACATCCGGCAGTTCCAAGTGAATGGTCCTTTGAGGCTATTTCCAGGGACGCCTGCTTTCTTGCGGAGGCGACTTGTCGAATATTCTGATAATCAGTGATTTAGTCGATTCATCTTTCGCTTCGTCCTGGCTAGATTCGCCCGAGTTCGGATTGTTATCAGGGTAAGCGAGCCTACGAAACCCACGAGTCCACCAACGACGAGCATCCACATGCTGGTAGAGAGTGAAGGGAACGTACCGCACAACAAGCAGTTCCCATTCGAACCGCTACCTGACCCTCCTCCAGAGCCTCCGCCTGTTCCTCCAGAAGTAGGCGGAGTTGACGATCCGTAAATCTCTGTCATCGACAGGGCCGCGGCATCGTTGGAGGTCAGGGTTGGCATAGCCCAGTTGTTCTCGATAAGGTGCAAAATCGAGTACTCATCATAGACGTCACTGGACGAGATGAACGCCTGCTTGACGACCCCTGGTCCATAGAACAAGATCGGGGCCGGGTCGTACTCGTCCCACCATAGAAGGAGCATAGTCTTATGACCTGACGCGAAGAGGCTGCTTGCAAGAACTGAGCCCGCGGCGGGACTTGCCAACGTTCCAGATGGTCCTACAAGTAGATCATGGACATATGAGTCTCCCGATTGGATAGAATTGTCGTGCATGTTGTGACTGTCTGTTGGAGTCAGCCAGATCAAATTAGGAGGCGAGGCCGAGTTCATCGGCGCCACAAACTCTGGGTCGGGCTGACCGGAACAACAGGTGCTGTCCATAATGTTCGGACTGTTGGCAGTGCCCGCGAAGCCTGTGAAGGGAAAATGGTCGTTGGCCCTCGGACATCCGCTCTCGCAGAAGGCGGTCCATGTTAAACCTGCGGTGGCCATACTGTCGATGAGAGTAGGCGCATTGATACAACAACTGTAACCATTCGCGATGCTCTGGTCAGACCCCGAGATCAGGGCTGTGTAACAGCCAGCTGAACACCCGTTCACTGGCCTTCCAGCAGCACCATAGGCGTGATAGAGGGGAACGGTGGCCCCTGCAACCAACATGCCTGAGATGAAGGGAGCATTACTGCTCCCGGTACCCGCACCCATTACATCGGCATAGTTCTGGTTCTCCATGGCAACAATCACAACGTTGTTGAAGTTAGTTCCCGGGGCCGCATGCACCCGAGGCAGAACAGGGACCACCATTATCCCAACAATCAGCATCACGACAAGCAGCCGAGCTCTCAAAGTCAAGGTCCTCCTACAAGTTTGGACCCGGCAGCGCGGTGCTGCTGGTACGGATCCAACAATACCATTATTGTTTTGATTTTCAACTTTCTTTCACGACCTCGGGCGAGATCATGGTGGCCCGAGCCGAACGATCTGCTAGCCTTGCCGATCCAGAACCAGACTCTTTGTTGTGAGCGAGTTCCTCGGCAAGAAACTAGTATAGTCCACATTTTCGGTATAGGCGCTGTCGAACTTCGTGTCGTGTATCCGAGTTCAAGTGCCCAGTTACCACTGCAGTCTTGCGTGGACTCGGCGGGAGAGTTCTCCAGTTCGAGTAGAGATCGTGCAACTTTCAGGCATCACGTGTTAGTGCACGAGGCTCCGCTCCCCATCGGAAACGGCATAACACTTGGTGTCTGGGACAACCCTTAGACTGAGGGACTCGAGGGACAGAAGGGCTCCAGCAGAAACCGAGCTTTTCTACTCCTGTCACGACTCCGAAGAGTTCCGTTTCAAGGGGTGCCGCTCTTACCCGCGAGGCCGAATCCGTTGCATATCGAAGGAAGAGCTGGGTGAAAAACAGCTCATCCTCGAGATGTGAAGAGTCGTTGGTGAAGGCGAATGTTGAGACTAATTTGTACCCCAATGTGATTGGTTGTGTTCCTTCTTAGACGCCCCGGTTATATCGACATGTCAATACGTAGCTACTCAGCGATGCAGCCTCTGCCAATCTCCGTAGTCGGTGCTGGCTACTGGGGTAGAAAGGTAATCCGCGAAATCCTCAGCCTCGCCCAGACGACTCGAAGGGTAAGCCTACACTCAGTAGTCGACAACTCACCAAGCACACTGGAACAGTGTAGGAAAGAGTTCGGCTCACTAAAGTACCGTCTGAACTACGGAGATCTCCTATCTGATTCCGAGGCTTCGGCGGTTCACATCTGTTCGCCCAACCCCACTCATTTCGAAGTAGCGTCCGAACTCCTAAGATCTAGGAAGGATGTCCTTGTCGAAAAACCACTCGCACTGAGAGCCAGGGAGGCATACGAGCTTGTGAGGCTTGCAGAAACGAACCGTCGGGTCCTATCCACTGGGCATGTTCACCGGTTCAACAATGGGGTCACGGAGCTGAAACGGGTAGTAGACAGCGGAGTGTTGGGAGATATCTATTATCTCCGATTGAACTGGACGGGATTCTTGCCCCCCCAAAAGGATAGAGACGTGATAACCGACCTGGGCCCACATCCATTCGACATTTGCAACAACGTCCTCGGCGAATGGCCGACAAAGATCACGTGCAAGGGCAAAGGCTACCGAACCAGAACAAGTGACGAGGTGGCGTTCATAACTGCTGAATACCTCGATGGCGTTGTAGCAAATATAGAGCTTAGCTGGCTGGACCGCGAGAGACGCAGAGAGGTAACCGTCGTCGGTAGCGACGCCGTGGCTCGGCTAGATTGCCTCGATCAGAGACTGGTCCTTCGACGCTCGGACAGCAGTGATCCAGTGTCGGTTGTCCAGAGTAACACGCTTGGGGATGAGATCCTCCACTTCGCGGAGTGTGTCGAACACAATGGCGGATCAGAGGGTTACACCAATCTTGCCGATGGATGGCTTGGGGCTGGAGTCGTTCGGCTCTTGGAGACTTCAAAGAGATCTCTATGCGAAGAACGGACCGTACAAGTCCAACCTCTGGAATCAGTAGAGATATTCGCCGGCGAACAAACCCAAAAAGGATTTCGTAAGCTGGCGACCTAGCCCGGACAAGGTGTTTGCGCGTTTGTTGACTGCTAATAGTTCCGAGTCGCTGGGTAACAAAGTTCGGGTTGTGGATGCGTACAGGGTTCGTAATCTGGAGAGCAATATACCCGAAGAAACCGTTATGCCCAGATCGCTCGCTGAGTTGTTTGAGCGGGCTTCGAAAGATCTGATCCAGATCAAAGGGGATTATGGATTCTGTGATGGAGTCAGTGAGGCGTGCGCGGAAGGTGCGATTTTCTACTATCGGGCAAAATCAACATTTCATGACTATAACGGAACACTTGACTGGGCACGGTGCACCTACATCGTTGATAATAATGAAGCCAAACTGATCACAAGCCTACTAATTCAAGAAGCGATGAATTTCGAGGAAGATCTAATCCTCTTGACCGGAAAAGACATGTCAGGATTGAATGACAGAGATGATTGGTCGTTCGCCGATTTTGCACGTGCGGCCCGCGAGTTGGGGTACTAGCCCCGGCTCAACGATGTCGGCGTTGCTAGGCACATTGGGGTTGCGGCGTCAACCGCAACCTGCGACTAATCGCTTGTGGGCGGCTAAAGACGAGCACGATGAGGGTTGGTGTCCCTCTGGGTCTCATCGGAATTCCAAGAGACAATGGCGGGTGAGTCGAGATAAGGCGTCAGGGACGTGCTAGCGAAGGAAACAAGTATCCATGAACATGACACGTCAATTCACCATCTTGTCAGGGTAAACCTGCAAGCATGTAGCGCATGCGGACGCTTCTTCATTACAACCTTTGCGAGAACCAAGAAGGGAGAGTTGGTCTTGAGAGAAATCGAACTGGATCTGAAAGTAAGGTCATCCCGAATCAGACCATACGACTCTAGCGAGAGACAAGGTGGCATCTCTCCAGCCGAGACTGCTGATCGTGCTAACTCCAGACAGGAAACATGCTGGTAGATCACGACCAATCTGCGTGCTGGATTCCAAGTTAAGAGGCGAAAAGTTCGAATGAGAAAGAAGAAGAAAGCTTCCCTGATAGTCGCCACGCTTCTATTCTTGTTCCTTCTAATTCCAACAGGTAATTCTGTGGAAACTTCTGGCAGCACCAGCTTCCATTTCGGAGCGGCCGGGGATCATTCTCAGGATATCAACACAAATTCGTCCCTCCACCGCCTCGCATCATCAGACGTCAATTTCTACCTGGCGCTCGGAGACATGAGCTACACCAGCATAGGTGACGAGACAAAATGGTGCGGTATTGTAAAGTCATACGTGGGTCAAACCTTCCCCTTCGAACTGGTATCAGGGTCCCATGATGACGGATTGGAATCGTTGGCTACCAATGGAGGGCTTATTGACTATTTTGCGAACTGTCTCCCCGACAGAACGGGGTCTACGGGAGTCTATGGAAAGGAATTCTACTTTGACTATCCCTCTTCTAGTCCTCTCGCACGAATCATAATGATATCTCCCGAACTGAATTTTACCAACGGTGGATATTACTCGTATGATGTTGGGTCTTCACACTATGAATGGTTGTCCCGCACGATAGACAGGGCTAGAGCCTCTGGAATACCCTGGGTAATAGTCGGAATGGCGAAAGCCTGCATTTCAGCCGGAATATACCCCACATGCCCAGGTGGGGAGAACTTGATGAACTTCTTGATCCAAAAGAAGGTCGACCTAGTGCTGCAGGCTCATGACCACAACTACCAGCGCAGCAAGCAGTTGACTTGCGCCTTCGTTGAACGGTTCTCTAGTGCTTGCGTGGCGAACGATGGATCATCAGGGACATATACGAAAGGTCATGGAACGATTTTCGTTATTGCGGGGACATTTGGGCAGGAGTTCTATCCGATCAATTATTCGAGTCCGAACGCGCCCTACTTTGCTAGTTTGGCAAGTGTCAACACTCCAGGAATGGGGCATGGGTTCGTTGAGTACACCATAACATCCGAGGAGATTAGTGCTCAGACTGACTTCTGGGGGAGGTTCTCCGACTCATTCAGCATAATCAAACCTGCTGGAGTCTTAGAGGGATTTCTCTACCTTGTCGAGCACAATCTAATCCTTGTTTCGTTGTTTAACGCCCCCATCTTGACGGGGATAACTGCGATTTTCCTCAAACAGTTGAGACGTCTCACAACTAATTCCAGAGAGAAAAGGGTGATGAGAATCGGATGTCTTGACCAGGGCATATCTGACCGTTCATCCGTGTCGTCCCTAGCGTCGGCTTCTGCTGGGTTGAGCCTAGACGATTGATTTCGCAGATCCCGTTCAGGGAACTTCCAGAGCGCCGGTTTATCTAAACCAAGGTCGAAGAGCTCCGTCTGCTTCTGAAGTGCGGTACCCATTGAACCGAAATTACGTTGCTCTCATGCTCCCCGTCTTTATGTAGAGGAAATGAAGTTGATCATGGGAATCGAGAGCCCGGTTAACACAGTGATCTAAGACTTGGACGACACTTCTAGATCAAGGTCAAAAGTTGATTCAACAGTCCGATTCTATAATCTGTTGAGCGTTGTATTCTTCGTTCTCGCAGTAATCTCTCTCAGCATGCTGACACTCTATCTGATAACCGACTTCATCGTACTTGCCCTCGGAGCCATGGACATTGGAACAATTCTAAACGCAGTAAGTCGAATGATCTCTCTACGTAGCATACCTGACGCAACTGAACGTCATAGGAAAGCAGCAACAACTGTAAAGTTCTTCCACATCGTAAGCTATGCTTGCTTTGGAATCGCCGCGATCGTTTTCGGTATCGCGCTAAATGGCTTGGCAACCGACTTCGCTGTCATGGGCTTGGAGCTAACAGGTTGTGGAACAATCCTGCGCGCAGTGTCTCGTGACATACAGTTAGAAAGTGTCTAGTTGTTTGGTCGAAACATGGAAACTAAACAATCTATTCAAACTGTTTCTCCTATCATTCATCGCAGTCTTCCTGTTCCTAATATTCGTTCTCAATAATATCCCAGCTTCCCGATACTTACTCATCGTTCTCGCAGTCGGAACAATCACATATCTCGTCATTAGTTTCCGCGTCACCCCAAGACCCACTAGTCGCCCCGCTGCACACAAAGGACGACTCCACCTAACGCGTACACATCTCCTGGCAACCGTATTGATTTTCTCGCTGTTTGTCTCATCCTACGTCATCGTTCGCACGTTCACGGCCCCCTCTGCTTTTCAGCTGGTGAAATTCCAGTACTTGGTTCTTCCAAACGGCACGGCTTTCTCAATGAGTCCCCTGCAGCCGAATAACGAGTGCGCTTGGCTGGAAAGCATGAACATTACGACACAGGAGAGAGCCAAGCAGCAGGGACTGCCAGACTGCGATTATGTCTCGTGGTATCATCGAACGAGTCCCCCAACATTGTTCCTTGAGTTTCAGAACTTCACGGAATATACCTATAATCTCAACAACACAGCCGTCAGAACTACCGGAGCAGAACTCCTCTGCTTCTCTCTATCCTCTCAAAGCTTTCAGTGCTGGGTGCCACCAGCAATGGTTTCTCACCTAAAGTGACAATGTGACCAGGCATTGAAGAAGAGATACAAGATTCTGACACTCATCATACTCTTGACGGTGATCATAGTTTCAGCGGTTGCGGCGTATGTTTACTCTGAGTACGTTCCAAGGGTATTGGTAGATGATAGCCTGACGCTGAAGGAGAATCATCAGTGGCAGTTTGATCTCTTTGTTCTCGGAAACAGAAATGTCAACATCACAGTCAGCACCGTCCAGTATCCTGTCTTCGTAACGTTCTGGTATCAGCAGAACCAGGCGGCGACCACCTATCTTTTTGACAAGCAGGTTACAAACGCCACCCAAGCTGGCTTCAACGTTAGTGTTCAGCAAAGCGGAACGTACTATCTCAGCGTTCAGAAGACAGAGCAATACGGGGAAAATGTAACCACCCTGGTTCATGTTGAAGTCATATCGTGAGACTATTACATTTGGACCGAGGCTCCTTCCCAGCACAGAGAAACGCTCGAAGCTAGATCTTGGGCTTCCAAATCCAACAATCTATGTTCGAAATAACCATGCTTTTCAAGACCCCCTAGGGCGCTCGATTTTCGCGCGCCGCGATCTTCACGAGACATTTGCAACTCGCCTCATTCCTCAGGGCGAGAGCCAATCCGCTGGCTGAGTCAGTTCTTGGGCCTGCTGATAATTGGCACTAACTCAATTCATCGTTCGCTTCGTACGAGCCAGATTCGCCTGTGCTCTAATCGTGATAAGGGTAAGCGAGGCAGCGAGTCCCACGAGTCCACCGATGACGATTAGCCACACGGTGCTGGAGATTCCAGGAAAGGGACTGCACAACGGGCAGTTCCCGCTCGAACCGCCGCCTGACGCGGTGGACCCTCCACCTGAGCCTCCAGGAGGTGGAGTTGACGATGCGAAGATCTCAGTCATCGACGAGGCAGCGGCATCATTGGAGGTCAGAGTTGGAAGAGCCCAGTTGTCTTCCATCAGGTGCAGAATCGAGAACTCGTCGTAAACGTCACTGGAAGATATGAATCCGTGTTTGACCGCTGTCCCGTAGAATAGGATCGGTGCTGGGTCATACTCGTCCCACCAGAGAAGCAATAATGTTCTGTCACCTGGCTGGAAGAGGTTACTGGCTAGAAGGGACCCGCGGGCCGGGCTGGCTAGACTTCCGGTTGAGCCAACAAAAAAATTGTGTAGATAAGTGTCCCCGGTTTGTATGCTATTGTCGTGCATGTTGTGGTTGTCTGTTGGAGTGAACCACAACAGGTTAGGAGGGGTTGCCGAATTTGACGCAGCCACAAAGTCGGCTGTTGAAACACTACTGCTTGCGAATATGTTTGGACTACTGGCTATGCTTGCAAATCCTGTGAATGGGAAGTGGTCGTTGCCCCTTGGGCATCCGCTTTCGCAATATGCCTGCCAGCTAAGACCTGCAGAAATCATCTTGTCCATGAGAGTCGGTGCGTTTATGCAACATGAATATCCGTCTGATATTCCCTGGTCTGAGCCTGAGATGAGTGCCGTGTAGCATCCGGCGGAGCATCCCGTGATACTCCTTCCAGCGGCACCGTAACCGTGGTAGAGGGGAATGGTCGAGCCTGCGGCCAGCATGCTTGCGATGAATGGAGCATTAGTACTGCCTGTACCGTTCCCCATCACGTCAGGATAATTCTGATTCTCCATGGCGACGATAATTATGTTGTCGAAGCCGCTCCCACTTGCGTGTGCGATAGGCAGAGCAGGCATCGCGATAATCCCAATAATCAGGATGGCAGCTAGCAGGTGAGCTCTTAATGTTGAGGTCTTCCTCCCATGGACCCGAGTAGCGTGGTGTCGCGAGTCTGAACCTATGGATCCCAGTCTCGTTTCGACGTTCAATTTCCTAACCGTCGCCTTGTTCGTTCTAGACTTGCCCGAGTCCTGATTGTGAGAACTGCGAGGGCACTAACTAGTCCAAGAAGTCCCCCGACAACGAAAATACCGATGCTGGTGGAGATCTTCGGGAATATTCCGCAGAGTGCGCAGCTTCCGTTCGAGCCTCCTCCTGAACCTCCGTTTCCTCCATTAGACCCTCCTGGGGCGGCCTGGTTTACCTGAATTTCCATGGGTTTGCTCGTAGGGGTGGATGGATAGCTGCTGTCGGAGGCCGTGAAAATGATCGCGTAAGATCCGGTCTGGCTCGTGCTGGGTTTCCAGGATAGGAGCCCGGTCGTCGGGTCGAATGATGCGCCCGCCGGTAGCCCTGTTGCTGAAAGAATGATGGTGCCGCCTATGTTGACTGATGAGGCTGTGACCGTAACGTTGATCCATGTTCCTGCTGTGACGGTCTGGTTTCCAGGAACAGTTAGTGTGGGTGGGATTAGAGCCTGTACATTGAGGGTCATGCTTGCCGAGACACTTGCTTGTGGCGAGGCTGAGTCGGTAACGGTCACTGTGGCAGTGTAGGATCCTGGGGAAGAGTAAGCGTAAGTTACAGGGTCTCCGGTACCAGTTCCACCGTCCCCGAACGTTAGCGTGTAAGCGTATGGTGAGGTTCCGCCTGTCGCGGACTCAGTGAACGTTACAGCTTGGCCAACCTGGGGTGAGGATGAGGAAGCCTGGAAGGTTGTGGAGAGTTGGGGCATTGCAAAGATTGTGACAGACTGAGAGCTTGTGGCGGTCTGCGTCGGCGTAGACGAGTCTTTCGCAGTCTCTGTGATCGTGAACGACTGTGCCGAAGTGTAAGTATGAGTTACGATAGGTCCTGTTCCGCTTCCTCCATCACCGAAATTCCAGCTAACAGTGTACGGTAAAATTCCGCCGGTCGTTACCGCTGTAAAAGTGACCAGCGAGTTCACTGATGGATTTGCGGGAAGGAAAGCGAAGCTCGTCGCGAGAGGACAGTTGGTTGTACAAATTGCGCCGAAAGCACTGAGCAAGTTTGGCGCTCCCGCATCGTTGGAGGTAAGCGAAGCTAGTCCCCAGGCTGCTTCGATTGTTGACAAGTACGAGTAGTGAGACGCACCGGGCGGACTAAGTTGTAGTCCCTTCTTTGCTACTGGACCACTGAACGAGGCGTAAACGCATTCTCCCGTACCCCCGGTGTTGGAACATCCGGTATATCCCTCGTCAAAAACGATCAGGAGAGTAGCTTTTGTGGTGGTGAACTCTTTACTTGACAGAATCTGTGGAA
Organism: Candidatus Bathyarchaeota archaeon; assembly: GCA_005882895.1. Lineage (GTDB taxonomy): Archaea > Thermoproteota > Bathyarchaeia > 40CM-2-53-6 > 40CM-2-53-6 > 40CM-2-53-6. Next base: position 14,392 of record VBBD01000016.1, on the reverse strand, counting down.
CAAGCTTTGAAAGATAACTGTCTCCGGCTGCGATGCCGCAGTCATGCATGTTGTTGCAGTCGTTCGGAGTCAGCCAGATGAAGTTCGCAGGAGTCGCCGAGTTCAGGGAGTTCAAAAATTCTGTATCGGAGGATGATGTTGTGGTGAGAAGGTTCGCGCATCTTGCGGGAGTGTTCATGTCCGCGAAGGTCAGAAATGCGAAATGGTCTGCCCCCCTGGGTGGGTTGAAACTGCAGGTTCCCGAGCCTGAAGCGTCTTCAGCAAATGCCTTCCATGTCAGTCCTGCTGATTCCATCCTGTCTACGATGTTCGGTGCATTGATGCCCCAGCAACAATAACCGTCATTCGTGTGGCCGAAATTGTCTCCTCCGATTAGCGAGATGTAGTTTCCTTCGCTTGGGTGACTGGTCGTCCCCCAAGTCATTACAAGGACGTTTTGGTTAGCGAACTGACTCATGTATGCGGCCGACCCTCCGCATCCAACGTATACATCACACAGCCCTTGGTTCTCCATGAGAATCGTAACGATGTGATCGAACGGGGCGCTCGCCAATGGGGCTAGGGCATTACCCGTAGGATGAGACTCATGGTTAGAGGCCGCCAATGGAGCTGCCAATAATGACCCCAGTAAAATGAAGCCAGTGATCAGTAGAGCCTTGGGTATCCCGACTATGGCTGGATTCCTTGACAAATCTGTCAGAGACCTCCATTAGGTTTGAGCGCAACGTTGGCGTGTTGCCGGTGCGGATCTAACGATACGAATCTTGTTTTCATTCTCAACTTTCTTTCACGTCCTCGGGCGGGATCACGGTGGCCCAAGCCGAACGGTCTGCTCGCTTTGCCGACGCAGAACCAGACTCTTTGTTGTGAGCGAGTTCTTCGGCGAGAAACTATAGCGCGCATTTTCGGTATAGGTGCTACCAAACTTCTTGTCTGGGGATCGAGTTCAGATGCCCAGTGACCACTGCAGTCTTGCGTGGACTCAGCGAGAAGGTTCGCTAATTCGTGAGGAGATTGTGCGACTTCGACGTGGTCACTGTTAGCGTTGAAGCTCCGCTCTCCATCGAAAACGTCATACTCGCCGGTGCCTGGAACGGCCCTTAGACTAAAGGACGGAAATGATAGCAGGGCCGGAGCTGAAACCGAGCGTTTCTACTCGTGTCTCGACTCCGAAGAGTTCTGTTTCAAGGGGGGCCGCTCTAGCCCGCGAGGCCGAGTCTATCGTATATTGAAGGAAGAGGTTCAGGAAAAAGAACTCGTCCCCAATGTCTGAAGAGCCTCGAGGCTCAGCGGTTGGAGATACTACTAACGACTCCATCGCTCCAAACTTCGCGTTAATCCCCATTTCGTTTATAACGCCTATGGTACAGGGGTTGTTCTTTCCTGATAGACATCTCTAGATGACAATAGGAAGCCGGAGATATATCACATTTACCGGCCCGATTCACGATCTGAACAAGCAGTCGAGCCTCAAGGGACCTTTCGTGCAGGGAAACTCGAAAAATCCCAAGTGATCGGAGCCCAGACTGTGCTCTAATCCAGTTCAGGGAGGGAAACACGTGCTCGGAAAGAATGGCTCCCCTGAGGGATCCGCGGGGCATGAGTGGCTTTCAAGGACGCCCGGGAAAGTATCCAAATCCAACCCTTCTTCTAGAACCGCGCATTCCCTTCTTCAGAACAAACAACGGCTCATTCGCCACTTTTCTCTTTCAGAAATAAGCATGCTTTCTCGACCCCCCGGGGTGGTCGATTTTCCCGCGCCCCGCCCTTCACGAAACCGTTGGGGACTCGCACTACTCAGGGTGCGAGCCAATCTGCCAGCTGAGTCAGGTCTTCAGCCTCCCTGACAATCCTGCCTTTGAGCCGTTTTCCTTCAGGACTATTCTTCCTGTTGATCCATGCGGTATTGATTCCAAGGCGTGAAGCCGGCTCAATATCGTGATATAGGCTTGTTGCGACATGAAGCCATCCTCTGTCAGCTCCGATAGTCTTCCGTGCTTCTTCAAAATGCTCGGTCTCGGGCTTATAGGATCTCACATGCTCGGCGGTCACGACGAGATCGAAAGGAACCGTGAAATGTTTCAAGGTGCCCGCCAGAAGATCATCATCGACGTTCGACAATATTCCCAACACGTACTCCGTGGAAAGCCTCTCAAGGGCAGGGTTCGTATCGGGGAAGGGAGCCCAGCTTGGCAACTGCTCTGCAAGAAGACTTGTTAGCCTGTCCGGAATGTTCTTTCCGAATTTTCTAGCAGCCCCTGATGCGGCTAGAGATAGAACTTCGCGGTACGGTCGGTAAGGCGTCTGGCCCTCGATCCTCTTCTCTTCCTCCTGGTAGAGGTCGAACAGTTCACTTTCTTGGGTTTGGCTCAGTCCTGTCCCTTCGAGTGCTTGTTTGAAAGCGCGCCGGATTCCCGTCTCCCAGTCGATCAGGGTCCCATAACAATCGAAGGTCACAAACTCAAACTCTCGAGGTTTTTCCAAACCCTTCCCCTCCCCTCCGGTTTTCTCGAACAATCCCGTGTGAGGACGGTTCTAAAGCTAGACGCTCTCTATCGAAGGTTCAGAAGTGTAAGCGATCCAGACACCTTTCCATCCGTCGTTTTGCAAGCTATCCACCGAAGGACACGCGAATCTCATACGAACAGGGCTCCGACTCGTGGCCGCCGCTGACGCGGCCGAGAAGAGCTCGAAAAAAGAATATTGATAGATGCCAAAACCGCTGGAAAGTGCGTTTTTCTTCGTGAAAAAAATGCGCCCTTGATACCTTGAGACACCTATCCCTTGTTGTTCGGCGTTCAGGGAAGGAGAGTAAGAAAATCGCCTATGATCAGCTCTGATCTCGATTCTGGGACACGCCTAAAATTTCGCCCTAAAATCGTTCGGAGATCGCCGACGATCTCCCGACTCCTTACCCTACCATCGAAGCCTGGATTGCACGCTGAATGGCCTGTCTCGCCCAGAAACCCTGCCAGACAGCAAGTCCTCTCCTCGATAAGGCCGGTATTGCACAGAGCATCTCGCAACGCAAGAGTCCCACGACGGCGTCGGCGAGTAATATCCCTCGTTCTAAGTTATCGTTTGCGCGTTTCTGGTTCTCGTCGTTGCGTTATGAGGAAGAGAAGAGCACCAACCACTAGCAAGACAAGGATCGCTGAAAGTGCTGGTTGGTTGATGGATACGCTGGTGAAACCTCCCAAGACCAGAAGGACCAGCGAAAGTCCTAGGGCCCCAATCATCAGCCTTGCTTGCCTACTCAGTTGGCCTGCGACCCACATCGCGAGTCTACCTCTGACAGCCTGCGACATGTCATCCGTTCTCCCTGCCAGCTCGCCCATCTCCCTGTCGAAGGACAAGACTACTCTCGATGCCTCCATAAAAAATATGATCGCGACAAGCTGGAGAAGCAAAACCGCAGTATCAGGGCCCGAAGCCCTGGTGAGATCTGTTCCTGCCTTCCCTGCCACGAACGATACTAGCAGCATTACGGAAGCCGGAATCGTAAACGCTTTCTTCTTTGCAGACATCCCATACAGTCCAAGAAACCCGACGATAAGCACGATCAGAATCCCGAGTCCCAGAAACACCTGCGATGGTACGACAAGAACAATCCAAGGTGCCAAGAAGAGATAGTGGAGCTTCACGATCAGAACAGCGGCCTTGACACCTAGTGTTAGACTCGTATGATTGGTCGTGTAGGCCTTACCTCGCTTAGAATGGCTGAGAGGGGAATGCCTGCCGGCCACTGGCTAACCGTGCAAATCTTCTCTAGGGCGAGTAGCGTGTTGGATCGTCCGAGCATCAGCATTCGATACGCGATCTCTTCCTCTTCAGAGTTGAATCTGGCAGGCGCCATGGGCAAAGGCGATAGAACCAGTATACTGTATCCAGTCGCTGAGAGTTGTCGGATGCCATCGGCGATTGTTGTGTCTAGAAGTGGAGAGATGATTAGTATCTGAGCCTTAGCAGGTAGCATAAGGCGAGCGAGCAACGTGATGACATAACTGGTCGAGAGCAGTGATCTTCCAGGCTTCGCTGCCGCGAGAAGAAAGAGAATGTTTCGCTCATGCCTCTTACCGAACCTTGGTGACACGGCTCCACGCTCCTCTCCCTGAAGTACCATCCCAACCCTGTTCCCCTGCCTCAGCAGAAGGCTGGCCATGGAAGCAGCTGCTCTAACTCCCCGCTCGAACAACTCCGCCTCAGCGGCCTCGCAATAGCTGACGTCCGTGTCGAGAACGATCATTACATCGGTGACTCTTTCAGCTTCCATCTCGTTCACAATCAAGCGCGCGTGTTTGGCTGAGGTTTTCCAGTTGATCCGCTTTGGATCATCTCCTGCGACATAGTCGCGCATGCTATAGAACTCTGTTCCAGGACCTAACGTTCTTGCCGGGATTGTTCCAGGCCAAGGACCCAGATGTCGCGGCCGGAGCTGAGCTCCTCTAATCCTTTCTGGCCGAGGCATTATTGAAAGAATCTCCGCCTCGGATCTTTCCTCGACGAGATAGAATCCGAACGGATCCTGGACCCGTGCGACCAAGGGTCCGATCTGATAGTGTCCCCGGATCGGGCTGCGGAACTCGAGCCCTAGCGCAAAATTCTCGCGAGCACCGAGCCGGGTCAATACACGACTCGCTCCTGACTTGAGCTTAATATCGCCCGGCAGAAGCTCGTCGACTTCGACGTTTCCGAGCTGATAGCCGGTGTTGTTCGAGATCACGATCTGGATTGATATGTCCTCGTCTCCGAAGCTGTCAGCTGGAACGACCAGATGACTTATCTCCAGCTCGATTGTTTCGGGAAGACCCCAGAAGTTAGCGAGGAAGAACATAGAGGCGAGCGGAAGAACCATTGACGCTAGCTGCCAGTCCTGGAGAAGCAGCCCGAGGATCAGCACGACAGCTGCCAGCGCAAAATAGAGACTTGCCTTTCGAGTAAACAAGTGCTGCAGGGATCACTTGGCCTTGGGCACAGGAACAGCCTTCAAGATCTCGTCGACAACAAGCCGCGGGTCAACCCCCTTGACCCACGACTCCGCTTTCATGATCATCCGGTGCATCAGAGCCGGCCCAGCAACCTCCTTTACATCATCAGGTATGACAAAGTCTCGACCGTGGAAGACCGCTCTCGCCCTAGCCATCTTGAATATTGCAAGAGAGCCTCGCGGACTAGCACCAACCTCGACCTGCCGCTGAGCCCTCGTTGCCTGGACAATATCCGTTACATATCCGAGAACATCATCGTCAACATGGATCCCCTCAACAGTCTTTTGAAGAGCAAGAATCGTTGCTGCACTAGCAGCAGGCTCAAGCTGAACGTCCTCACGGCCACGTTGCATCCGTCTCTTCAAAATCTCCACCTCCTCTGCACGGTTCGGGTATCCCAGCTGGAGCCTGACCAGGAAACGGTCGAGCTGCGCTTCAGGCAGGGGATAGACTCCTTCGTACTCGATTGGGTTCTGCGTCGCGATGACAATAAAGGGGTCTGTGAGAAGGTGCGTCTTCCCGTCCAGAGTCGTCTGGCGTTCCTGCATTGCCTCTAAGAGAGCAGCTTGAGTCTTGGGAGGAGCTCTGTTTATCTCGTCGGCTAGCAATATGTTGGTGAAAACTGGGCCTCTTCTGAGATCAAATTCGCCGTTCTTGACATTGTACACGTACGTCCCTGTAATATCGGAGGGTAGGAGGTCGGGAGTGAACTGTATTCTTGAGAAGTCACAGCCCATGCTCATAGCGAAGCTTCGTGCTAGTAGGGTCTTCGCAAGCCCGGGGTAGTCCTCGAAGAGTATGTGGGAGTTTGCCAGAATCGCAAGCATGACCTTCTCCAGAACTGGTTCTTTTCCAACGATGACCTTCTTGACCTGGTTTACAACTTGTTGGCATTTCTCGCCCGCTTCCTCTACCTTCAAGCCTTCCAGCCTTCTATTCTATCGATAATTTGTCGGAGCAATTGGAGACGTGCCTCTCCTCCTCGCGGAGGAGAGTAATATAGTAGCTTGCAGAGCTCTGGATCTTTGATCAGTCGCGGACCCAGATCATGGTCTGCGAGGGCGCGCTTCACATATTCATTGTCTGTTCCGGTTTCCAAGCTCACTTTCTCCGCCAGGAGATCGCGAAGGCGGCCGCGAAGGATAGTCTCGAAATAGGCAGGGCTTGCCTTGGCCGCAACCTCTACTTGTCTTGTGAGAGACTGTATGTCTCTCGCACGCAATCTTCTAGGATCCTCTCGGGCTATAGTCTCTGAAGGGACTGTAGCCCGATCCGAAAGGTCAACAGCGAGAATCAGAGATAGCAAGACTAGGGGAAGAGCCAGGAGGGTCACGGTAGGGGTCAGCGCCTCAGGTATGACACTTCGAAGCAGTACGAGGAGTAGAACGTAGACTGCTGAGGCAAAGGCCAAAAGTCTTATGGTTCTACGTTTCAATTTTCAGAACATTGAGTCGAAGGTCCATCTGTCCGCTGATGTCCAAAAGGCATCGTTGCGCTCGCCCAGCATCGTCCTCAGTGATAGGATGAAGACTGTACCGTGCTTCCTCGAAGAGGCTAGTAAGCTCCTTGATGGCAGGGCTATTGACTCCAAGCATATTGCGTATAGCCGCCTCCAGTTCCCGAGCGGTCTGATCTGATGTAATTCTGGTGCCCACACCTTGGGCTCGTTGGATCATGCTCTGGTAACTGTTGATGATTCTTATCCGTGGGTCCAATGTTGTTTCATTCTTCAGAATGTGAATTGCGTCCTCGACGGCTTCGATCCCCTCAGGGCGGGGCAGGGGAATTTGAGTAATCAAGTCTGCCTTGGTTTCCTGCCAGGAAACCTTGATGCCACGGACGACGATCACGCAGCTTACGATTATCAGGCCCAATATGGCGAAGTAGAACCAGTTTGACTGAGCAAGGTTGCTCAGTTGGGCAACGGTTCCCAGTAGGGGAAGCGTCGAGGTTGTTCCAGCTCCTAACACAGGGCCGGTGAATTGGGAGGTGACATTCAAATCTGGAGTGGCCCGGCAGATGAATCCTCCACACCTTGAGGTAAGGACCACTATAGCGAGGGCCCAAGCAGCCATCCAGATAATTATCGTGAGGGTCTTCGACTTCCCCTTCTTCTGCCGGCTTCTCTTTCTCGCGATTCCATGGCCGAGGGCGTCGGAGAGTAAGCGCCAGTTGTAGATTAGAAAGATTATCATTACTATGACGAGCCCCAGGCCGATGAGAGGTGCGAGTGAGAGAATATAGATCAGCCAATAGGAGTTCAGAAGCAGTGATCCTCCGGGTTGGCTCTTTGTAAGGGAGCCAAGGGCGAATGCTAGGAGTATGAGCGCGACAAGGAAGGGTAGAAGCCGGTTTCCTCTCAGGGTCCCCGCTCCAAGCAGGCTACGGTTGTGGCGACTGGCGATAAATACTTGTCCGAAAAACAGGTTCTCAGACTCAGGATGCGGAGCTGGAGTCCGCTTCGTCACGGCCGAAGAGAAAGGCGCGAACAGTCGCTAGTCTTTCACTGCTTCGAGAAGGCTTGCGACGTTCCAGAGTTTTACGCGGGTGTACGGGGGCATGTTAGGGTCTTGGCTGATCTCGTCTAGTGTTGAGATGGCGTTTGAGGCGCGGACTCCTATTGTGTGTCCTTGTGCTTGGAGCGCGTCCATGGCGCCTTTGGCTGCGCGTCGGATGTTTCGCGGGGTGGTGTTGTCATTGGAGACTTCGTTGAGTACGGCTAGGGCCTGTTTTATCCGTGTCTCGTATTCTTCTTTCCGTTTTGCTTTTTGCAGGCGCTTTCACCAGTTTGTTGGAGGGGCGTCTCGACTCTGTATGCATCCTAGCCCAGAAGGCGAGGACGGGCTGGGTTCCGATTAAAAGATTTCCATTTCCCTAACAGATGACGCAGACTGGGCTGCGCAGAACCGGAACTAATCGTTATTGGCGAGAAATCTGTACTTTCGTTCTCTCACAGGTTAGTTTCACAATAGTCCAAGGGAACCATACACGCGGCGCAAGACAGGGTCGCTAAGATCCCCTATTTTCTAGAACATTTCCTGTGTGGCGTGGATTCCAGGCGAGACAGGTGATTCAGGGCACAGTTCAGGCTGGGAACGCCTGGCGGAGATCGCGACAATTCCGAACGAATTTCGGGAGAGTTACAGGAGGGGTTCCAGATTCGAGATCGGGGCGGAAAATGGGCGATTTTCCATTTTTGTCTCTTCCCGCAACCTCTTTTGCGTCGCGGAACCATAGTCACAATCTGGACCATTCTTTTCCCCGACCCGTTTCCTATCTGAACGAGATTTGGGGTTTGTTTCTTTGAGACGGGCATGTTGTCGGCCTGTTTTGTCTTTTCGATCCCCGAGGATTCCCCTAGGGATAAGCGTGGAAGATCATGTTCTAGAAATCGTGAGCTTAGATTCGGGATCAGGGCTGGTGATGGGCGATTTGCTAAAGAAGGATGGTCTCGCGGTCCCGCTTGTGGAAATGGGCACGGTTTTCGAACGTGTCTCAGCATCCAGGTGGTTTGCTGAATTCTAGCCAGCCCCTGTTCTTGGCAGGAAGAAAAGCGCCCGGTTATGTGAAGCCCGAATAGTTTCGGACTTGTCCACTCTTCTTAAGAGACTGAATGTTTGAACAGCCGGGACAACTTGTCGAATTACGAGACCGGTCGAAGGCTAGAGTATAGAATCAGAGATATCTTTCGGAGAGAAGGATACGTGGTTATCAGAGCAGCGCAATCGAAACCCATCGATCTGGTGTGTATGAGAGATGGGAAATCGTTCTTGATAGAATGCAAAACAGACCGATCGTTCCTGGGAAAAGACAGGAAGAAAGAGCTTCTAGGACTGGCCGAGCAAGCAGGCACGCCGATAATACTGGCTAAACGCAGGAGACGCAGAGTAGAACTGACAAACCTCGCAGATGGAAAACTCTTCGACCCGAAGAACCTTGCAGCTATTCCTTGAAAGACTCTTTTAGACTACGCAGCTTCTCCAGCGTCGATAGCCAGCCGAAAACGAGGTTGCTGTAAACCGACAGCTTCTCAGGATCCTTCTCAACCTTCAAAGCATCATTTGCCTCACTGATCTTGCTGACAATCGTCATCTCAACCGAATCCAGAATATAGCCTGGAGAGAGGGTGGCTTGAGGCGACATTGCCTTCTGATAGACCACAGGCTTGTTACATTTCGCGCAGAAGACCTCGCCTTTCACCTTGAACAAGGGCGTTCCGCACACGGGACAGACGTCAGAGAGCATGGTGGCGCCTGACTTCAACAGGTCCGCCATACGCTTCACATCCTCCGACAAGTTCGACCTAACAGGAATAGCGTGCTCAGCGCGCTATAAATCACACGGGACCAGTATAGGTGGATCAGCGCTTCAAGGACAGCGCTGAAACCCAGAAATCGCAAAGCCGCCCAAAAAGCCATTATAGCCAGCCAAATTCAAGTAACTGGTCAAGCCTTAGTTGGTTGTAGACAGTGCCAAACGATCTAAAAGGAAAGACAGCAGCCCTAATTGCCACAGATGAGTTCGAGGACCTAGAACTATTCCATCCCATGTACCGGTTGCAAGAGGAAGGAATCAGGACATTAGTCATCGGGCTGACCAGGGACCCTATCAAGGGCAAGAAAGGATACTCGATCACACCTAACGAATCGATTGATGACGCAAGTGCAGAGAGCTTCGACTTTCTAGTTGTTCCAGGAGGCAAATCGCCAGAGAAACTACGACTCAACAACAAGATCCTCAAATTTGTAAAGGATTTCGACTCTCAGGGCAAACCTATTGCCGCGATCTGCCATGCCGGACAGGTGCTGGCGTCCGCGGGGATTGTGAAGAACAGGACGCTAACCTGTGTTGCGGGAATAAGGGATGACATGATCAACGCCGGTGCGCGCTATGTCGACAAGGCTGTAGTGATTGACGGAAACCTCGTTACCTCAAGAGTCCCCAGCGATCTCTCCGAATTCGCACGAGCGATGATAGAGGTCTTTCGGAAGCCACAGCTATTGCAGGTTCCGCGACCAAGATAGAAACTCCCCCTGAAAATACGGCAATGACCTGTCTCGATAGGAGTCAGGTAGAGTTATTACCCGAAGGATGATTTCGCCCTGACGGAAGTTCAGAGGATCGACTTTGCCGGAAAAGACCCTGACGCTTAGAGTGGCGGATGCGTATCAGAGAGATGTCGGTCGAGGCATCGCTCGAGTAGACCCGAAAGTTGTGGATGAACTCGGCCTGACCTCAGGCGATGTGATTCAGATTATTGGTAAGAAGAAGACAACGGCTCTTTCATGGCCAGGATACGAGTCGGATTTCGGCAAGGGAACGATACGTATCGATGGGTATCTCAGGAATAATGCTGGAGTTTCGATCGACGACAAGGTCACAATTAGGAAGATAGAGGCGAAGATCGCCCAGCGTCTCACCCTGGCACCAACCGAACCGCTCCGGATTGTAGGAGGAGAGGAATATCTCAGCCAGATCCTGGAAGGCCGAGTCTTAGCACGCGGAGACTACGTTCCGATAAACGTGATGGGTCGCAAAATCGACCTCGTTGTTACAAGCACCACTCCGACCGCGGAAGCCGTAATCGTCACAGACCAGACACAAGTCACTGTCGGCGAACAAGTCAAAGAAGCGCCTAGAGCAATCCCGAGGATCGCGTACGAGGACATTGGAGGCCTTCGGCCCGTCATCCAGAAAGTCCGGGAGATGATAGAACTTCCCCTGAGACATCCGGAACTGTTTGAGCGGCTGGGGGTCGAGGCGCCAAAAGGAGTCCTTCTTCACGGACCACCAGGGACGGGTAAGACGTTGCTTGCCAAGGCGGTGGCGAGCGAGACGAACGCGAACTTTTACAGTATTGGTGGGCCGGAGATAATGAGCAAGTTCTACGGTGAGAGCGAGGAGAGGCTCAGAGAGATTTTCAAAGAGGCCCAGGAGAACGCGCCATCTATCATCTTCATCGACGAGATAGACTCGATCGCGCCGAAGCGGGAGGAGGTTACCGGTGAGGTCGAGAAGCGCGTTGTTTCGCAACTACTTTCTGTAATGGATGGCCTACAATCGCGTGGTAAGGTGGTGGTAATAGGAGCGACAAACCGGATCAACTCGATAGACCCTGCTCTCCGCCGGCCGGGAAGATTTGATCGGGAGATCGAGATCGGGGTCCCGGACCGGGATGGGAGATTGGAGATTTTGCAGATTCACACGCGGGGGATGCCTTTGGCGGAGGATGTGGATCTGAAGAGGCTGGCTGATGTTACGCACGGGTTTGTGGGAGCGGATTTGGAGGCGCTCGCAAAGGAGGCGGCTATCAGGGCGCTTCGCAGGATCCTGCCGGAGATCAACTTGGAAGCGGAGAACATCCCGGTGGAAGTTCTCAACAAGATTATCGTGCGAATGAGCGACTTCCAAGAAGCGCTGAAGGAGGTGGAACCTTCGGCGATGCGGGAGGTCTTGGTGGAGGTTCCGGATATCAAGTGGGGGGATATTGGCGGGCTGGAGGGGGTTAAAGAAGAACTTCGAGAGGCTATAGAATGGCCGCTGAAGTATCCGGAACTCTTCGCCCAGATGAACGCCGTTCCCCCGAAGGGATTGCTGTTGTACGGTCCGCCTGGAACTGGGAAGACGCTCTTGGCGAAGGCTGCGGCGAACGAGAGCGAGGCGAACTTCATCAGTGTAAAGGGTCCGGAGCTGCTCAACAAGTTTGTTGGCGAGTCGGAGAAGGCGATTAGAGAGGTCTTTCGCAAGGCCCGCCAAGCATCGCCATGCATCATCTTCTTCGACGAGATCGACTCGGTGGCACCTGTCCGTGGGAGCAGCTCGGGAGACTCCAATGTGACGGAGAGGGTGATCAGCCAGTTCCTGACTGAGATGGACGGGCTGGAAGAGCTGAGGAACGTCATCATAATCGCAGCCACGAATAGACCCGACATCGTGGACCCGGCACTACTACGTCCGGGCAGATTCGACAGGCTACTGCTCGTCCCCCCACCGGATCCGGAGGCAAGAAAGCAGATCTTTCGAATTCATACGAAGAAGACGCCGTTGGCTGAGGATGTGAAGCTGGACGAGCTTGCTAGGAAAACGGAAGGATACACTGGAGCTGATATCGCGTCTATCTGCAATACTGCCGTGATGTTGTCAATCAAGGAACATATTGGGAAGGCGAAGGATGCGGAGGATGCGAAGAAGAGGGCTAAGGGGTTGAAGGTGGCTAAGCGTCATTTTGACGAGGCTATGCAGAAGGTTAAGCCGATTTCTGGCCAGGAGCTTAGAATGTACGAGCGCTTCTCGCAACAGTTTGCGGACACGAAGACAGGCCTTCAAAAGGTTCCTACGCCGGCGTAGACAAGTTGAGATGAGGGATTTCTAGGGCCGGGCTGGAGCGCGACCGCTCGGAAAAAAGGCGGGAGGTTGGGTTAGGTCCGGGACCGCCCAACCGACGGGGGCAGGGAACGATGCGATTGGCCGATGAATCCGGTCGTGTGGCTGAGGAGAGACGATGTCTCGGTGAGGTTGGCGTGCGTGTTCGTTGCTGTCGTGTCGATGTGGGTTCTAATCCACTCGGGTATGACCACGGTGCGGATCAGCGCTTGGATGGTCACGTCTCTCGTCTTGGCTTCGAGCTGCAGCTTCCGGTAGTTCTCGTTCCCCATTGAGAAGATAAACTTGGCCATGACAGATACATTGTGGTATAGATCGGTATAAGCCCACAATTTTGAACAGGCAAATTGCGATGCCGGATGCCGTCTAAACGTCCGTTCAGGCAGTTTGAACGGAGAAAGAACACCTGGTTTCACCCGGAGAAACCGAAATCGCTTCCTGGCAGGACCCGAATCGTGCCAGACGGGCGTTCTACTGCTCCTACCCGCGGACGGGTCTAAGCGAAAACTTTGCAAGGCGAGAGAAACGACGGGGCGCAGACGGATTTGTAAGCAACCATTACCCAGAAGAGGAGCTCGCAACATGCAAGACCAGACGCTTCCTCGATTCCTGACGGTTCAGCGCGGAACCGGAAGTAACTCTTCGCCACGCTTGAAAACGAGGTCCTAGATGAAGAAGACGAAGGTTACGAAGCATATCATCATGAGCAGTATAGCATGCTTCAGCCCGTCTTTGAGATAGCCTGTTGCCATCTTTCCACCCACCAACCCCGCGAACAGCGCTTCTATCATGGCCATGTAGAGGAATACCGTGGTAATCTTGTCAAGCGGGAGACTAACGAAGCTGAATCCTCCCCCGAATCCCCCAGCGCTTCCCGAGCCAGCGCCAAAGGTCGAGTTGGCCAGTTGTTTGAAGAAGCTCGATATGAGGAGGTACACTGTGACGAGGAATACTGCGAAGCTGATGTACATGACGCCTATGAAAGGCCTTAGAGTCGCGCGCCTCTTCCTTTCCAAGTACTGTATCTCTTGCACGTGCTTGGCTACGGACTCCATGCTTTCTTGAATGTCTCCTCCGGACTTGTTAGCTTCAGAGATCAGCATGGCGCTCCTTCTGGAAAGGGTTGTACCAGTGGCATCTGCAAAGTACTGGAGAGCTCTCTCAAGGGGGACTCTGAAGCTGATCTTCGCGATTAGTTTTTTGAGCTCTTTCGTCAATGGACCATATTCCCGTTCTGCCGATATTTCGATAGACCTCGTCAGAGTCATGCCGCTTCGACCCGCGTCAGCAATGTCTCGGATCAAGTGCGGAATGTTGTTATCGATGGCGTCTCTTCGCTTGGACTCTCCAAGGTAGACTATGGCTGGAGGTATAAGCGCGATAATTCCGGCCAAGAGGAGGAAACGATCGATGCTAAACTTGCCTACCAAGCCAGCGATTGGAACGCTAGGCGTGGGGCCGAAGAGGGCGATTTCTACGAGTCCCCAGAAAAATATTCCAGCGAAGATCACGCCGCTCAAGACCCAGACAAGTTTACGAGTGACCTTACCAAAGATCCCCCTCACTCCCCCGCCCCCGGAATCCGCTTTGATCTTTTTGACTTTCTTGGAGGGGACTGCGGCGTCCGGAGTCTGTGGGACCGGTGCCGATGGTGGTTCGTTGGGTTGTGACATTTTTCTTTTTTCCTAACCTTTCGGCTGCATAGTGTCCAGGATGAAGAGGAACATTACGCCGCATATTGGTATGAGTATGAAGGCTAGGAGGTACATGAAGGAGAAAACGTCCACTCCTCCCAGGTTTCCTCCGATAGAGGCCATGATCGAGAGCATGACGACGAGCATCAGTGGGAAGGCGATGAGCATGAGCACGTAGGTCTCAGCGATGATTCCTAGCGAGTCGAGGAATGATTGGACGGAGAGAGCGCGTTTCTGGAACAAGTGGTCTGTTATGCCTTGGAAGAACTTCTTCATGTCCCCACCGGTCCGGATGACCCCTGCGAAACCTCGGAGAAGGTCCTGGTA
>VBBD01000088.1 GCA_005882895.1 Candidatus Bathyarchaeota archaeon | reverse complement strand
TATGCCACCTTTTCACGGCGGAGGAGAAATGATCCGAGAAGTCCACATGTACGAGTCCACATGGAAAGACCCTCCATACAAGTTTGAAGCAGGAACTACGAACATCGCCGGCGCAATAGGTTTAGGCGCAGCCGTCGATTATCTCAACCACATAGGCATGAGAAAGATCCGTTTGCATGAACAAGAGCTGACTAGATACGCGCTGGACAGTTTGTCCCGAATCAAGGGCATCTCAATCTATGGACCCAAGGAACCATCACAAAGAGAAGGAGTCATCAGCTTCAACATCGGTGATATTCACGCGCACGATATGGCGACACTTCTGGACGAGGATGCTATTTGCGTCCGATCTGGACATCACTGTGCCCAGCCTTTAATGGAACGATTAGGAGTCTCTGCAACGACGAGAGCAAGCTTCTACCTTTACAATACTGAACAGGAAGTAGATCGCTTGGTAGAGTCGCTGGAAAAGGCAAAGAAAGTGTTCAAGCTATGAGCTCGATATATTCCGATATTATCCTCGACTACTACAGGTACCCGAGGAATAAGGGACAGATTACAAGTCCACGGATTAAGGCGAAGGACTCCAATCCATTATGCGGCGATGTCGTCGAAATCCAAATGCAAGTTGATGGAGACAATAGAGTCACCGAGATCAAGTTTGACGGTCACGGCTGCGCAATCAGCCAAGCATCGGCATCAATGTTAACCGAATTGGTCAAAGGAAAAACCTTGGACGACGTAAGAAAGATTGCAAAGGAAAACGTTCTCGAACTGATCGGAGGCGAGTTGAGCGCGGTAAGAATGAAATGCGCACTATTATCATTGAAAGTCCTGAAAACAGGTGTCTACACCTACTTAGGCTCGTTAGAAGAAAGCAAGGAAGAAATCTCAACCCTATCCTAGAATGTCTCACCGAATCTTTTCTTTCTAACCGGACCCGTTAATGACCGCCAGACATTGTCCCCTAGGCTTATACTCAAATTGATCAAGCAGTTGGATTTGATATGGGAGATCTACGATGAACTTTGATCAATTCACGGTGGCACTATTGATCTTGCGTGCAGACGCGCCTAAGCTCAGTGAGAAGGAGGAGAATGCCCTTCAGGACGCTCACATGGCGCACGTAGCCAAGCTTCACGACGAAGGACATCTACTAGCTGCAGGTCCGATTCTGGGAACGTCCGACAGGGAACTGCGCGGCCTAAGTATCTTCAGAGGCTCGCCGAGCGATGTAAAAGTGCTTGCCGATCAAGATCCCGGAGTCCTCGCTGGAAAATACACCCATCAATTCTTTCCTTGGATAGTTCCCCGAGGAGCCATGAGTTTTTCACAAACGACATTCCCGAAATCGATGAGTGATGTTTGAGCGGGTTTTGTGTCCTGATCTATGTGGAAAACGTCCTGGCGTAGCGGTTTCCAATAATCAACGCATAATCACCCTGCGGCCTCCAGGCGACACAAACGATCCTTTGCTTCTGATCCTCAAACAACCTCCCCTTGATACCATCCTCGACCGTATAACCTAACACCATTCCACCGCCCTGTCCCGATGGTTTAGAAGTACCTGTCCCTACCAAGGCAAATCTGTTCCCAGGCTGCCAAGCGACAGAAGTGGGATAGACGCCCGCCTCGTCCACCTTTACGGATTCGAGGGCCTGGCCATTCCATTTGTATGCGCGTGGCTCCTGCCACACAAGATCATACCCAACAGCAAGCAATTGTTGCTCAGGTCCGAAGTCGATGCTGATGATATCGGTCTTCTCCGTAATAGCAACGGATTGCAAAAGTTTCGCTTCATAGTCTAACTTGTAAAGTGTAGGCGATGGGGTCATGGAGGGACCGAAGTAGTTTCCGGAAACGTACGCGGACCCTTCTTGGTCCCAGGTTATCGATCGGAGGTTGTTGAGAGCTCCGTTAACCTCCACGAATGATAATCCGTCCCATACCAAAGCGGCACCGTCGTTTCCAACAATGATTGCATAGGAACCATCCGGCGACCAGCTCGCACGCCTCAAATTGCTAGCCGTCTTGGAGTCTAACTTTCGCGCTCTGCCTACCTTGTCCGTCAGGATGATCGTCCCCTTGTTTCCGACGGCAAGAATCGCAGAGTCATCTGGATTGTATGAGGCGCAACGAAGATTTTCGTTGGTTTGGGATGTCAGGTCATTGAATTGATCATCATGGTACCTTGTCATCTGTCCATTGCTCCCGACAAGTACAGCCTCTTTTCCATCTCTGGACCATGCGCCCCAGCGAATAAACGACTCTGGGCTCAGAGCTAACCGATTAATGGTGCGTTGTTCTCTATCGGCGAATCTGAGGATAATGCTGCCTGGTGAAGATCGGTTCATCGCGGTAGGCACTATATGATGCGCAGCGACGCGGAGAACTGGATAGACAGGATCAACTAGAGAATAGTCCTAGAGTTCCTAGTGCGAAGATCATTATCAATGCGCCGACGGTCACTGTCACCAAACTCTTCTGATTGCTGAATCCCATAGAATGCTTCAGCGCAAACACGTTAATGATGATAATCCATCCGGCAATTATCGGGGAGATAAATTGCCTGACCTCGGCAATTGAGCTCAACACGAACAAGAAGCCTGGGGTGACTGAAAAGAAGATGGGCCGGGCCATTCCGGGAAAATCAGTTGAACCCTTGAATATTCTCGTCCCTATCAAATAGACCAATCCAGACCATGATGCGGTAACAAGCAGCGCCAGCGCGATGCTCGTGACCACTTGAGCGATCGTGAGGAAAGTATTCAACGGAAAGACGAATGCTTCTCCAAGTCCTAGACTCAGTCCCGCTATAGCCACTACTGCGATAGCTTCAAGGTTCGTGATTCTACTATTGTCCTGTTTCAGATCAATGAAAGCTTCTCTCCTCATCTTAGCAACCCCAGCCATTCTCCGGAATAATATCCCCAGCTCGAATCGGGTGCTTGGCCGAGTTAGTGATTGTAGTTGGGGCTCGCTCAATTCATTGCTCAACCTGTTGATATCTCAGGGTCCCGTTCTCTAAACCCTCGATAAGAGGGTCTCGACCTTAATCAACTAATAGGAGTCCCATTACAACTACGATAAGCCAGGTTACAGCGATGTCTCTACGGAAGAAACTCGTATCGTCCAAGCCAGCGTTCAAAGCGACGGTAATGCCAGACTTCTTCCTAGACTACATAATCTCATTCCACGGCGGACTCGGAGAAATGACTGACAGATTCGAAGATGTTGCCAAGAGAGGAGGAGGAAACCTCCTCGGCTGGAAACATACGATCGGTCGAGGCGGCAAAGCATCAAATTTCGCCGCCCAACTAGGCAAGCTTGGAGCGGACACTGCACCCATAATCGAGACCGATGTATTGGGACGAACCCTACTGTCCCATTTCGCCGACTACCTCGACCTATCCCATGTCAAGACTGACGGACA
>VBBD01000086.1 GCA_005882895.1 Candidatus Bathyarchaeota archaeon | reverse complement strand
TGAAGCTATTAACTGATTCTGATTCTACAACTATAACTGGCAAGGCATTCCAGTCATTAACTACCCTCTGACTGAAGAAATTTTTTCTTATGTTCAATCTTGATCTGTTTTTTACAATCTTAAGCTTATGTCCTCTTGTTCTACTATTGGGCACTATTGTAAAAAATTTAGTGTAATCTGTTTTGTTTAAGCCCTTAATCATTTTAAACACTTCAATTAAGTCCCCTCTAGTGCGACGCTCCTCCAAAGTAGTTAATCCCGTTCGAACTAATCTATTCTCATAATTTAGACATTTGTAATTTTCTATCATTTTTGTTGCTCTGCGTTGTACCTTTTCTATATTGTCTATATTATTCTTAAGATATGGACGCCATGCTTGAACGCAGTATTCCAACTTAGGTCTTACCAGTGTCTTGTATAATTTTGTAATTATATTCTGTGACTTGCACTTAATTGTTCTCCTGATAAGGCCTAGTGTCGAATTTGCATTTTTAATTGCAGTATTACATTGCTCAGAAAATTTCATACTACTATCTACAATAACACCTAAATCCCTTTCTTTTGTTGAATCTCTCAAATCACTACCGCATAAACTGTACTTATGTTTCAGATTGTTGCTTCCTAAATGAATCACTGAGCATTTCTCTGTATTAAATGACATCTGCCAATCGTTTGCCCAATTGCCCAATTTTGTCAGATCCTCCCTTAGTTTTTGAACACCCTCTGTAGAACTAACACTTTTACACATTTTAGTATCATCTGCAAATTTTCCTATAGTTGAAATTAAATCTGCATCTATATCGTTTATATAAACTAGAAAGAGAACTGGTCCTAAGACGGAGCCTTGTGGGACTCCACTAGTAACATTCGCCCAATCTGATGATTCCCCATCGATGCATACTTTCTGTCTCCTATTACTCAACCACCCCTTAATCCAATTTATTACATTCCCTCCTAGACCATGTGCCTCAAGTTTCTTGAATAACCTATAATGTGGTACTTTATCAAAAGCTTTAGCGAAATCTAAATAAACTAAGTCTACAGCCTCTCCCTGATCTAATAGTTTTGTAACTTCCTCAAAAAATTCTAACAAATTAGACAAGCACGATTTTCCACTTGTAAAGCCATGCTGGCTACTGCGTATGAGTGCATACTTGTCCAAGTGTTTCACTAAGCTATCCTTAACTATACTCTCGAGAAGTTTACTTATTATACTCGTTAAGCTCACTGGTCTGTAGTTTTCTGACTTATTTTTGCTTCCTTTTTTATGTAATGGTGCTACACTAGCATCCCGCCAATCTTGAGGAATCACGCCAGTCTGTATCGACACATTAAATAGGACTGTCAACGGTTTGCACAGCTCGTTCCGAAGTTCAAAGAGAAGCTTCGGATGTAGTTCGTCCGGTCCTTGACTCTTACTAGTGTTCATTTTACTTAATTTTTCTCTAACTAATTGTTCATCAACGCATATTTCACTGAAACTTTGTGCATTTGTAAAATCAAAATTGCTTATTGGATTTGGAATGGAACTTACGTTTTCAACTGTAAATACACTAGAGAAGTAACTATTAAGTAAATCTGCAATAGCTCCTGATTCAGAAACAATATTTCCTGAATTATCTTTTAAAGGTCCTACTCTAACTCTATTCCTCTGTTTGCTTCTTACATATGAATAAAAACTCTTACTATCTCGCTTAATGTTATCCGCAAGATTTTGCTCAAATATGACCCTGTTATTTTCTTGCACTGATTTTCTAAGTTTTTCTTTATATATTTCATACAATTTGATATCTTTCCCACTCTTAATGTAGTTTAACCATGCCCGCTTTTTAGCTAATCGTAGTTTCTTCACTCTTCTTGTGACCCATATGCACTTACTAGTCTTTGGTTTGCTTAAGGGTACAAATTTATTTCTTATCTCAATTACATCTCCATGTAATTTTGTCCAGATTTCTTCCGCTGTAATACCATCTAAGGAACCCCAGTTTTTATTTCGAGCGTACTGTCTCATCTGATCATAATCTGCCTTAAAGTAATTATAAATCTGTTTAGTTTGTTTGCGCGAGAGCTCTCTAGTTGCCAGGCTAAAAGTTACTATTTGATGATCACTAGTCTCAAATGGTTCATCCACACTTATGTTATCAATAAGACTTGGATCGGAACATAGCACTAAATCAAGGTAATTTTTTAATCTAGTTGGCTCATCTACTAATTGTGTTAAAAAATTATTACTCATGCATTCAATAAAAGGATGCGAATCCTCAATACTTTCATGTCTACCCCAATCTAATTCTTGAAAATTAAAATCTCCCATGATTACTACTTCCTCTTTACTTACCCTATTTATTAATGAATATAACGCTTCATCGTTAATCTGGATACTATCAGGTGCTCTATAACACACGCCCACTAATGTATTTTCCCCAATACAACTTATATTGCACCATATTGTTTCTGGAAAGTTTTGCTCAAATATCTCATCTCGATGAACACAATTTAGATCATTGTTGACATATATTGCAACCCCCCCTCCCCTATGTTTTTCTGCATTATTTCTATCGTTTCTATGAAGAGTGTAGCCCTCAATACTCATCTCGTTATCTAGTATTTCAGCATTCAACCATGTCTCCGTAATACCTATAATATCAAACTTTTTCTCTAAAACATACATTTCTAATTCTTTATGTTTATTTACTATACTTCTCGCATTAAAATAAACGCAGCTTAACTTGCTCTTGCCTGTGTTTATTAATTTCGTATTTTGCCTAACATTTTCATTACTTGTACATCTACTTGTACCGTTATTTTTGTTTCTTAACGTTTTGTGTTTCCTCTTTTTCAAAGAAATTTTCTTACTTCTACTGTTTACTACAACTCGTCTATTCCTTAAGCTCATATTCTTACTATAACTACTATAGTACTGAGTAGGTCTACGAACTGCTTCCATAGCACTCCCCTCGACAGGAGTGCCTGACCTTACACTAAAAAACGACCACAGTGCTGATAGATTTTAAGGCCTAATTCATTTTGACCTAAGTCGTTAAGATGCAGTCCGTCACGTGCTAGCCGGTTATTACTGGGCTCGTATTCTAAGAACTCCACGTTCAAGGTTGCACACATTACCTTAAGCTCTCTATTGACTCCTATCCTACGACTATTGTCAAAATTATCTAAGTTTGTTCTCCTGGGTATTCCTACAACACTTACTTTTCTATTCCTAATCTTCTGGGTCTCATCTAACAGGTTCCTATATTTTTTAAGAATATTTACGCTGTCTTCTCTCTTGATATCATTTGTGCCTACTAGTAGCACAACATGCCTATCAGCGTTATCTCCCAGCTTAGACACTTCCACGGTTATATCATCAATATGCGCTCCTGGTCTACAAATTGTGGACGCCATATTACTTTGATATTCCAACTTAGCCCCCACTCCACGTGTTAATGAGTCGCCGAGAAGTACAATGGT
>VBBD01000034.1 GCA_005882895.1 Candidatus Bathyarchaeota archaeon | reverse complement strand
CGCTATCGAGGATAAGGGCTGAAAGCATCTAAGCCCGAAACCTCTCCCGAAAATAGGCAACCATTCCAGTCCAAAATATTCCAGCGCTGGTGACGGCGTTGTGGGACTGTGACGAGTGCTCCCATAGAAGATGGGGTTGATGGAATCGGGGTGTACGCGTCAAGACTTCGGTCGAGACGTTCAGCCCGCGATCCCCAATCGCCCAAGGTGTTGGGCCCATGTGGAGTCCACGTTCGGAGCGATATCAGATCTAGAAGCCCTCTGCACGGCATTTCCTAGTATTATTGTTGGGATAGGCGGCGAGCCGGTGAGCAGTTACAGGACCATGGTCGTGGTCTTGAGGAAACTCCACCCACATAGCGGAGACCGTTGTGGCCGTAAGAGGTGCCAGGTGAGAGCCTGTGCGGGGGCGCAGAAACGAGACCTTGCCCGGTCGAGATGACGATGATACGCCCTCTCCCGGGGAGCGTCGAGGAGGGCTGGGATTGAGGATGAAACGGGTCCCTGCAGCGGTGTGAAAGGGGCAGTAGACGCCTATGATCCTCCGCTGGAGGCGCGGGTTCCCCGATTAGACAGATGCTGCTTAAAACAGAAGGTGGGTTACAGCCGGGACACCGCCCCCAAAAACCATCGTTGGGAATACCGGAGGAACTGCTCTCGCGCACGGGGATCCTCCAAAAGTTATAAGAATTTATTTTCGAGATCGTCTTTCTGTCTGAACCCGGATTCAAGCTTGTTTCTTCGAGACAGGCGCGTTATCGGCTTGTCCGGACTTTTTCGATCTCTGTGTTTTCCCCTTGGGATCAGCGTAGAAGATCACGTTCTAGAAATCGCAGGCGTGGATTCGGGATCGCGGCTGACAATGGGCGATTTCACATTTCAGAAGTCTCCTCAACCGCTCTTGTGTCGGGAGACAGTTGACACACACCCCTTTTTGCTGAGAAAATTTTCTGTCTGGTAGTGATTATGGGCGAGACGGGCTATTCAGGGCACAGACCAGGCTTGGATCAGGTGACGTTATTACGAGTCGTCAAGAAGGATTTGCTATGCAATTAAGGGGGCATCATCTAGAACCGAGATCAGGACTGATAATGGGCGATTTTCCATTTTGTCTTTCTCCACAAACCGTTCTTGCAAGCCGGAACCCTGGTCGCAAATTATTTGGAAAAACGGTCTTGGTGTGGACCAGAATGTGACGGGGCGATCCCTCTCTACATCCTGTTATTCCGATGAAATCCTCGCGAGCGTGGTCACGGTTTTCCAGTTCCTGGTCGTCGCTCCGACCGACACCGCCTTTTCTATAGCATTGTTGGAAAGTTTGGTTCTCCCATAACCATCAGGACAATAGAGATAGATTTCTCGACCTTTGATACGAAATTGATCAGGGCTCGCATTCAACGCGTCTATCCTCTCCTTCGCGTTCTTCGCCGGCGGTGCCGCCAAGAATGTGATGTGAAGCTTGGAAGGATCCAATCCCCTTTCGTTCAAGAACGGGTTGCCCCCAACGATTTTTCCTATCTCGTCTGAGGTTCTCACAACCACGGAAATTGGAAAACCAAAATCTTTCGAAATCTTCTCTGCAATGGTCTTAGACAGATCATCCGGGGAGGCCTTCACAGCCTCGAAGCTGACATTTCCGCTCTGAACATACGTTTTGACCCGGCCGAACCCCAACGCCTCAAATGATGCCCGGAGGTTTTCCATCCTGACAATTTTCTTCCCACCTACATTGATTCCTCGAAGCATTGCGATGTAGATCGGCAAGAGCTACATCTATCCCAGGCGTCGGTGACTGTTGTTCAGTCTGAATCGGCCTCCATCATCGAGCGGGGGAAGCGCGTGTGAGAAAAGTGCATCGCGCCCCGTGGCACCATCCATGGCAATACTTTGACAGAGAACCGACCGGCCCGGACTGCAGGATCCTGCTCCTTTAGCAACCGAGCCTTTTCCGGCTCAACGTTCAAGATAGTCAGCCCACGAAAAGCCTCGTCCGGTCCTCCGAGAAGTGGACCTGCCGCGAGCAGATAGCCCGCTTCATGAAGGTCCGCGAGGTGAGCCATGTGAGCGTCTTGCAACTCAGCCTCCGCCTTCTTGTCAAGACGCGGGCGATCAGGACGTAACACTAACAGGGCTATCGAGAATCTGTCAAATTCCATATCCTCACCCCAGACCGATGGCCAAATAAGACTCGGGTTAGTCGCGGGACGATACGTGGAAGATATCGGATCAGACTAACCGCCGACCCGATGATTGAAAAAAAGAGGGGGGTTGGTGACTTTCTAGTGTTGAGCGACTTGGAAGCATGCGACGTCGTATTGGGAGACAGCTGCCGAGTTTGCTGGAGTTTGAGTGGTCTGTCCGTTGCCCGCGTAATGAGTATCCGCTACACTGAACCCGTTGGTGTTGAAGCCTGCGGGAGACAGGGGTCCAGTTGGAAACACTGATTGGCAGCTCTGGTTCGGCTGTCCCGTAGTGCCCGTGTTAGTGTCGGCTGCGACCGGTATCGCGAGGAATGGTATCGCTGCAAGAGATACAATTGCTAGAATCAAGAGAAGTCTAGATGGAGACATTATTTTTCCTTCTTAGGAAGATTACTGGAGTGGCGCTGAGATAAAAGTGTTACTATCATGATAGCAGGAAAGGAGTCCCGGCACCCAGATAACAGAAACCAACGGCCCTAGACCCCCGTTATCAGATCCATCAAACCACCCGTTTCAATCTCGATATTGCGATTTCCAACAAAGCTAAATCCCAGAGTCGTAATTTGAACAGATCCAGCGGGCAGAAAGTCCTTGAAGATTCCTAAGGTAGCAATTGTCGCTCTCGGACTAATACTGCTGTCCACAGCCGGCACCCATCCGGCTCTCGGAGCACTCAACCGTCACAGCACTTGGGCGAAGACCTACGGCGGGACTGGCACGGAACAGGTCTATTCAGTGCATCAAACATCTGACAGCGGATTTATCGTTGCAGGATCCACAAATTCATCCGGTGCGGGAGGCAACGACGCTTGGCTAGTCAGGCTCGACCCTTCAGGACAGATAATCTGGCAAAAAGCATACGGAACGCTTGGAGACGATTTCTCTGTAGGCGCACAGCAGACTTCTGACTCGGGCTTCGTAGTATCAGCCTTCACAGGTCCGTCCGGCTTCGCCGGTAGTGCCTGGATATTCAAGACCGACGCAGCAGGGAACCTTCAGTGGCAGAACAAGTACGGAGGATTTGGTTGCTGCGTTCTCCCAACCCAACAAACCTCTGATGACGGATTCATAGTAGCAGGTTTCACTGACAACTCAGGAATGGGCGACGTACAAGTGCTCAGACTGAACAGCACGGGGGCCGTGATGTGGGCAAGGACTTATGGAAACCCCACAGCGTTCGACGCGGCTTTCTCAATTCAGACGACGCCTGACGGAGGTTTCGTCGTGGCTGGCATCACCAACGGATACGCGGTAAACGGACTCATAGCAGGAGACTTCTGGGTGTTCAAAATAGGTGCTACAGGAGACGTCGTCTGGCAACATGCCTATGGTGGCCCGGGAGCTGATTACGCTATTTCGATAGCTAAGACCTCCGATAACGGGTTCGTCGTGGCTGGTTGGACCAACTCTTTCGGAGCTGGGGGAAACGATGCTTGGGTCCTAAGACTCGACAATACCGGTCGCGTGATCTGGCAGAAGGCGTATGGTGGTAAGGGAGACGACGTAGCTTTCTCAGTGGGGCAGACCTCTGATGGGGGCTTCATCGTTGCCGGCTCAACAAACTCTTCGGGCGCGGGAGGTCGTGATGCCTGGCTGTTCAAGCTGACCTCGACGGGAAACGTCGTCTGGCAGAAGACCTACGGAGGCCCCGGAGATGACAATGCTGTCTCCGCTGAGGAGACAACCGATGGAGGGTTCGTCTTTGCCGCAACCACTTCGTCCTTCGGGAACGGCAACTCGGACGTTTGGATCCTCAAACTCAACCATAATGGATCCATCTCCAAGGCATGCCAAGGTACTGGGATTATGCGGGATTCCAATGCACCGGTAACAGACACCAACGCATCCGCGACGACGACCACCGCCGTGGCTAACGATGCCACAGTTGTTGCGACTGCCACAACTGCGATCACGACGGCTACGTCGGAGACTTCGCAGCCTCGGTGTAGCAGCTCTAAGAACCAAGATGGCCAGTAGAGCCCGACCGAAGAGCCTTCTGACCCAGAACCCATCGTTTACAACCTTGCGTTTCTGCTCTTCGGAGCCCTCTAGACTGTCGGAGTGCTCGGAACCGATCCCCAGGAATAGGGAGGCGGTGGCGCTGGTTTCTTCCGCGACAAGAGGATTGCGAACACCAAGACTAGGGCAAGCAGAAGAGCCGCGACTATCGCCAAGATTATGATTTCTAGCTTCAATTGGCTAATCGAATTTTGTAGCATCTGTAGCTGTTCTGGATAGGGATACACGGATGAGTAGCTTGCTCCCGACGGCAATGCAAGATCGGTCTTTGGATGTCCCGAGCCGTTGAGCATCGAAGAAGTTGCCAGCCAATCATAGATGTACGATAACGCAAACAGATCTAGGGTTGACGGTGCTTCAAGCGTATTTCTAGGGTTGCCCACCGCCTGTCCATATGATAGGAACATTAGCTCGAAAGTCCCGTCATCCGTTAGGGATGCAGTCGCGTGAGCAAGGCCTAGAGCATGACCAAACTCATGGCTTGCAATGTTAACCATGTCAATGTCTGATAGCTGGGTTGTGTTGCTTGGGTCATAGGCTACCAGCGTCGTAATCGTGGGGGCTTGAAATACCGAGTTTTGAACCCCATACCTAGTAAGGCCTAACCCTGATGACTGGGACCCAAACGACTCGATGAATCGGACTTGAATATCTGGACTGCCGCACAAGGTATCATTCACACCCGAAACGCAGGTAACGAAGCTCAGGTCGCGTAGATAGTTCGAACCGTAAATATCTGTATAGGCCGTGATGGACTGGGACCAACGACTGACAGCGTGGTTCACATCAAAGGTGTATGAGGACTTGAACCAAGGCGCGCTAAGTTGGGGGACAATCAAAATGGTGATGGTCGAACTCGTCCATGTGCCCCCCTCGGTTGGAATCTCCGCACTGGAAGCCGCATGAACAGTGGATACTGAGAGAAAGCCAGTGATTGAGACAAAGAGGACGACGAGAAGAACGAGAGCTCTCAACACAAAAATCCTCTTCCAGACAGGAATTCGACACAAGCACGGGTTGTTTGTAGGGTTTTTCCCAATCGATCTACTCACTTTGCCCGCCCGGTGTAGGCAAAGCGAGCATTGAGCGAAGAACGGGCTATCTATGGGTCGTGGGCGTTCTTAGTGTTGGGTTCAGATGGTGCAAACAATTGTCGGGTTATTTGTCCACGAGCTGAACAACGGGCTTATCTACAGCCAGACTAGAAGATACTATACGGATACCCACGTGATGTAATGTCGGACAAACGCTTTGTCCAAGGGTCCGGTATCAACGCTTTCAACGGAAACGAGCTGATAGTCAAGGGAGCGCTTGAGAGCAAAGTCGGCTTGATGGCCGGCTACCCAGGCTCGCCTGTCGCAGAAGTTTTCACGATTCTAGAAGAGAATGCCGAGATTCTCAGAGAATGCGGATTATGGGCAGAGATGACGAACGACGAGTCACAAGGCGCTGCCGCGCTCAACGGCGCGCTAGACGTCGGCGTCAATGCTGTTGCGGTGATGAAGAGCGTTGGGCTCAATGTTGCTGCAGATCCTATCAATATCATCAATTATGCTGACAAGCTTGGCTTGAGCGGGAAGAGAGGCGGTGCCCTCGTGGTCTGTGGCGACGATCCTCATGCTTCCAGCACTCAGGTTGCGGGTGATAGTCGCCAGCTTATGGAGCATCTCAAGATGGCTATCATCGAGCCCAGCACTCCGCAAGAGGTCAAGGACTGGATCGGGGAGGGACTCAGGCTTTCTCAATACTCTAATCTTGTCGTAGGCTATCTCATTACAACTTATCTAGCCGAAGGCGGAGGTAGCGTTGTTCTTTCGGAAAACCAGCCGTCGGAGATTACTTTCAAGAATCCAATTACCCTCGACATTTCAAAAGTCGACATCAAACGAAGAGTCAGCATACCCCCTAACACATGGGACCTGGAGAAGGAAATTGTCAGAGACAGATTCCCGAAAGTCCACGAATATGTCAGAGACCACAAGCTCGACAAGATACTCTACGATGACGGCCGAAAGCACAGGATCGGATTCATCGCAGCTGGCATATCCTACAGCTACTTGGAACAGGCTCTCTGGGAGCTTGGATTAGATGAGCAGTTCCCGATTCTGAAACCTGCAGTAACCTATCCTCTTGAGCCTAACATCGTTGGCGAGTTATCAAAGAAAGTCGAGAATATTGTTGTTGTCGAAGAGAAGAGTCCAGCGATAGAAAACCAGGTCAAAACCATCTTGGACGACTTGGTCCAGGATGGAAAGATCTCCAGCATGCCAAAGGTCTGGGGTAAGTTCTTTCCTCAAGGCGATGGATTCCCGGAAGAAAGCGGCCTTACTCCGTCAACCCTCATTGAGAAAGTTGGAAACTTACTCTTGGAGATCGGTGATCCCGCCGCCAAGATTGATCAGAATAAGATCCACACCGAACTCGATCTCTTAGCTGAGATCAAGGCTTACGGGCTCCTAGTTCCACCTCGATCTCCAGGCTTCTGTGCCGGCTGCCCCCACCGAGAAACCCTCAGTGCCGTTCACTCGCTAAGGGATACCCCTGAGCACAAAGATATCTTCGCACATGGAGACATCGGGTGCTACTCAATGTCGTTCCTCCCACCCTTCGGTGAAATGCACAACCTAACTGCAATGGCCCTAGGCGGTGCTGCGGGAGCCGGAATGGACCCGTTCGTGACAAACAAACAATACGCGCTCATGGGCGACTCCACGTTTTTCTGGAGAGGAATGACCGCCATCTCGAACTCGATCAAAGAAGGACAAGACATCCTCTACCTCATTCTCGACAACAAGAACACCGCGATGACCGGCCACCAGCCCACACCGGAGACGGGACACAATTTGATGGGCGACAAGACAACCCCTCAGGACATCGAGAGTATCGTTCGGGCGATGGGGCAGGGACAGATCTACGTGAAGAAAATGCCTCCCTCAAACAGAGAGAAGTACATGAAGGAACTGGACAAGGTCTTCGAGAAGCCCGGCGTCAAAGTAATCATAGCCGACAAAGAGTGCGGCATCACATTTCACAAGAGAAAACGATCAGAGAGAAACAGGATAATCGAGAGACAGGGTTTCGTCAAGAAAGAGACTTTCGTCAACATATCCCAGGAAGTCTGCGAGAACTGTCGTGAATGCACCAAGAACACTGGCTGTCCAGGGCTTACAATAATCAACACTGACTATGGAGAGAAGATTGGGATTGACCAGTCGATCTGCGTGTCCGACACGTACTGCACAAAAGTCATGGCATGCCCATCCTTCGAGAAGGTAATAATCACAAGAAACAGACCACCGAAATCAAGGGTCAAGAAGATATCGCTCGACAACATTCCGGCGGCAACTCCACACCGATTCAGCGATACTTGGAAGATCTTCATCAGTGGGGTTGGCGGGATGGGCGTCGGAGTAATGTCATCAGTTCTTGCTCGAGCCGGAACCAAAGAAGGATACCACGTCCGGTTCAACGACAAGAAAGGGCTCGCAATCAGAAACGGAGCCGTCTCCGCGCACGTCCTCTACTCGAATGGGAAAGCCAAGATCTCGACAATTGTTCCAAATGGAAAGGCCGATCTCTTGATGGGGGTCGATATGCTCGAGGCGGAGAGAAGTCTCGTATACGCGAGCCAGGTTCACACCACTGCAGTGGTGAACACCACCGTAGTCCCGACCATCCCGATGCTGGCCGGAATGATGAATTATCCTCCAGACACGGAAGAGAATATTCGAAGGCACACGAACTCGGACGAGTACTTCGGTGGAAGAATCAGCGAGCTCTCCGAGCTGTACTTTGGAAGTAAGCTCTTCACCAATATTATTCTTCTCGGTTCGGCTTTCCAGAAAGGACTGATACCTGTCAGCGAACAAAATCTTGTCGACGCTATTATGGAAACCGTCCCGGCCAGCCAGAGGGCTAGGAACATGGAGGCATTTCGCCTAGGCCGGAAAATGGTCGTAGAGCCAGAGCTTCTCGACTTCAAGAACATCGTCGCAGACGAGCGCACGCTCACGCTGTTCGGTGCTAAGGAAAGCTACCAGAGCATTCTTGACATGAAAACCAAACAACTCTCACATTCCTACTGGATGTTCTGGCACGGACAGAAAGTCGCGGACGAATACAGACGACTGGTAATGAGCGCTGTCTCAACGATGAGCCTCGACGAAGATACCAACAGAGGCATCGCGAGAAGGATCTACGACCTGATAATGTGGGGCGACCTTCCCTATGCGGAGAAATACGTGGACAAGGTCCTAGAGGTGTTCCGGAACGATAGGGAGGACAAAGGATACGCGGCAACGAAGACAGCTATGCTGGATCTGCACAAGGTAATGGCGATCAAGGACGAGATCTACACTCCTCACCTGTTGACTGATGGTGAAAAACTGGACCGGGATAAGATCCGGTACAACGTTGATGACGAGAACGGTGACAAGATAACGTACGAGCATATCAACCGGCCCGAATTCGAAGTCTTCGGCAAACAGGTCAGATTCGACCTGCCGCAGTGGCTCGCCCACAACTGGCTGATGAGGATCTTCAAACACATGAAATGGACCAGAACCATCCTCGACAGCTGGGGATGGCACAAGAAAGAACGCGCGTTCCGCGACTGGTACAAAGATGACGTCATCGGGTTCTACCTCAAGACTGCATCTTCAAACTATGATCAGGCGCTCAGAGCATTGAGGGTTATCAACGACCCTTACAGGCCGAACGAATTCGCAGTCACAGGGTTCCGAGAGGTCATCTATCCGAAGATGGAAAAGGCAAGACGAGAATTCGAAGAACTCGTGGAGCCGGGACAACAACTTCCTGTCATGCCAATGATCACCGCATCGTCCGAAATGTAGATTCCCTGTCAATTCGTATCTCAATTTAAGAGAGGAGAATGTTTCGTCCTCCACGCGACTCTGCTAATCAGGATCGACCGAGAGAGTATCGGTTATATCGTGCGGAGTAAGACTAGCTAGAATTGACCGATAGCGTTTGAGTTCAGAGATCCGACCCATCAATCCGCTTAACGAAGTCTTAATGCGGCGGCAATACTACCAGGGGTCTCTCTACGCAGCCGCGATCAGAGATCCCCGCTTCTCGTCGGGGTTCGGGATGTACCCGCCCCCAACCCCTAAGCTGCCAAAGACCGGAGGGTCGATAGCCTGGATACTGCTCAAATTCGGATTCGTAGGCGGACTAGGAATATTCCTCAACCAGTACGTTCTGTTTGTGTTAACCGGTCTCTACGGGATCTATTTTCTGTTCAGTGCGATCCTCAGCAGTCAAGCAGCCGTATTCGTCAACTTCGCGCTGAACAACTTTCTCGTATTCAGGTCAAGAGAAACCGCCGGAGGGCTGGTCAGAAAAGCCCTACTTTTCAACGCGGTTTCCTCATCCGATCTGCTCGTAAGAATCCCTTTGCTCTGGGGCCTCACAAGTGCCCTAGGGATCTCGTATCTTTCGTCTAACCTAGTGGCCATTCTCTTGACTTTTGGGGTTAGGTTTCTGGCGAGTGAGAAGAAGATTTGGGCAAAACACATAGTGCCCAAGACCCCAGTGTCTCGATAGGTTTCAGACAAAGTCTGTTCTAATAGTGTCTAACGAAAGTCTCGACGGGATGAACTAGCTCTAACATAGGATGAAGCTCCAGTCGGAATAGCTCTCCGGGCGGGGTCATGGAGAATCCGTCTTCTCCCTTTCGGACCAAGTCGTCGACGATTGCGACGCGTTTCTTGATGTAGTCACTCTCAGAAGCCGCGGGCAAAGGACCGAAGACCTGAGGGGCTGCAAGTCGGACGCTGGCGTACATCGACCATGCAAGATCCCGAATCTCCCACTGAGCGTCGGGAGCACACCGGAGGTTGAAAAAGTGGATGAGCTGGCGTGGGCTCATACTCATGACTATGTTTGTGGTAGCCGCATTCGGCCTGAGATATCGGGCGTCCTCTGCCTTAATTCCCTTCACGGCGAGACCTTCTTCCGCTTGACGAGTCAAGTCCATCACGTCTGTAAAGTTCAGCTCTAGCTTGTGTCCTTGAATCTCAACTGGGACCTTGAGATCTTCGGGGATCCCAGGCGGCTTTAGATATCCATAACTTCGCGTGACTCGCACATACCGTTGGCTTTGCTGAGAGAAGGATGCTATTCTATGTCTAACGATCTGGTGGCTCGCTGCTCTGCTTATTCCTTGCAGGTCGAAAGTGAAGCTTCCGTGTCGGAGCATGCCGTCTTTTCCCATCTTCACCCCCGCTTCTTGCAAGTTTGCAGTTAACTGAGGATAGTTGGTGTAGCTGAACAGGATCGCTTTGCTTACCATACTGATCCTAACTTTTTGGGTTTGATATCACGAGGGCCGAGGCGATTATGGGAGCTGCCTCATTCAGGGTCGCGACAAGTTCCTTGGTTAGTGGGAGCTGGTTGGCGCTGTGAGCCAGCTCAACTAGAACTCGAAGGTTTGTCGTGATGAGCCATCGCCGTTCGTCGATCTGGCTGGTCTCGAAGAACTTGGAAGACTCCATGAGGAAGAGGATCTCTTTCTCATCAGCCTCTGCTAGCCAGGTGATGCTGTTGTGTTCAAGAATATCATAATGTCCCAGCTCAAGGGCACGCTTCAACAACCCACCTATCCGTTCCGCGTCGAAGATTTTTTCCCCATCCAAAACCTTGTCTTGTGAGGTGTGAGTGAACAGCTCATATCCGGGGTGGGGAGAATAGCATGATCGCATAGCTGCGGCGCAGACCCTTTCGAGGTCTGGCTCGTAGCCAACGAGGCGAACACGCATGACGAGAAATCCTTCTCAGAGAGGGTGGATGTTCAGCCCGCAATAAAAGAACTACCGCGCTCATTCTTGTAATCCTCGCTTCCCCAGATGGGGAAATGTGAGCCCGCGCGGCATCGCTGTGACTGATTGCGGGTTTTGAAAGGGACAGCATGCTTAGCTAAGCGACCTCTCCATAGCCAGAACAGACGTTAGGAGGACGGTAGGTCAATGGCCGAAGAAGGGTCTGAGAGCGAAGCAGAACGAGAACAGGATCCTCCGGATGATGTGAGAATAGAACCCTTCCTTGACATGCGGGATCCTACGTTTCGCCGAATCCTTCGGTCAGCCACCAGCAAGTTCAACCAGATGATCTGCCCTCTGATGGCATCGGTCTGTGTGCGGGACCTGTGCATGTTCTGGAATGAACACTCAAAGTCCTGCTACATTGTTGACACGCTGAAGATGAACATCTATCATACTATCTGTCCCAAGTGCGGGTCCACGAATATCGAGCTATCTACGAGGGAACAGCGTTCTGGCAAGGCGAAGCTCTACCGTTGCGACACCTGCGGCAACGAATGGGGACAAGTACACTAAGTTACGAGTTATTCCTTGGCCTTCGCCCCTTGTTTCCCTCGCACTGAGGGGGGTGTAAAGATGCTGCCAGGTCACTAATCTCTCCGCATTGAAACCGAACCCTCAATTCTTATACGAATGAGGAATCCCTCAGCGATAGTAAATCCGAGGCATCGAGGAGAACGCGCACACTATGACTGATATGCTAAAGGGGAGCCAGGTCCTCCAGAAAACCTTCACCTATATTGAGAATGTGACGAAGGAATCCCGCAAGGCTCTGATGGAAGACTTCAGCCAGAACCACAAAGGCATCGCGCTCAATTCGGCATCTGACATTCTCCGCCAGAGCGTCTTGGGCTGGTTCCCTCGTCGCGACCCCATGCTAAAGTTAGTTCATGAGAAGACAAGCCAAGGAAAACCGGGCGATGTACGGATGGACTTTCGCGGAGAAACCAAAGCTGTACATTTCAAGGTTCATCTCCACGCTGTATTCGCGGTCAACGGCCAATCACCGGATTCGCCGTCTTTTCTGAAAGAAGTCAACCTCACAGTCGATCCTAGAGAATTCTCAATGTAGAGCCGAGACTCCTTGAGTCTCGTCAGCACGTTTACCCTTTCCAGTCTAGAGTTGACCAGATTTTTCTTCGCAATGGTCCTCCTATTATTCACAGCGCATTCTTTCGGTTTCTTGTTCTACGAGGCAAAGCTTCCACGGGTGATTGGAGAGATTTTCGGCGGGCTGGTTCTCGGTCCAACTTTTCTCGGGTATGTAGCTCCTGATGCTGAGAACTGGGTCTTCGGCGCTTTCGTTTCGGAAGGCGCGTTGATTTCCTTGATTTCCTACTTCGGGCTTGTTCTTCTGATGTTCATATCTGGATTCGAGATCCAGAGGTCGTTTTCGAGAGAGGATCGTAAAATCGCTACCTCGTTTTTGGTTGGCGCAACTGTTGTTCCGTTCGTTATTGGAATGCTCGTTCCCTACGTCTACAATTTCGCCCCTTACTCGGGGCTCAACGGGAACTCGCTCTCTCTCGCGATCATCGTGGGTATTGGTGTCTCGGTCACATCGATCCCGGTGATCTCGAAGATCTTCATTGATCTGAAGATCATGAACACGCGGTTCGCCAAGATCGTGTTGGCCGTTGCTACGGTGGAGGATGTCATCCAGTTTGGGGCCTTGGCCATCGCAACAGGCGTTGGGGCGTCAGCCTCTGCATCACTGTCATTGATCGGCTATACTGCTTTTGTAACGGTCGCGTTTTTCGGCGCCGCTCTGCTCGGCCTGCCTAGACTGATACGGTATACGATACGGTCGAGGTTTGACGTTCTGATCAAACATCATCCATCGAGATACGCTCTCTTTCTCTGTTTCTCAATGGTGGCGTTGGCAAGCCTTCTAAACGTGAACATCGTCTTCGGCGCGTTTCTAGCTGGCATCGCGATTGGAATGATGCCGGAGGAGATCTTCGCCATCGCGAAGTCTCAGGTCAAATCGATATCCTTGGCTGTGTTCACGCCGGTCTATTTTGCCGTCGTCGGCTTGAAGCTCGACCTGATCCACTCCTTTGACATCCTATTCTTGTTACTTCGCTGATCGCAGGATTCTGGCTGAGATATGTGAAGAAGAAGGGCTGGCAGCTACTCTAGGGATCTAAACCGTGAACTTGCGTTGGTTGCGTCTGGTTGGTATTGTACTGGGCGATGTTGGCCTGGCCCTTGCGATTCTAACCTTCATAGTTAGACTTGACACGCTAGTGCGCCTAGTTGCTGTCATTCTTATCGTAGCTGGAGTGGTGCTCCTCTTCCGGTGGAGTGCATTGAAAGCGAACCAGAGTCAAGGATGAGGGGGACGGCCTATTCCGCGGGCGGTACCCTGTTGATGGAGTGTATACGAGCATTTGCCTCCGAAACGCATTTCAGCTCGTCTATCGATCCATCTACAGTGAGGCTTAGACATGAAAGAGGTCTCGGCAGAGATAGAGATTGAAGCCCCTGCAGAGCGAGTCTGGGAGGTACTGACTGATTTCGCCAAGTTCCCCGAATGGAACCCCTTCATTCGACAGATGAGCGGCGAGGTCAGGACCGGAGCGCAGCTTCAGGTCCAGCTTGGACCCACTGGGGGAAGGGTCATGTCCTTCAAGCCCAAAATGGTCAATGTTGAGACGAATCGTGAGATGAGCTGGCTCGGGCGACTCTTGATACCCGGCCTCTTCAACGGCGAGCACAGTTTCACGATTCAAGCATTAGACGAAAAAGGTGTCCGCTTCGTTCAGCACGAGAAGTTCACAGGCTTGCTGGTACCATTCATGGCGAAAAGCCTCGACAGAGATACGAAACGTGGCTTTGAAGAGATGAATCGCGCTCTGAAGGAGCGAGCCGAGAAGGGAGCTTAGGCCTTTCCTTTCCCCATTCTTTCGGGAGATAGGTTGACGCCGATTCGAACGCCTTTGCCTTCGTAGCCTTGGCATTCGCAGTCGGATTGACCGGTGCAAACTTCCCATTGCCCACGGTCGTGAAGGAGAACGTGAATTGGGTAGTCTCTTCTTTCCGATTGGGGGGATTCGTTACCGCACGCATCGCAACTGATTTCTAAGGTCTCAATGAGAGACTTGCCGTGATGGTGTCCTGGCGCAAGCTCATCGGAACCAAAGGAACCGTAAGTTCTTCCTATATTGTGGCCTGTAGCGTTGTAGTGCTGCTTCCGCACTCGTTCGACGAAAATTATCAATCCTTTGAACTTACCAAAGTCTTCATCGAACTGTTTGGGGAGCTCTTCCAGGATTGACTGGTTGGTAGTAGACTGGTTCCTAGTCTCTGGGAGTCGGATTTGGTTGGCTCGTTCGGCCAGAGTGTAGACCTTCCCCGTCAGATCCCTGGTTTTCTCCGAGGGACCATTTGTCGCTGTTTCTCTAATGAGCTTGCGAACCTGGATTTCTAGATCTCTCAGCGTTTGCTGGAACTCAAGGAACTCTTTCGTTCTCAGCGCCGATGACATAGGTTCGGGAGTAAGGAGTCAGAAAATTAGAGATGTTGTTACCCGAGAACCACAACGCATAGAGGCACTCACATTGTCCTGGATCGTTCAACTCCACA
>VBBD01000085.1 GCA_005882895.1 Candidatus Bathyarchaeota archaeon | reverse complement strand
CCTCCATATTCAATTATCGAATTGACTTTTTCCTTTACTGCGGTTTCTGGAACCACTATGGTCGCTTTCTTCCCGAGCAGATTTGAACTGTAGGCCACAGCTAGTCCATGGTTTCCAGAGGAGAGTGCGACTACTTTGTCTTCTTTGACGTGTGAGATCTTGTTGTAGGCTCCTCGGATCTTGAAGACTCGTATAGGTTGAAAACATTCGAGTTTAAGGAAGACTCTTCGGTCGAATCTATGAGAAAGGGCGGGTGACTCCACTAATGGAGTCCTGACAGCTACGTTCTTGATCCGCTCTTGCGCGGCCTGTATGTCTTTCAAGCCTGGAAGGAGTAGCTGGTCGTTCATTCGAAACCAGATCGGCTGATGGAACTCTGAAGGGTACAAATGGTTTTGGCCAACCAGAAGCGGTTGTGATCGTCTTCTCTAGGCGCTCTTTTCCGCCAGCTCTTGTTCTGCCAGCAATGTTAGAACTGGGGGATTGGCATCTCGGATCACGCGTTCACTGATACTTCGACGTAGAGAACGAGCCCAGCTCCTGGCCATTCTCCTCTTCAAGAGAAGGACGACCGAATACTCACCATTGTTCGCCTCCAAGACTATCCCCTCAGCAGAGTCCCTCGCCGTCTTCACTTTCCTCTCAACCTTGTACCCTTGGTCTTCAAGCCATATGGCGAGTTCGTCGAGGAAAGCTTCCGCCTTCTTGATCTCTTCATCCCAAATCTTAGGGTCCAGCGGAGTGGTCATTTGAGGGACCTCAACGATGTGAAATACTACGATAGTTGCATCCTTCAGAACAGCAAGGACTCTGAGAGCTTTGATCAGGCTCCTACGATCAAAGAAAGAGGATACCGGTATCAGGATTTTCCCTTGGGGAGACTCGTCGTGAATCAATTCTCACTCAGACACTGGCTTGCCTTCGTGCTTGTGAGTATACAATACCACTGAAGAGACTGTGCTCTTGACGCCACTTATCTTGAGCACCTTATTCTTCAAGAGTTCTCGAAAGCCAAGTATGTTGTCAACCTTTAGAATGACCACGATATCGTATTCCCCAGTGACCTCGTACACGTCGACGACCTCAGGCAACTTGACTAGCGCCTCTGTTACGTGATCTATCTCCTTTGATTCAACGAATAGATTTAGGAAAACTCGAACGTCTCTTGGCATATGTAACGACCCTTCCGATACCCATCATTTTCCTTTCGTTATAGAGTCATCGTCCCTTTCTGCTCCTCACTTCCACCCTTCTGACGACCATGAGTTTTCCTGGGTATTTGGAAAGGATAGAATAGGCGGAGTCTATCCGTTCCTTCTCGACGTCGCCCTTGGTGGACTTTCGTTTGAGTAGTATGATTGCATCGTTCTCGTCGGATTCCGCTTCTCTTCTGAGAACCTCCAATAGCGGACCACTTTCAACCTTGACTTTGCATTTGAAGCCCATTCCCCTCATTATCCTCGCAACATCCTCCAGTTCTTCTCTGGTTGCTTCCTCGAGCTTGTTAAGATAGGATTGGTCTCTCGCCTCACCTGGTTGGAGGGTGGCGGGATCGATTATGTTGAATAAAGTGAGTTCGAACCTAGGATCAAGAGATCTCTTCAGCGCTTCTGCAATACTCTCTGGGTCTTCCGGAACGCGGACTAAGGCGAGTGCGTTCATGACGTATCCGCCGGGCTTGATTTCATTGCCAGATAGTTTGGAGAAGACCGGGAGTGAGTTGCGCTTCCGGTAGGCGTAGAAGCCTATGAATCCAACGAGTAGCCAGGATGCGCCTAAGAGCCTACCAGCTGGATGATATACGACGATTAGGAGCCAGATAGACAGGCAACTGAGCATTCCGAGGATGCTTATTGGCGGAAGGTAGATTTTCTTGCCCCTTATGACCGGGCTTAATTCTCCTGGAACCTTCCACGCTCTATAGGTATCCCGATCCGTATTTCTGAGAACTATGAGGCTGAGGTTGACCATAATGTACGATAGAAGGGCTCCGAAGTTGTAGAGATCGGCGACAAGTGGAAGATCACCAGGAATGGCCAGGACGGCACCAATGATACCGAAAATTAGTATGGCCCTTACCGGCGTTCGGAAAGTCTTGTGGACCTTGTAGAACCATCTGGGTAGCAATCGGAAGCGGCCCATTGAGAAGACTACCCGTGACACTCCGATCACCCCAGTGTTCGTCGACACGTAGCAGAGGCTGAACCCGGTGAAGGCGACGATCACAGCTAGGAACGAGCCGACGTTGGGAATGCCCCTCGCCATCGCTGTGACCGGATTGTTCAAATTCGCGGACGAAGACAGGGTCGCAGCCCCCACCCCACCTGTGCCTGCTATAGACAAGCCCATCGCAAAAATGAGGACGAAGACGATCGAGAGCTTGTTCGCGCGGGGAATCCACCTGTGCGGCTTCCTAGTCTCCTCCGCTGCCTGCGCGATGGATTCGATCCCGATAAACGATGACATGGCTATCGTCATCGCGTAGATGAAGTTCTGGAGGGAGAAGTGAACGTTGGGTAGGAAGTATTCGATCCCGGCCTGTGGCACGTCGACTCCCACGTTCAATACTTGTTGAACGAAGAATCCCCAG
Organism: Candidatus Bathyarchaeota archaeon; assembly: GCA_005882895.1. GTDB lineage: Archaea > Thermoproteota > Bathyarchaeia > 40CM-2-53-6 > 40CM-2-53-6 > 40CM-2-53-6. Next base: position 1,477 of record VBBD01000085.1, on the reverse strand, counting down.
TTGAAATTGAGCGTTAGAGAGAGTATGAGAATCATAGATTGTACAACGATCCCTAACCCAACCAGAACCTCGTTCAGCAAGGACGACAACCTTATCCCGACAATGTTGAGCAACAGGAGGATGATCACTAGGCTAGCGGCAAGAAGACCGACCTTCTCGTTCGAGCTAGCAATTGACGGGAAGAAGAAGGTCAGGTAGCCTGCAGAAGCTAAAGAGAACAGTGCGATATCGACTGTATAGTCCAGCATCACGGCCCAGCCGGCGACAAAGCCCGCTAGGTCGTTGAAGGCCTTCATCGAGTAGATGTGGGCCCCGCCAGCATAGGGATAGGTTGTCGCCAATTCGGCGTAGGCGAGGCCTGTGGATACGTAGGTTATCGCGGCGACTAAGAATGCAAGCGGTGCTCGACCGCCTGCGTATAGAGCGACAAGCCCGAGGGCTATGAAAACGTCCGCGCCAACATCGGCGTATCCCATCGAGAAGGAGCCATACCATCCGACATCCCTCTTGAGCGTCTGCTCCTCTTCACCCAACAGCTACACGGCTCCATAGTTCGATAACCCGCCCGGACCATTAATGGTCCTATTTAACCCACCATCGAAAGAAAATGTCGAGAAGAAATAGTTCTAGTGTGCCTATGCTCGCCTGTTTGCAAGTTTTTCGCATCTGCGGCCCTAGTTAATCCCGAATTATTGCTGGGCGAGATGTTCCCAACGGGGACCTCGGAGCTTTGGAACGCTAGAGATCACTTGGACGGGGCTGACTTGTCGTGTTCTCAAGGGGTCTTTTCTAATAGAACTTCTTTGACTGATCCCCTATCGCGGAGCAGGTAGTTTGATGCATGCCGGCTTTTGAAATTCACGTATGCGATTCCTTCAGTAATGAGCCGTATCAGTTTTGTCGGGTGCGTTTCAACATCCTGCCACTGCCAACCCCGATAACTGTTAGAATTGGACGCGTCCTCGTGAGCTGCTGCCAAAATCAGGGTCTTTCTATATTCTGGAAACTTCTCAATAAATGACCTGACCTTCGCCTTTGTCGCTTCTGAAGAGGTTGCAGAGTCCGTCTTGCCTTTAGACAGTGGTTGGAGAGTCAAATCCCGTTGACTGTTGCCTCGATGATTCATAGAAGATAAGACTTGCTGTGGTGACCTGCAAGTGTCTCAAGGCAGATAATAGTCCTTTGCCTTCATAGAATGTTAAATCCAGCCATTGTACTAGTTATCCGAGAGGTGAGGTTTCTATGCAAAAAGGTGATGAGAGTCCTCCGAGTCCAAAGGCACGGTACCGACCATTCCATCGTAGTCACTAAGTGTTAAATTGACACTCCCAATCCTCCTTCTTTTTGTCGTAGTTACCTTTGAAGTTCCCAAGAGCCGAGGAGTACTTCAGACGTATTCATCGAATAATGCAACTGCTCGACGAGGATAACATCCGAATAATTTCGGCTTTGAATAAGCATGGACCTCGCAACCTGC
>VBBD01000033.1 GCA_005882895.1 Candidatus Bathyarchaeota archaeon | reverse complement strand
AGGGTTTACTTCTGGGTTCAGGAGTGGGACGAATTGATCCATTCTGTGCGATGATGCGTTCGAGAACACTGGCATCCCGGCTCTAGCAAACTCCTCCTCCACTGGTCCTGCGACTTCAGCAGGAAGGGCCGAAAATGCAAGGTCTGGATCGTCCAGGGCCTGCGGCTTAGGTTCTGTAAGTACGAGTTTTCCTAGCTCATCGGGAAGGTTTGCGTCTTTTCTCGATCCGATAGAGGTGGCATATTCTTTACCTACGTTCTTGTCGGACGCGGCGACTGCGCTTACCTGGAACCATGGGTGATGGGCGAGCAGCTGGACGAATTTCTGACCCATCATTCCGGTGGCGCCGAGGACGGCTACCTTTCTCTTGTTCGCCATTCTAGTTGTTCTCCAGCGAGGTTCTGATCAGCTTACCCGCCTGTTTCCTGACCTTCCAGTCGACAAGGACGAGGACGGATGATGTTATGGTGAGGACGCCGAATATGTTGATGTTACTCAAGCGCAACGCATCGCTTACTCTTGCAACAACTCCAGGCGTTTCCTCCAAGCCAACTCCTTTGACTGTGATGAGGGCCATTCCCATCCTGGCGGCAAGTGCAAGACCGTGAGGGTCTTTTGCGACTACGTCGTGGAGTCTAGATATTTGTCGTCGTAAGCTTGGTGTCTGGCTGAGGTAAAGTATCGCGCTATCGCTGTCTTGCGATATAGCAACCAGATTCGTTCTGATGATCTTCGTGACTTTCCGGATAAGTTCTGGGTTCTGGGGCAGGTCTCTTCCTACCAGGGTTATGGAGGCGACCGGGTCGGGATTGTGGATTTTCACTTCAAGTTCGGGCAGTGGTCCGCCTGTGATCTGTGTTCCGTGTGCGTCGAGTCTCCCTACTGCGCTGGGTATGACTCGGATGTTGATTGCTGGGTCTTTGTATCGTAGCGCCTTTCGATGGATGAATTTTGTTCCGCTATCGGCGATTCCTATCAACGCTTTCATGTCGATGGTTCTGAGAACATGCGCGTTACTGATCAGGCTGGGGTCGCCTGTGAGGATTCCTGGTGCGCTGGTTACCAGGACGACCTCGTCTGCCCCGAGTGCGGTGGCGATGAGGAGGGCGGTGGTGTCGCTTCCTCCACGTCCGAGCGTGCTGATTCGTCCATCTCTGGTCCGGCCTATGAAGCCACCGATGACCGGGATAATTCCGTCTTCAACCACGGGTTTTACATATTTTCGTATTCGTTGAATGCTCGCTGTTCTCAACGGGTTCGCGTTTGAAAAGTCATGATCCGTTATGATTGGCCAGTCTCGGTCTGATGGGTCGAAGTAACGCGCTTGTATCCCGCGTGATTTCAATGATGCTGCGAAGATCCTGGCGCTGGTTCTCTCGCCCATCGCGAGAATATCATCTCTATCCGTGTCTACTATTCCAGCGCCGTGGTTCGTGAGTTCGAGAAGCTCGTCAGTTGTTCTGCCGACCGCGCTGACTACTGCAACTAGTCTGTTTCCTTTAGAGTATTCTATAGCGACTGATTCTGCCGCTAGGTTGATTTTATTTCCATTGGATAGGCTGGAACCGCCAAATTTGGCGATGATCAAGCGGCGGCGTTGACGCCTTCGCATGGCCTGGTTTGGTCGGTATCCTATCTCAGTTGTTGTGAAAGTTAGAGTCTGATTCTGGTGCTTAGCCTTTGATGAGGGTCTCGGGAGCGGGCTTATGCCAGTAAAGATGACCACCCATCCCCGTTCACACCAGAGATAAGTTCCAATTACGCTCCCCGCTTATTTAGCGTTATGGAAACGCCAACTCTCGGGACCTCCCTCTTCTTGGAAGAAATGATCCCCAATGAGCACACCCGGGCACCTCCCCTGATTGAAATTTCGCGCAGCTATCATCATTTCAACGCGACCGCGCTGCTATGTGTAGCCTCAGTCGAGGCCGCATCAGCCGGAGTATATGTTTTCGAGAGGTAGACCGTAAGTATCTCGTTAGCATTAATTATGTACGGTGACAAGAATGGATTTGGCATATCTATTGGGCTTAGGCACCAACCTTCTTTTGCTTGAGTACGTTCTGATTCAGAGGAAACGAATGATGGCCTTCACCTTGAAGACCCTTAAAGTTCGAGGTACCACTGTCGAGGTACCTCTCTCGGCTCCAGGTTGTCTCTAGGGCGGCAAATCGCCTGGTTTTGTAACCCGTTTTTTTCATGAGTCTGATGAATGCCGGCTAGCGAGCTGGACTACTCGTCCACTGTTTGCGGAACCTCGAGAATTCTTCGTCACGAGTTGGAGTTGGTCGCCCGATCGCCACCATTCTATCAATTATGCTCGGAGTGTAGAAGAAATGTTCGATGAAGCCTCGGTGTTTGACTCTTTCAACATCCTCAAGATGCATTCCATCGATCCTCTCTAGCGCTTGAAGAAACGCTTCCTTTCCCACGAGAGCAGCGGTCTGTTGATCCGCTTTCAATCTGATCTTTCTCCATCTACCAACAGACCTAATTCTGTTCAACACAAATACTACACCGAAGTAGGTTGGAATCCCGACCACCACTCCGGTGGACAAGGGAAAATTGAAGAGTACCACCGGGAGAAAACTGAGAACGAAGAACACGGGAAGAAGTAGCAGGCCGAGTAAATAGAACTTGACTATTTCAAAAGCGGACCTGCGTAGACGTTTGTCCCTTGCCATCCGCCGGAAGATTAGAGCAGATGCTATGAGTGGTTTCCACTCTGATGGTACAAGCTTGCCGACCAGAGTCGTTGGAAGAACCAACCCATCGGGAAAAACAAGTGGTTGGTCTGAAGGGATCGCACGCGTTGGGTTGACCAGTCGGACGGTTGATGGATTGTAGCCTTCAACTCCAAGCTCGTAACACAGATCTCGTAACATGCTGAGAAATTCGGCGTTTCCCTTCAGCATCTCTCCGGAATGAACATACGAGGGAAAGGACATGGCAAGGCCTCTGTAGGAGTGGAGTGACCCATGCAGAGGAATACTGAGAACTTGTATTTCTAGATAGCTGAGCGGCTAGATGCTTGCTCCGATTATCATCAGGATTAGGGCGATTCCCAGCAAGGCTACTCCCAAGCGTCCAGCTATGCCCATTCGCTTCTGGAGACCTGCCATTTGGGCTGCCATCGGATTTTGAGCCGCTGGTTCCGCTAGTGGCTTCGGGGCTTGCTTTGTCAGTGATATGAATTTTCGGCCTGCTGGAACTAGGATTCCTAGCGCGATTATCAGAACGACGAGCCCGAGTATGGCACCTGCTTGAATGTAAACGAGTCCTGAAGTGCTGGGGGCGAGCGAAGTTGCTGTCTGGGTTGTGTATCCGTATAGGATGAGTCCGGCTATTATTGCTAGGATTGAGCTTCCGGTGATGAACTTGAGGTATCTTGGGAGAGCGGACTGGATGAATTCGGCTCTGGAAGAGGGAGACATTTTGGAAAGTGAAGGAATAATGACTGAGACGAATAGTGCAGCGCCTCCCATCCAAGCTACTATCGCGCCAATGTGGAGCACTAGCAGGATGAGGAACGTCGCGTCGGCAGCCATATGCTGGAACCGGAAATGGGTTGGAGCATCCGGTTATTATGATGTATCATTCGCTGTCTACTGTACCTTTTTCTGTAGAAAACATAGAATGGGAGAACAACGCTAAGTCGAAAAAATGGAATCAACAACAGGAAATCAGGTCCTGAAACTGCTTTTTGAAACGCATTATTGAAACACACGTTGAAACTGGTTCCTGAAAACGGTTGCTGGAATCACCTCCTGAAACAGGCAACCGTGAATTTTCGGGCCCCCCGGGGCCTACTCAAGTCTCGCGTTGCCCCTCATGTTCCGTTCAAGAACTCTTAATGCTAACACCGTCGACTACTCATCTCGTCCTTGTGTGGCATATTCGGCTGCGTTCTCCACGACGGTAGAGAGGCCGCTCCACTCATCCACGCGGCCCTCAAACGACTAGAATACCGAGGGTACGACTCGGTCGGCGAGGTAACGATCTCCAATGGAACTCTTACCGTAAAGAAGGATAGTGGACGACTTGATGAGGTCCACGCCAAATACAACCTCGACGATCTCCTCGGACCCGTAGGCGTCGGGCATACCCGCTGGGCAACACATGGCCGACCGGTCAAGGAGAACTCTCACCCGTTGGTCGACTGCAAATCCCGAATCGCCGTCGTCCACAACGGGATAATAGAAAACTATCTCGACCTCAAACGTGAACTCGAAACCAAAGGGCACCGGTTTGCCTCAAGAACGGACACGGAAGTTGTCCCACATATGGTTGAGGAATATCTCAGCCACGGGCTCAGTCTTGAAGAGGCATTCCGGAAAACTATCAATCGGCTGGAAGGAGCCTACTCCATCGTCCTGACCAGTCTGGAGAAGCCGAAGACTATTCTCTGTGCCCGCCAGGAAAGCCCCTTGGTCCTCGGACTGGGAGATGGAGAATACTACTGCGCCAGCGACATAGCAGCTTTCCTACCCCTGACTCGAAAAGCGTTGATTCTGGAGGAAGGGGAAATGGCCATTCTCGACCCAGACGGGATTAGGATCCTGAAAGCGAAGAATGGGGTTGCGGTAAAGAGAGACGCTATCACGGTAACTTGGGATCCGGAGTCTGCTAAGAAACAGGGTTACAGGCACTTCATGCTCAAGGAGATCCACGAGCAAGTCCATACAATAAGAGACGCGATGAGGACCCATGAGATCTACTATGATCTTCTCGCCAGCAAGCTGATGCAGTCCGAGAAAGTGTTCATCGTCGCTTGCGGAACCTCCTATCACGCTGGGCTAGTAGGAGGACAGGCTCTCATGAAACTGGCGGGAATGAACGTCAGGGTCGTGGTAGCATCCGAGTTCTCAGACGAAGCTCTCGACCTCGTCGACTCCAAGACAGCAATCCTCGCAGTAAGCCAATCCGGCGAGACGATGGATACTCTTAACGCGGTTAGAGACGCGAAGGCCAAGGGAGCCTCGATCGTCAGCGTGACAAACGTCTTGGGTTCCACGTTGATGCGCTTGTCCGATGTCTATATCGGACAGAACTCGGGACCAGAGATCGGCGTCGCGGCGACAAAGACGTTCACCTCACAGGTCACTGTTCTCCTCAGACTCGCGATTGCGATCGGTAGAAAGAAGGGTGAAGTCTCATCTAAAGAGATTAGCGAACTGGAAGAGGCTCTGCACCGAACTCCTGCCTTGATCCAGAATCTGCTGAATACGAGGGTGGAGGACGTGAAGAAGATTGCCGAGAGCTGCAGCGGTGCGTCGAGCATCTGTTTCCTTGGGAGAGGAGTCAGCGTGCCAACATCCTTGGAAGGACGATTGAAACTCCTAGAGCTAAGCTACATCCCCGCGATCGCGTATCCTGCGGGCGAGAGCAAGCACGGTTTCATCGCACTCATCGAAGAAGGATTCCCAACGGTGTTCGTGGCACCGAGGGACGAGACTCACAAGAAAATAATCGGTAACATTATGGAGATGAAGGCCCGCGGAGCGAGAATAATCTCGATCATAGAAGAGGGAGACGAAGAGGTCAGAAACCTATCCGACGATGTGATAGAAATACCAGAATCCCTCCCATCGCTCGCAACCCCAGTCGTCTACGTCGTTCCCCTGCAACTCCTAGCCTACTACATGTCTGTAATTCTAGGCCACGACCCTGACTATCCGAGAAATCTGGCCAAGAGCGTTACGGTAGAATAGTTACCGTCGGGATCGCCTTGATGGATGTTGCTGAAGAACAGCGAATGCTGGAGGAGAAAGTGGGCAAGGCCTTGGAAGAGGCGAGGGCCAAGCTTGACGTGGCTCTAGACTATCTCTCCAGAGGCGGATCAGATTCCGAGAAGAAAGTCTGGTGGGCTGAAGAAGCAGCCGAATACAGTAGTCTGCTCTACTCTCTCACCTATGGTCTTGAGGACGAGGACCCACCCGTCCCGGTGAGGAAGAGGAACGCCGAGCCCATTCCGCTGGTCAAGGAATCAGACGAATCCCTACGGCGCGCGACAGAGCTTCGTGGCAAATCATCCTTGGAAGGGTACCGATATCTCAGGACCACAGTCTACAAGCTTAGAGAAGCCCACCGCATTCTTGAGAAAGCTGGTACGAAAAAGCGCTAGCCTTTAACTAGAGGCTGGGCTGGCGCAAGCCCTCTCGCAGGCCCTTCAGTATGTTCCGGTCCGTAGTATGCCTCGCAGGCGGGGTTGGTGCAGCGCGTTTCTTGGACGGCCTTGTACAAGTCTATCCGCCGGAAAAGGTAACAGCGATCGTCAACACTGGAGACGACCTCGACTATCTCGGTGTCCACATTAGCCCCGACATTGACATTGTCACGTATACGCTCGCGGGAATTGTAGACAAGGAAAAGGGGTACGGAATCGCTGGGGACACTTACAATTGCATGGCACAGCTCGAGCGTTATTCTGCGGAAACATGGTTTCGAATAGGTGACAGGGATTTTGCAACCCATCTCCTCAGAACAGCCTTCCTCCAACAGGGATTCAGCCAATCGGAATTGACCGAAAAAATTCGAATGTTCCTAGGCGTGAAGGTCAGAATCCTGCCTATGACTGACCAGATGGTGGCTACCAAGATCAAGACCTCAGCTGGACTATTGGATTTCCAGGAGTATTTTGTCAAGAGAAAATTCGAGGATAATGTAGAAGATGTAAGCTACGAGGGAGCGAGCATAGCGACGCCTGCGCCGGGCGTTGTGGAATCACTAGAAAAATCAGAAGTCATCATCCTCTGCCCCAGCAACCCTATCCTTAGCATCGGACCAATCCTCGCCATTCCCGGAATCCGCAACGCTCTAGCGAAGACCAAAGGCCGAATTCTTGGTATCAGTCCCATCGTTGGGGGAAGGTCGATAAAGGGCCCCCTAGATCGTATCATGCGCCATTTGGGATTGGAAGTCTCTCCCCTCGGAGTTGCCCAGCTCTACAAAGGACTGGTCAGAGGCTTTGTCATCGATAATGTCGACAAAGCTGTCGCTTCGAAGATTAACGGGCTTGGAATGAAGGTCGCTTCAACCCAGACGATCATGGACTCATCGGCTGCGAGAGTCCGGTTGGCAGAAGATACCTTGAAGCTGGCGGAAACTCTTTGAAAAGAAACTTTGCAATCATTCCCGTCAAGGGACTGCTCGATAGCAAGAGCAGGCTTTCCCGCTCACTCGGACCACAAGACAAGAAAAAACTCGTCATTGCTTTATTGGAAGACGTGCTGACTGCAGTCGAAGGATCTGAACTTTTCAGCCGGGTCCTGGTTGTTTCTCCTGACCCAAATGTTGCGGAAGAGGCTAACTTACCCCAGGGGTCATTTCTCCACCAGGAAGGACAAGGGCTCAACGCAGGTGTCCGACAGTCAACACACTTCGCTCTCAATGAGAAGGCGTCCTCCGTGGCCGTAATACTTGCAGACATTCCCCTTCTAGAGCCGAGAGACCTGAAAGAATTGTACTCGATGGGAGGTACAGTACCGAGAGTCGTCCTGTCCCCGTCGTTAAAGGCAGGGACCAACGTTATGGTTCGAGAACCTCCCAACGCTATCGGCCCATCATATGGAAGATGGAGTTTCAGCACCCACCTTCGAGCAGCGCAGAAGACAGGGGCCGCTGTTTATTCAATCTCGAATTTCCGTTTGTCTTTCGACGTCGATACTCCTGAGGACTTGATCACCATGAGGAAGCGGGATCCTCAGGGAAAGACACGTACCGCTCGATGTCTTCAGGAAATGACGATACATGTCATGGCGCGAAGCTCTGGGTAGAGGGGTTAGAACTGCAACTCAATTATGAGTAGAAACTCTTTTATGAGTAGAACTTAGCCGGCGGCTCATGAGTGTCCAGAAGACCAGTGTTTCGAGAACCACTTCACTCACTGGAGCAGCGGTCTTCGGCGCTCTGGCAGCGGTAATTACTTTTCTTATCCAGATTCCCTGGCCCGTTCCGGGCTTTACCTTTCTTCAGCTCGACCTAGCAGAGATTGTTGACGTTCTTGCCTTTTTGCTGTTTGGCCCTGCAGTCGGATTGTTCACTACGCTTATCCATTACTTGGTTCTCAACTTCCTCCCTACCCCGTCCCCAATATTCGGCCCATTGCTCAAGCTATTCGGCGTAACGAGCATGCTCCTTGGAATGTGGCTGGGATACGGAGCTTACGCTCGTATCCTCAAGCGCAGAGGAGGGGTGATCACTGGCTTCGGCCTTATGTCTGGAACAGGAGCCGCCCTTCGGGCAATCATCTTGACTCCGATTAACTACGTGTTTCTAATTTTCGTATTTTTCCCCAATACGGTTTTCTCGACTTCATACCTGAGTTTCTATTTCGTTGGGCTCGCAACATACAACGTAATTCAAACCGTGCTGGCCACGGTCGTACCGTTCGTTGTCGTAAAGGCTCTTTCAAGAGCTGCGCCCAATTTGGAAGTCAGAACCTGGTTCGCTAGGATGAAGCCGTCAACGGCTGCGCAAGCTCAGAAAACTCCGTAGACGCGCCCTATCTTCTAGCCTCGACGCGGCTGAGTTTCTTGCGCTCTAGCACCGGTTGAACAGCCATAGCCGCGCTGTTTCGTCTTCGATCAATGATGTCCTCCTCTCCAGGTCCAGTTCCAATCAAAGTAACTGGGACTCCGGTCACTTGCTCGATCCTCGAAACGAACTCTCTTGCTTCTCTGTCAAGATCGTCTAGTCGCCTAGTACCCTTGGCGCTGGGGAACAGCACGTCGAGTTTGGTCAATGCAATCTGGGTTGCTCCGTTGAGCTGGACCGCTCTCTTTGCGAGCTTGAAATCGAAAGGGGCGGCTCTTCTCTCTCGCCCTGTAACGGTTCCAAATTCTGTCCATCCACGGCGCGCAACCTCATCACGCTCTAGTTGTCCTTCTAGGGGTCCTTCTCCTACCCGTGTTACGTATGCCTTGAAGATGACTATGACGTCGTCAACCTGAGTTGGACCGACACCTACATCGGCGCAGGCTGCAGACGCGGTCGTGTCTTTTGAGGTGACGTAGGGGTAGGTTCCGTGGTAGAGGCTGAGAAAGGTGCCTTGGGTCCCTTCAATCATGATTTTCTTGTTCTCTGAAAGTGCTTTCTGAACTTCCCCCACAGTATCACCAACGTACGGTTTGAGACCCGGAATCTGTTGAGCCAATTTCGCCAATCTCAAGGCTCGTTCTGCATTACACGCCCCAACTCCACTCTTAGTAGAGCCAACTTTCTTTGACAAGTGATCTGATCGTGATTCCTGCTCTTTGTGGCGCGGCTCAACGATGGCGCACTGATTGTCGACCTCGATCCTGCGTTCGGAGTCTGTTTTCCGGAGCTCGTCGAGTAAGACGGTCGGGTCGACAGGGACCCCTGGTCCGATGAGAAGGCGTGTCGAGGGGTTGACAAAGCCGCTCGGTATGAGCCTAAGAGAGTACTGGACTCCACCGTGGATCACAGTATGGCCGGCATTGGGTCCGTTCCCGCCTCTGACGCATAGGTCGGGTTTGTCCTTCGTTGCTAGATAAGCGGCTATCTTCCCCTTTCCCTCGTCTCCGAAGAACCCGCCGACAATAACCGTACAGGGCAACAGGTATCCAAGCAGCGTAGAACTACGGTAGAATAAGACTTTTGAAATGATTCTCTGAAAACTAATTCTGATCTAGCTTAGGTCTTCGTCTCCTTTCTAATCCAAGCCGCAAGATGAGGAATGAGCTCTCGATTCGATAATCGTAGAGTCGTCAGGGAAGATGTTGGAACTGGTTTTGAAAAACAGAGGAAAGTGTGGCCGTAAAAGCCACACGTTGGTCACGACTAGGGGTCGTGAGAATGTTCGTAGCCGGGGACTGGGTGCGGTAGGTAAGGAAATACTGACAGGAACGGCGCGGTATTGGGTGGCTGGACCGGATTCCCGGCAGGAATGCCTTGGGTTACTAGGCTGACTGCACTGTCTGTCATGAAATTCTTGTCCACCAAAGGCAGAGTCGCGCCAGCTATCGCCTTAATTTCGATGTCCACGACATCGTCCAGTACTCTTCGTCCGTTAGGGAACCCTGCTGGGTCCCCGCCTACGAGTCCTAGGCGGCTGGGGTTGGTAGTGTTCGGAGGGATCGCTAGGTTCAGGCGGAGATAGTCAGCTTGGAGGGGCCCTGTGAAGTTTTGGAACCCTGGAATGATGCCGGCAGGTATTCCGGTCAGCAGTATTGCGATGAGGTCGGCGCGGGCCTCGGTTACCGTTGCTAAGTTCGGGAAGACTCCAGGGTAGAGCACGGGGAGCAGCTTCTGGAGTTCGGGTGTCTGGTAGTATTGGAGGAACTGGGAGTCGGATCTGGGAAGCGATGTGTTCCAGAAGTCTTTCTTTCCTAGCGGGATTATTACCTCGTTGATGAGGGGCATTCCCAGCCGGGACACTTGTGTGAAAGGTCCTGTCACGACTGCGTTGGTTTCATTGTCGCCTGATTGGTTGCCGTCTTCGTTGGTGGGAAGGATTACAGCCCTTCGTCTACTTGCCGATGCCCATATTCCGATCGTTGAGTTCTTCCCTAACGGGTCAGTGGGGTTTGATCCATCTGATGTCAGTTTATTCTTGGCTACTTGTATCGCGATAGTATGAACGCTGAAGCCTTTTGTGGCGTCAACTCCGGCGGCTGCGTTGGTGTCATCCGCAGTGATCCCTGTCTTGACTAGATGAAAACCTTGAACCGGTCTTAGAGTGCCGAGGTCGAAGATCGATCCAAGATCCACGAAGAACGCTTCGTCCCTCTGGCCAGCGAACACGGTCGAGCCATCGCTCAAAGTATTGATGGCTGCATTTGCTAGGTCCGTATACTTCGGTGTTGAACGTGGTCCAACGTTGACGGGTGGGGTTGGCAGGTTGCGACCCAGAATCGTGGATACGCCGGTCCTGCGGGGTCCGACTACCTTTGTGACCGAGTAGAACTGTTTCACATTCCACGAGGGGTCAGTAAGGGAGCCGATAGGACCAGTGTTGTAGAGGAAGGTGTCGGGATCCCCGATCTCGGTCTTGAATCGGAACCGGTAGGTGATGTCCTCTATTCCATCGCCGTTGTTGTCTATTACTATCTCGTAGAGCACGTCGTCCCCGAAGGTGTTGAAGTTGGGGCCCCCGGCAGGTTCCTGCAATGGAATGTAGTTGGCCAGAATGGTTGCCGTGTCAGGTTTGTCTGGACTAACAAAGGCGTACAGGTCGGTGTTGTCAGCGACGGGGTCTTTAGAAATCTTAGGGGCTTCTCTGTGGGATGTCATCGTCTAGTTCCCTCCCGTACCTTGTCTGCAATCTGAGCGGCCAATCCTGCATCCTTCACCTTCACAGAAACCTGTCCATTCATGACTGTTAGCTGATCACCACTTACAGAGGCGACAATCGGCTCCGCGCTGTCGTTCGCCACAGGTGCTTTCGGTTGCTCCGCTGGGATAGGGATCCTTCCCATAAGGGCTGTTGCGCCTGCCGCCACCGCGGCGGCTCCGACACCGAATTTCAAGAAGTCTCTTCGGGATATCTTGTTGCTGGAGTCCTGTTCGGACTCAGATTTCTCCTCAGTCTTCTCATTCTCTTTCAAGATGATTCCGGGCTGACATCACTTGGATCGACTCTTAACGGTTTTTCCAAATCTCCCCGGAATCTAACCCATATTCTACCCGGAGATAGCTGGAGGGGGATACTCGCAGAGCGAGATGCGAAGAAGGAGTCTGTCGCAAAATCGAATCTCTACGATGTTCTCGGGTCCTGTCCGAGCTACTAAGAATGAGTTTCCGATTGATGAGTTTGCGTTGGGGAATGGGTTGCCGAGGGCTACTTCCCTATTTCCAGGTCACTCTAAGCAGATTTGCCAGAGCCAGGGCTTCTCCGACATTCACCACGAGCATGTAGGTTGAGGCTTGATCCACAAGGGTGCCGGCTGAACTCACGTTTTCGAATAGAAAGAGCCAGAATACGAGAATTGCCACGTTTAGTACTACGAAAAAGCTTCCAAAGAGAACGAGACCCATGGTAAAGGAAGATTTGACCTTTCTATATGTCCCGAGGTAGATTGCCAGCAACGCAAGGGTCATGGCTATGTTCGCGAAGGCCACTATTGCGCTAGCCCACAGTGCAAAGCCCAAGCTCGGTCACTCTACTCCGTCTTTGTTTGGTTTATCTTTCTTCTTCCAATTCTGCTCCAAATCTCGTCGAGGATTGGAAGCGCTTCTTCCATCTTGGGAGTAAGAAAGAGAACCGCACCATACGCTCCCTTGTCCGATGGAACGATAAGGCCGTTCTCCTCCAGGACCCTAACGTGGTGTTGGATGGTTTTGTAGTCTACATGTAGTATCTGCGCAAGTTGATTGGCGTTGGTGGGACGATTCTGAATAGCTTTGATGATCTCAGCCCTGCTAGGTCCTCCGCGGGTCCCGGCGAACAGATACCATAGGAGTCGTTTGAGATACTTCTCGCCGTAGAGAGATGCCTTGGGGTCTTCTCTTGTCGTGGTCAGGAGAAATGGGATCCGGCGAAAGAGTTGACTAAGTTGAGGAAGCAGTTGCGACTTTGGTGTTATCAAATTGATTCGTCTACAAAATTGTTGGGCGAGTTCGTTTGAATTCTCTCTCTTTCGTCCCGTTATAATATTTCTTTGAATCTGTTAATGATATCGGCACTTGTCACGACAATCCTTCGCTGAGTTATCGGGAGGTCAAAATGGAATGAACTTCCGGAAGGATGGGATTCGGGCGGACAAGGTCCCTATTATCAGCCCGCCCGATGTCGTTCGTCATTGCGTCGGCTGAGAACGCTCCGTCCGCATGTATTTGCGGAATTTCATCATCTAATTCCAATTCTAGATCTGGCTCTTTTAACTCATCTGGAGCGCTCCGAGGCGTGGACGCTCCCAGGTTCAAAGTCTCGCTCTTCCGCAACGTCCACAAAACACGCCACCCGGATCCATGTCTCCTCCACACAAGCGGCAGGTTGTTTCGATAGGTGCGGTCTTCACTTCGTCGTCCACACGTCCCTTTTCGTATCTTTTTGCGTACCAGATTGCGCCTTCTAGAAGTATAATTATCGGAACAAATAGCGCAACGTCTGCAAGAGGCCCGCCGTCAGGTGATGCTATCGCTGTCAAAACCAAGATTGAGGCCCAGACATACTTCCGATTCTTGGTAAGCATCTTCGTCCCGAGAATGTGTAACTTGACCAGCAGGACGAAGAAGACCGGGATTGTGAAGGCAAAGCCTGACAAAACGATGACGAAGAAAACGAGGTTGTAGAATTGGTCCGCGAAAATGAAGGTGGATATTCCGACGGCTTGGAAGAAGGGCAGAGAGAACAAGAATATGAAAGGCAGGAGTACGAAAAACGCGAACGAGGCGCCTACCAGGAAGAGAATCGAAAAAGCAGCAACGAAAGGGTACACTGACTGTTTCTCGCTGGCCTTGATGGCGGGGTCTACAAACTTGTATATCTCATACGCGAGCACGGGGACACTTGTGGCGAATCCGAACACAGCGGATCCTACAACGATTAGCTCCAGAGGCGTGGTGACTGTTCCCCCGATCAGTATGTATTGTGGCGGCAACAGTCTCGTCCTTATCCCTGCGAGAATGGCTGTGATTATTGGATGGTAGATTTGGAAGGGGTTCTGTAGGAACGATAGGTCAGATGGGACTGCAAGGTAGAAGAGGGTCGCAATGACAAAGGAATAGATCCAAATCTTCACTCGTTTTGAAAGCTCTGAAATGTGGTCCCAAAGAGGGAGAACTTTTTCTCGCGATCGTTCCTCCGACAAGAGCTTCCACTATCCCTCGCGTATCCAACAGACGCTCAATAAGATCATATGACTGTGTCAACTGGCCTCATAACAAGTAGGCACCGGGACTTGACCGCGAAGATGGGAACTTGTCCGACTACTTTGTCTGAGCTGCCTTAACGATCTCGTCAGATATCTCTTGACGCGTCTTGCCTTGGGTATCGATTCCCAGTTTGTGTGCGGTATCAGTCAGAGGATCAGATGCAGATGCAGCTGGTACAGAGGGTGAGATAGGGTTTGTCAGTCCTTTCGAGGCGTCGTCGAATTCTTTGCGTGCCCTTCCTATGGACCTCGCGAGCTCTGGTATTTTTTGTGGGCCCCAGATCAGTATGACGGCTAGCACTCCCAGTATCAGTAGGATCTGGAACGGGTCTCCTAAAGCCATACTATTCTCATCTCAAGTGTCAACTGTTCCGAGCTTTAACTGTTTACCATAATTACTACAGGAACGCGATCTTCTCCAAGGAAACCTTATTCTTCGGCCAAATTTGTGTTCGACTAGGCGGCTAAGAACTGAAAGTAGTCGTGTGCGTACGGCGCGTCCCGGACACAGCAACCCGCATCAAGATAGCGCCAGATGGGAAATCAATTGTCACAAGCGATGCAGAGTTCGTAATCAACCCTTACGAAGAATATGCCTTGGAACAGGGTGTCCAGCTGAAGGAGAAACACGGCGGGGAAGTCGCTGTTCTCACCCTCGGACCAGAGAAGTCAACCAACGTAATTCTCAAAGCTCTAGCGCTTGGCGCGGACAGGGCTGTTCATCTCAAGAGCGAAAATTTTCCAGATGACCCAAGCGCGGTCGCCCGAGCAATTGCAGCGGAATTGAAAAGTGTCGAATTCGACGTTCTGTTGTTTGGCAAGAAGGGTGTTGACGACGACAATCAACAAGTCGGGCCGATGGTGGCCGAACTTCTTGGAATTCCATGCGTCACTCAAATCGTCAAACTCAATATCTCCGACGGCAAAGCTGTGGCTCATCGAGAAGTTGAAGGAGGGGTAATCGTTGTCGAGACTATCCTTCCGTCCGCATTTACCGCGGAGAAAGACTTGACGGTTCCCCGATACGCGTCGCTTAGAGAACTAGTCGCTGCGAGAAAGAAACCCATTGTCGTGAAAGAACCTCAACAGTTTCCCGGCATACTGGAGACAGTCTCGGTCCAATATCCTCCTCCTCGACCCCCAGGCAGGGTTCTAGGAAAGGGTGTTGAAGCTGTTCCAATGTTGGTCAGGGTTCTGCACGAAGAGGCCAAGGTGATCTAGCAAATGCAAGGCCCGATACTCGTCTTCGCAGAGTCCTCGGGAAGCGAGTTCCGAAAGTCAGCCTTCGAAGCGGTAACGGAGGGCCGACGGCTAGCCGATCTGTCAAAGACAGAGGTACACGCATTGTCCATCGGTCACAAGATAAGAGACCAGGCAAATTCTCTCGGTCGGTTCGGTGCGGACAAGGTTTCGGTCGCCGACGACGAAACGCTGAAGCTCTTTCAACCAGACTTTTATCGACAAATCGCTCTCGACTTGGCGAAGAAGATCAACCCCAGCGTCATCCTCCTCCCAGCCACTTCGACCGGCAAGGACCTAGCGCCACGTCTCGCAATCCATCTCAACACCGTCGTCGCAACAGAGTGCACTGAGCTGGAAATCAGTGACGATCAGTTCATTGCAACCCGCCCTGCTTATGCAGGCAAGGTGTTGCTGAAAGTCAAGATGAGGGGTAATCCAAAGATTGCAAGTCTTCGCCCAAATGTATTCACCGCCAAGGAGAGAGTTCCTGCAATCAGTCCGTCGGTCCAATCTCTTTCATTCGAGAAGCCAACCACTAAGATGACCGTGAAGGAGTTCGTTACGCACGGGGCGAAAAAACAAGACCTCACAGAGGCAGGAGTCATCGTTTCCGGGGGACGAGGGATGGGAGGACCTGAGAACTACAAGATTCTGGAGGAACTTGCTAGTGTCATGGGCGGTGTTGTCGGAGCATCGAGAGCTTCGGTCGATGCCGGTTGGAGGCCGCACTCAGACCAGGTTGGACAGACGGGTAGAACGGTCTCTCCGACGCTTTACATCGCGTGTGGCATCTCTGGGGCCATTCAACACAGAGTTGGCATGATAAACTCGAAGGTGATAGTCGCGATAAACAAGGACCCCGAGGCGCCCATTTTCGGATTCGCGGACTATGGGATCGTGGGGGATGTTTTCGAGGTCGTCCCGGCCCTCACTCAGGAGATGCGAAAGTATTACGGTAAGAGCTGAGCTGGGTTTGTTACGTGTTCTCGAGCTTCGCTTTTAGGAATTTTGCAAGCTCTTGGCTAAGTGGGCTTCGAGACACGTCGATTACAGGCATCTCAATGTTTCCTGACCTCACATTGTGGACAAATTCTGCCATAGGCGCGTAGCTTATGGACGCTATGTAGAGTTCCCCGCGGGCATATTCCTCTGGCATGTCGGAGGGCGGGATTGGCTGTGATACAAACACCATATTCTCTGCCCACGTTAGTAAAACGGGTTGTCCCATCTTCATGATGAACGACAACGCACTCACGAGTTGTTGTGGATTATCGTACTTGACGAGCTCTCGGACGACGATCCGTTTCAGCGGTTCGTGGGCTATTTCGACCATTTGGCTGCTCATTCCTGATCTCCTGACTGCGAAGGCAATAGATTGTTGGTTAAGAGGGTTATGCGACAGAAATTCATAGTGTCGCCTGGCCAGATGCGGGAGGCGACAGAGACCTTTTGTCTTGGCCACTCGGGTCTCCTACCTTGGGTCTCGGTGAGTCCTCCTAACAGAGACAAGACGCATTTTCAATTCCAGCCATCAATATTAGAAGGGATTCGTTCGGAGTATTTCAGTCGAAGGAATGCCACTAGCATATCTTTGGCATTCTAATAGCTCGTCAGCATTCCACGTTCGGTTCCGGGGGTGGGCGGAACGATCCAGATACGGAGCCCTCAAAAAGAGCAGGTAAGCCGCTACGTGCAGAGCGTATTAAGCGCCTAATCTACAGTTCTGTGGCTGACTTGTATTCTTATCTAGTCAAGCATTTGGTTGTCTTCGCGAGCTTTCACGTGAGATCCCAAAGTAACCTATTCATAGCGACCTGAACTTTGAACGTGAGTTCGCGATTCCGTTCTCATGTCGTAACCCGACTACGAAATTAACTAAGCACGTACACTCTCTCACACACAAAACTGCTGCTCAGCTATCTGACCTCACAAAAATGTTTTATCTGCAGGTCATGGTCGATCGCGTTTTGATCATCTCGTTTGAAGCGGAAGAGGGAGATGATGTGGATCATCTACGAAATCCTGGAGATGGCCACAGTAGGAGCTACAAAGACCTCTATCGCTACGAAGAATGGTTTGAATTTCAAGAGAGCCTCTAGACACCTCGAGCTACTGCGTTCTTCAGGCCATATACAGAAGTATCTAACACCAGAACGGACACTTTACGTTCTAACGAAGAAGGGGGAGAGCTTTCTCACGGGTTTACGGGCGATAAGAGCGGACTTGGCCGAGATATCTAGTCTTCCTCAATCATCAAGTTACGTAGCCGAGGGTCAAGTGCTACAGTTGACTCAGATACCCTATACGAGACGAACCCATGTTCTGCAAGAAACTCGGCGAGCAGCCTTGTCTTAGCCTCCGGCCAACCCAATTCTCCAGACAGACTCTCTAGAGTTCGCGGCTCACCCTCGGCGAGAAGACCCAATAGCTTCTGGAGCTGATCGAGACCATCCAAGCGGCATTCCTTACGTTCTATCAGCAGACACCTTGAAAAGCGGCGCGTATACAAGCAAACACATTTGCAACATCAATACACGCCTTAACCGATGATAGGCACTTACCTCTAGTAAGTAGTTACTAGAAGTACGTACTCGGTTAAGTCTCCAAAGCACATTCTACGGCGGCTGAGGTCCGGCTAGCCGTTGAGTGAAGACCTAGCCATCAGACTCTACGTTCCCGGTCGCCGAACAAGAAGAGCCGAAAAAATTGTCTTGGTATCGGGTCTAATTCTCCTTACGGTTCTGGGATCCATTGGCACCGTCCTCCCTGGAATAGTTCAGGCGTTAGCACCATTGTCATCTCCTTCGACGATGACCCAGAATTCGGGATGCCCTAGAACGACCTCCAACTCCACGACAACAACAACCGGCACGGTCAGATGGTACTATACCTGGGACACAGCCGGCGACCTCCTCAAGGTAACCAACAGCACAGGCCAGGCGTCGTACGCCTACGACGGAGGCGGACGGAGAGTCGAGGCTGTCGAGAGCGGGGCAGTATGGTACTTTGCATACACTGGGACAGAGGTACTCTACAAGAATCGCCTGAACACCTACAACTGCGCTTACGTCTTCCCCTCGGGGCTCAGAATAGCCAACTTTGCAAACGGCTCAACCTACTACTATCATGCTGACGCGCTTGGAAGCATACGCATGATCACCTACCCGAACGGGGCAGTCGCGTACACGAATGGCTATCAGCCCTACGGCCAATACACGGGCACTCTAACAGGCAACCTGGGCAAATGGGCCATAGACAAGTTCGACGGCAAACCCTACAGTGCCGTGACAGGTTTGTACTACGAGTACCAGCGCTGGTACGATCCATCCATCGGCCGATTCATATCAGCTGACCCGTTTCGAGGCCACCGATCAAATCCCCAGAGCCTCAACTCTTACATCTACGTTCAGGACACACCGACATCTGCCACAGATCCAACTGGACTGGACGGAGGTTTTGGTGCGGATAACCGATGCGAGAAGCTTCACCAGTGTGGTACAATCAATGGGGCTGAATCGATTGAGGTAGCTAAAGATGCTCTGCTTTTCGCTGGCGTCGTAACACTGGGAGTGGTTGTATGCATACTAGTTTGCCTCGAGGCTGCCGCCGCCCTAGGTTTAATCTGCTCAGTAGATGAGCCGGGTTGCCAAGGAGTCGGCGAGACTCTGGTCAAAGATGTCTTGGAGTTCGGAGGCAAAGACGCCGTCGTGGACGCTGGGTCAAAGGATTCGATTGACATCATCACAAAGACGGGGGGTGATGCTCTTCTAAACGGCGGAGGCGATGCCCTCGTCAAAGTAACCTCCGATGATCTCGTTGATACCTCCGCTTTTTGGAGAACCATGGAAAATGGAGGTTATGATCTCGAACATACGGAGATCCATCATCTTCTACCCAGGCAATTCCAAAGCTTCTTTGAGAGCAAAGGGTTCACTATAGATGACTACACAGTTCAATTGGATCGTAATGTTCATAGAATTATCCACAGACAAGGAATTGGAGCTGCCGAAGGGTGGAACGCGCAATGGGCGGATTTCACACGCGGGAGCGGTGAGGAGACTACATCGGGCGATGTGGTATGGTTTTTGGGACAGCTCGTGGGTGACTTCTTTCCGTATTGAACCAGATTAAGAGATTCTATTCTCTAGGCCCGCCGCGTAGTGCCAAGCCTTCCTTGGCAGATAATGTCGTGTACGGTACTGTTGAATGGTATGACAAGTATCAAGATGCCGAGCTAGAAAAAGTACGTTATGAGCAGATCAAATGTTCCTTGGACCCGAGACACGACCGCCGAAGAAGAATAGGGAATCTTCGTCTCATTCTCCCAACGTCGCATATTGGAGACTTCATCTGGACCATCTACAGCGAATGCATAGTGTCTGACAGGGTTTTGAATCTATTCAAGGACTCAGGGTTCTCCGGGTTTGAAGCACGGACCTCGGAAATCGTGCGGGTTAGGCGACTCCCAAAGAATGAACGGGATACCATACCAAGAATCTGGGAACTTGTGACGACGGGGACAGCCGGGGATGCTTCCCCCGAGTCAGGGATACGCCTGCTTTACAGGTGCCCAGTGTGCGATTACACAAGATATTCTTCGTTTCAAGAAGGGATCATAGTCGATGCCCAGCAATGGGATGGCACCGACTTCTTTACGGTGAAAGGCTATCCGTCCTTCACCCTGATTGCGGAGAGAGTTAAGGACCTGATCGTTGATCATCGGCTGACTAACTGCGCCATCATAAAGGCGACAGACCTTAGATGGGGAAAGCTTCCGCGTCCCGAAGAGCACCCTGAGAACTTCATTCCAGCAGAGGAAGGAAGACCAAAGACGACTTGTCAGCTTCGAACAAGTACTTGACCAACCAATACCGCCGGAAGCCCATAGCTCGCAATAAAAGACAGTACCTTCTTGAAAAATGGGACATCTGCCAAACTTAAAAATTAACCGCAATCAGCGTGAGGCTTCTCTCTCACAATGTCCGGTCTTTTAGGTCAAGATAAGGTGGCGCAAAGAGCTCTCTGTCTTGAAGCGCTCTTGGTGAGAGAGAGCCTTGAAGAGAGTATAAATCTGAAGACACCGTCTGCGGGCGCCTCAGTCCTTGAGCTCTCAGGGAGATTGAACTCTTGGCTGGCGAAGGAGGGCATTTCCATTTACTTATCTCCTAGAGAGAAAGACCTCGTGGCAAAACCTCTCGGATCATGGACGACGGAGGAGATTGTCACAGCGAGTTGGCGCTCGGAGGCGCTAGGAGTCATTTTGTGGGCTCTCTCATCCATCGAAAGAGTACCACCTTACGATACTGAGTTCCCGAAGTCTCAGATTCTCGCTAGGGTCGACTTGGGGGCCCGCTCAAACGGATTCGCGGCTAAGATAAGACTGAAGCCTCCGCGAGATGTATCACAGGAGCGAAATATCGCAGAACTGTGGCATTGGAGAGCACGAACAGCTGAGCTGCAGAGGAAAGGCGTCGGCCCGCCCGCGGGATGGACTTTTCAACAAGTCATCGCTCAGTCCGCAAGGCAAGCCTACCAAAACAGATTGATATCAAAGCCACTTGAAGATGACTTTTCACTGTTTGGAAAGTCGTATGCGAGACTCTCGGAGGAAGAGTACCACAAGGCAGCTTCCATCAGTCTCGAACGCCATTTCGCTCTAAACTGGCTTTGTGGCTATTCAGAAAATTGGGACGAAACACCCACTGAGACTTGACTTTCAATAGATCTGCACGTACAAGAAAATTATCGTACCCCGATTCGGACAGATTGCCTAGCGCCCGCGAACAAGTGGAGAGGAGGGATAAAATCGGGTCGACGTAAAACACTACCCTGATTCGGCTTCAGCACCTCGAATCTGGAATGCGACTCTTCCGAGCGAGACCTGAGGGCTTCACCCTGAAGACTACTATCTAGCCACCATGCTAGCGGAAAACGGGGATGTTGGGGGCTAATGAGACTTCTCTGCGGGTTTCGTATGCCGTTATTTTCTAGCCCGTTCGAATCTTCCCGAGGAGATCCTAATCCAAGGGGCTGAGAGAAAGACGGTTACCCCAGATAACGGACAACGTTTTCAAGAATCTCGGTTCACTACCCAGATCCGGGCATCCCACCTCTAGAGATTCAAATCCAACCAGTTTTGCTCCCAATCTGTCGAGGTTGAAGCTGCCAAAACTTGTTGAAGAATTGCTGCTGAACGCAGCGTCTTGCGTTCACGGAGGTCGAGGCGATTTGAAGGCATACAATAGTGCCCAACCTCGACCCACTGAACCTGGCTAACTGTTTCTACAGGCCAAGCGGGATCCTTCTTGGCTCGACTACGGGCTAGGAATAAGTCTGCTGGTCTTATCGGTAAACGAGTGCTAAAACCCCGCCCTCCCCCATTCAAGCTAGTCGAGAGATCGATTTTTCGGATGACATATCGTGGGGTCCAACCAGTCGTTCCGGGGCATTCGCTACGCTTCCCTTAGGATTTAGGACAGGCGAAAGCCCGATATGAGTAAAACGAAGGTAGGGGGCATTCTCGAGACCCGGATATTAACCCAGAGTCTTAGTTCTGCCCTCGGCACCAAACCTCAGCGATCAGTATCCGTATAGCGATCAATTTCGGTTCTCTGCTTGGGGTGTTGCGCCAACATCTGGAGCCTTTGCCGGACCTTAGTATGACGAAGTCCGAACTGGGGTTCCGTTTCCGTGCTAAGGAAAGTTCCCCCTCAGCCTAGCTTGAAGCTTACGCCTTTTCCGCCGGAGGGGTACTTCCAACTGATAGCTTTGGCTCCGAGCTTGTGACAAACGATGAGGCAGGCACCTGTTTCCATGCAGCCCTCAGTGTTGTAGTTCAGCTGGTCTTGCCAAGAGTACACCTGAGCTGGACAAATGTAGAGGCAAGGCTTCTTTTCGCATTTCTGACAGAGCTTCGTATCTACCACAATGAACGGCTCGGGATCCGTGCTGAAGCTCACGAGGGCCAACCGTTTGTCGAGACTCATTTCTTCCTGTCTCTCAGACATTTCTAGAATGTCCTCGCTCCAGCAAGAAGGTCGCGGATTAAGCTGATCGTGGAGACCTTACCTTTTGTCTGTGCCCGAAGCTCTTTGTAGATTTTTCGCTTTCCATTTCCATCAACGCGATAGACTGCCTCCGCAGCATTGCAAATCAGTTCGGGGTAGACGCCATAGAGCCTGTTGTTGCGCAGGTATCTTGGCACTTTGCTGAAAGTATACATGTCTTTGAGAGCCGGCTCCCCCCTCAGCTTCCGCTCGTAGGCTTGAAGCGATCTAGCTGAATAGTCCTTACTCTTGCGAGCCTCAAGTATTGTTTGAGCCGCAGCAACGCCGGAGACAATTGCCATATCGACTCCCCTGAAAGTGTAACCATTATTGAGCAGGTGCCCAGCTGCGTCCCCTGCTACGAGCATGCCTCCTGTGTAGGGTCTCGTCAACATCTTAGGCCCAGCTTCGGGGATCATGTGAGCGTCGTACTCGATCGTCTTCCCGTCCCTTATGAACCGCTGGACTTTCCGGTGGTTTCGTAGTCTATCCATCACAGTGTGGGAAGGGATCGCTTTCAGTGAT
>VBBD01000048.1 GCA_005882895.1 Candidatus Bathyarchaeota archaeon | reverse complement strand
AGTGTCTCGGAGTAACTTTCGAAGCCACAAAGACCCTGTCACGGCGTCCCTCCAGGGCTCGGGCGACAACCTCCTCGCTGTGACCTGCCCCGTACATTTCTGCCGTATCGATAAGTTTCATCTCGAGGTCCAAGCCGAGCCTGAGGGCCTCTATCCCAGCCTCGTCCCGGGAGGAGTCCGGTCCCATCTCACCCCCTATCCCCCAGGTTCCGAGCCCAACGACTGGTATTGACTCATGGGTGCGTCCTAAGGGTTTGAACTGCATCGTACCTCAACCTCACGGTTCGAGAAAATGTCTTACGGCTTTAAGCCTGGCTATGAATCGCGATGAGAACGGCATCATTATGCGTCACGAAAATGCTCCCCTCCGTTCCAATCCCGAGACTGTCAAGAACCGCCGCCCGGAAAAACCGGTGAACAGTGTCAAAGCCGCTAGGGACTAGCCGTAAAACGCCCATTTTCAGCCCTGATTCAAGATCTGAACGGGCGTATGTAGAACAGGGGATATTCCACGCTGTAAACGCGGATAATTCCCGATCGACCCATGCCCAGAATACGCCTTGAACAGCCAGACTCGCCCATTATCGGTGCCAGACAGGAAATGTCCCGGGAAAAATAGGGGTCTTAGCGACCGTGTCTCGCGTCGCATGAGTGGTTTCCGGGAGACCTTGTTCGAACATGCCTCAGTCCGAGCATGTTCTCCGCTAATTTTTCCCGATCCACTGTTCTTCGGCCTTCTTCACGAGCTGACCTATCGCGTCTTCGATAAGGTATCTGCCTGGGACGTTTGGGACAATACCGAGCTCTTGCAGCTTTTCAGCTGTTGCCGGACCAATAGCGCCTACGAGAGGCAATCTCATCAGCTTGACGAGTAGTGACTTTGGGATCTCGTATTCGGCCATGCTGAACAGGTTAGATGCTGAAGCAGCGCTAGTGAACAGAACAGCCTGGAACTGTCCCTTTTCAAGCCTGGCGAGGAAATCGAACACACTCTCGCTGTTCGTTGGGATAAGTGACTGGTAGATGGTGATGGTTTCTACAGCTGCCCCGTTCGAAGCCAGCGACCCTGACAGGCGGTCGTCGGCGGCTGAGGATCTAACTAGAACCACTCGCTGCCCTTTCGTTTCGAGCCTTGACAGATGATCCGCTATGCCAGAAGAGCTATACTTCTCCGGGACCACAACATCCTGAACACCTTGACGCCTTAGCGCCCCGCTCGTTTTCGGGCCCACCGCCATGATCCTGATCTGGCCCAAAGCGCTCGGAAGGACGCCCGAGTGCGACTTCAGCATATCGAAGAAAACATCAACACCGGTAGGACTCATGAAGACGAGCCAGTCAACCGGCCCCTCGCCGACAATTCTCGAGAATTCCTTGAGGATACTTGATTGTTCTAGAGGTCTCAATTCAACCGCATGGACGATGAACGGGGTCCAGCCGAGCTTTCTCACAAACCTAGAGGTCTCTTCTCCATGGCCAACGGGACGGGTTATGGCGATGGATTTCTCTCCGGACACTCTAGACATAGACAGTTCTCCAGCTCGCCTCGATCTTTTTCGCTCCCTTCTGGATGAGTTCCTCTCCGATCTCTCTAGCCAGCACTGTACCTTCCCGGACACTTCCTGACCGTTCAACTAGAAGTTTTTCCCTACCATCAATTGAGAAAATGCAGGCCGCTATCCTGATCCCGTCACCGTGAGCTCTAGCTAGGGCTCCCACGGGAACCTTGCAGCCGCCCTCGAGAATTCGTACCAGCTCTCGTTCAGCCTCGATCTCGGCCCTCGTCTGTGGATGCTCAATCGATCTCAAGATATCAATGACCCCTAGGTTGTCGCTTCTAGCGACAACAGCAAGTGCTCCCTGGCCAGGGGCAGGCATGAAATCCTCGACCGGTAGCTGCTCCGAGATTCTTCCAGTCATTCCCAGCCGTTCCAGTCCAGCTTCAGCAAGTACAACCGCATCAAATTCGCCCTTGTCTACTTTCTGGATTCTTGTCTCCACGTTTCCCCGGATGGGCTCCGGATTCAGGTCAGGTCTCGCTCGTCTGAGCTGAGCGACTCGGAGCAGACTGCTCGTCCCTATTCTGCTCCCCTTTTCCAGATCACGCAACAGCACGTCTCCCTTGCTCACCAGCATGTCGGCGACGGAGCCTCTTTCGGGCACGCTAGCTATCAAAAGCCCACTGTCTTTGTCGAAGACAGGGATGTCCTTCATACTGTGAACTGCGAAGTCAACCCGGCCATCAAGGACTGCTTGATCGATTTCTTTTTCGAAGATTCCTTTCTGGTCGAGCGAGAAGAGGGGTGTTCGTTGATCCATATCACCCGCGGTAGTGATGATCTTCCGTTCAATTCTTAGGCCGGGATTCTGCTGTCTGATGCTATCCGCAACTAGTTCCGTCTGAACAAGTGAGAGCCTGCTTCCTCGAGTCCCAACCTTGAGTATTATTATCCGATCACCGTGGCAAGGTTTTCACTGCAGTGCCGATCGCGTCAAGGGTGGCATCTAGCTCGTCCTCGGTGTGAGCAGTAGAGAGAAAGCAAGTCTCGAACTGTGAGGGCGGAACAAAGACTCGGGACGCGAGTAGCGAGTAGAAGTATTTCTCGTACGTGCGTATGTCAGCCGATTTTGCAGAGTGGTAATCCGTCACTGGACGATCCGTGAAGAACAACTGGAACATCGATCCGAGACCGTTAACCTGAGCGGTTATCCTAGCCGACTCCAGATGGTCACCTATTCCCCGCCGCATCACGTCTCCCATCTTCTCCAAGCGAGAGTATAGCTGCACTGCCCGTTTTTTCAGCGATTGAAGGATCGCCAACGAGGCGGACACGCTGACAGGGTTACCGCTGTAGGTCCCGGCCTGATAGACCGGGCCGAGGGGAGCGAGTTTTTCCATAACGTCCCTTCTGCCGCCGAACGCAGAGAGAGGAAGCCCGCCGCCGAGGACCTTGCCAAGGATTGTCAAGTCGGGACGAATCTTGTAGTATTCCTGAGCACCGCCTATCGACAGCCTGAATCCCGTTATCACCTCGTCAAAGATCAGTAAGACCTCGTTTTCTAGAGTGATTTCTCTGAGAGTTTCAAGAAACCCGGGTTTAGGCAGGACAGGACCTACATTTCCAAGTACAGGTTCCACAATTACAGCAGCAAGCTCGCTCGAATGGTCGCGAATAATCTTGCTAGCTATCTTCTCATCGTTGAACCGGCTCACAAGCGTATTCTTGGCGACATCGCTCGGGACACCCTCCGAGCTAGGGCTTCCAAGCAGGGTGGCCCCTGATCCTGCTTTCACAAGCACCGAGTCATGCGACCCGTGGAATCCCCCCTCAAACTTCAGGACCTTTTTCTTTCCACTGAACGCCCGCGCGAGACGGATAGCGTGCATCGTGGCTTCGGTCCCGGAGTTGACGAGACGGACCATCTGGAGTGATGGAACCAGTGAGACGATGAGTTCGGCGAGCTCAACCTCCATCTCCGTCGGCTGTCCGAAGATGGACCCTCTCTCGAGAGCCTCCTCGACTGCATCGATGACTTCGGCCTGGGCGTGGCCGTCGATCAACGCACCATACGCCATGCAATAGTCCAAGTATTCCTGACCGTCAACTGTCTTGAACTTCGAGCCTTTCGCTGACGCCACAAACAGAGGATAGGGAGAGTAGCTTCTAACCGGACTGTTGACCCCGCCCGGTATCACTTCTCTCGCTCGACGGTAAAGCTGATGGGATCTGGAATCTAGCCCAGCCATTCAGCCGCTTCCAAAGCATGGTACGTCAGTATCATATCGGCACCAGCTCGCTTGATACTGGTTAGAACCTCCATGATCGCCGATTTTTCATCTATCCATCCTTCGCGTGCGGCTGCTTTTATCATAGAAAATTCTCCACTCACGTTGTAGGCTGCAGTCGGCATCTGGAATCTTTTCTTCGCACGATAAATGATGTCCAGGTAGGCCAGCGCAGGCTTGACCATGATCATGTCCGCGCCCTCCTTGATATCAAGCGCGATTTCACGCAGGGCTTCTTCAGGATTGGAATAGTCCATCTGGTAGGTTCTTCTGTCTCCGAACTGTGGTGCAGAGAAAGCAGCTTCTCGAAACGGACCGAAGAATGATGAAGCATGCTTAGCTGCATACGCCATCACAGCCACGTCCTTGAATCCGTTATCGTCGAGAGCCTGCCGTATCGTCTTGACCTGCCCGTCGATCATGGCTGACGGTGCTACGATGTCGGCGCCGGCGCGGGCATGGCTTACCGCGACCTCAGCAAGCTTCTGGAGCGTCTCATCATTGTCTATCCGTGCATCCCTGACAAGACCGCAGTGGCCGTGGCTCGTGTATTGGCACATGCATGCGTCGGTGAAAACAACCAGTTCGTCCACGAACTGATCTTTTAGATCACGGATCGTCTTCTGGACTACCCCGTTTGGCTCATATGCAGCAGATCCGATTTCGTCCTTGACTGTTGGAATCCCGAATAGGATGATCGATTTTACTCCTTTGTCCACCAACCTCGCTACTTCGCGTAGTACAGTCGCGGGGGATTGTCGGCGTTGGCCTGGCATCGAGGTTATCGGCGCATCGGTTTTCAGGCTCTCTTCGACGAATATCGGTTGGATGAGGTCTGAACGGTCGAGTCTAACTTCTCTAACAAGCTCACGGATGAGTGGTGTCCTTCTGAGTCGCCGCATTCGCAGCGTGGGAAAGCTCACTTGCCCTATTCACCTTCGAATATCTGTCCGGCGACGGTCAGCAGTTTACTGTCGCCTTTTTTCGCGGCTTCGCGAAGGTTTACGACCGGTTGGGCCAGGAGTTTCCGTACGAGCGAGAGGCTCATTCTCTCAAGTACGTCCTGCTGGTGTTCTGGTAGGTTTAGTTTGGATAGTGCCTTTTCCAGTTCTTCTCTTCGAATCTTGTCGGCTCTTTGATAGAGGTCCGAGACCATTGGTTCGGCCTTCTCGCGGCGCAGTAGAGCTGAGATCTTCGCTGCTGCCTCCTCGACCTTCGGCTCGGCTTCTTTGACCAGAGTCGTTCTGGTCGATAACGCTTGGTCTGTAATGTCGCGGAGGTCGTCAATCGTCTTGATTACTACGCCTTTGAGCTGTTCGAGATCAGGTGAGACATTTCTCGGGATGGAGAGATCTAGAATCATGAGTTTCGGGTTTTGGTCGGGTTTCAGCTGTGGGGCAACGATTTCCTTGGTCAGCAGGTAGCCTGTTGCTCGTGTTGCCACTACGACTAGTCCGAAGAGACTCATCTGCGAAATAGCATTCTTGATATCGGCGGGTTTGCCTCCGAAGGGTCTGCAGAACGACTCAGTCCTTTGTCGTGTCCTGCTCGCAACCGTCACATCTGTCATCCCCCTAGCCTTCAGTGCTTTCATGATGATCATGCCGATCTGGCCCGTTCCTAGCAACAGTATGTTGACACGGTGGAGATTTCCAAGAGATCCTTCGGCGAGCTTCAGGGCGGCAGAGCCGAGGGATATTGTTCCTCGCCCGATGCCAGTTTGGTCCCGGACTCTGCTACCGGCTGCGAGTGACATCTCGAAGATCTCGGATAGGGTCGGGCTCGATGCAG
>VBBD01000078.1 GCA_005882895.1 Candidatus Bathyarchaeota archaeon | reverse complement strand
CTTTTTCGCTGCGACAGTCCCGAGATCGCCAGTGCACACGTTGACGACTCTATGCGGAAGCTTCAGGCTCTGAAAGAACTCTTCCACGTTCCGCAACAACTCCTCGTGAAGCTTCCAAGAATCCTCAGGGGTTGAGAAGAGGAACATCTCAACCTTCTCGAACTGGTGCACACGAAATATCCCCTTAGTATCCCTGCCGTGCGCCCCTGCTTCCTTCCGAAAACACGGACTGACCCCGGCGTACCGCAAGGGTAGACTCGTTTGATTGATGATATCGTCATTGTGGAGCGCTAGTAGAGCGTGTTCAGCTGTTGGGATCAAGTAGAGATCTTCCCCCTCGATCTTGTAGATTACATCTTCAAAGTCGGTGAGCGCGACTGCCCCGGCTATGATGTCTCGGTGTAGGAAGTATGGAGGCTGGTAGAGCCGGAAGTCTTTTTTCGCGACAAAATCTAGTCCGTACTGGATGAGTGCATGGTTTAACCGAACAAGATCCTCTTTCAAGTAATAGAACCGTGCGCCGGCGACGCGGCCTGCTTTCTCGATATCGATGAGACCACGTTTGAGTCCTAGATCGATGTGGTCGAGAGTCTTGAAGTCGAACTTTGGAATCGCGCCCCACTTTCTTACTTCGACATTGTCGTCTTCGTCCTTCCCGAACGGTACGCTGTCGTGGATCAGGTTGGGAAGGTTCAGAAGAATATTTTGGATCTTCTCCTTTTCCTCGTTGATTCTTGCCTCGAGACCCTTGACCTTCTCCGGAACAGCCGCGGCCTCTTTCATCAGTGCGGTTGCTTCCTGTTTCTTCTTTCTCGCTTCCGCGATTGCGGCGGTAATCTCGTTCCTTCTCTTCCTAAGAAGATCAACTTCTGCTTGGAGCCGCCGCCATTCAGTGTCCAGCTTCAACAGATGATCCACCTGGTCGAGCTTGTCAGGCAGGCCTCTCTTTCGCAAGCTCTCCCTGACTACCTCGGGGTTCTCCCTCACGACCTTGATGTCCAGCAAGACAGGTTCGCGCTCAAGATTCTCCCCGTCGGTAAAAAAACCAATGTCCTCCTTGGTTGTGCCAAGACTTTTCAAGGGCCAACCCCTCTCGCAGACTTCAGTCTTGGAGTTACATCAGCACGACGTAGTCTACTTCGGAGTCGTCAACCTCATCGACAACGGCTACGTCATGGGCGCGATAGACGTCTGGAAATGCCGGTCATGCCCGCAGACCTTCTGCGAAGACAAACGTTACGGCATAACAGACCTCGCCCCTGAGGTCGGACTCCCCAAGATAGAGCCCGGCTCGAAATGGGCTGCACTAATCTGCACGAGAAACACCGGCTCGAACTGGACCCTGATCCAGGCAAAGCCCGGTGCCACGTTGCAACACTCATGTACGCCTGACACAAAGCTCGAACTCAAAGTCGGACCTGACTATTCCATTGAAGTCGGACCTGCCTCGGGCATTGGTCAGCATAGAATCATCCTGGTGGAAAACTTCGTCAACGCACCAGTTGATGTGATCACAGGCAAGAAACATCTCGGAACAACCAACGCTAACCAAGCACTCGGAAAACCATTCTCGTTCACACCACCACTGTCCGCCGCAGTAATCCAACCGTCGAGATACAGCGTTCTCAACATGACAAGCATCTTGTTCATCGTTTCAGGAGTATGGCTCGGCTTGATAGCATCATTCAGCCTCGGCAATCCCGCAGTTCTTGGTGTCTTTGCAATTCTCGCCCTAGCCGCTGTAGTGTCTGGAATATTCTTGCGTAAACCCAAACTCTGGCCCGCTACACTAGGACTAGTTACTGTCGCCGCCGCGTTTGCGGCTCAGCTATGGATCCAATTCGCAACCGGCCTCACCGCGAGCGCGACAACATTAGACATACTGTTAGCAGCATCCATCGTCACAGGTTGGCTATCCTGGTCACGAGTCAGGAGCCTCAGAGCAAAACAATGGCACCCACTAGACATGCCCGCCTACGGCTGATCATCGATGAATTCTCAGAACCCTTTTCGAAAAGCTGAAGACGCTCAGCTCCAGTACGACATGGACATTTTCATCGACGAGATGGGTGAATCGAGTGGTGTGGGTGGCGGCGTCGCCAATTTCCTAACAGGCTACGCGATCTACAAAGGAGAAAGATTCCCATTCGAAGCCGTCGCCTATGGACGAATAGGCGGCCAGAATGTCAGCCCGATACTACAACCTGAAGCGATCAAGAGACTTGAAGAGCTCAATGTGGACTTGGAGCTTTTTTGAGATTGCAGAACTCGCACCAGGCGCCCACACGGTTGTCTGTCTGGTCCGAGAAGTAGACGTTCAGTTGCGTCCGCCCACATCGCGGACACTCATGGTTTGAGACCTTTTCCAATTAGTCTTACCACGAAGCTACAGCGTCCAACGAGTATTATCCAGTAGATGACAGTAAAAGTGAAACTGATGACCGTCCCGACAGTTCCCGACGATTGGCCCGGGTCGATCCCTCGGGTCTGCAAAACCTGTCTCTGTCGAGAGTGAGATTCGCGAGATTTTCTGTTCCCTATTTAAGGCGAGTGTTACCCGGGAGTATCGGGATTAGTTACAACCGGGGCATTACCCTACGCACGCAATCTTCTTCTTGACGGTTAGGCGCATGAGCCAGTGCATCATAATCTGTCCCTCCTGCGAGAGAGAAATATTGAGCGATGATCAAGTCCGGAGAACCCCGAGAGGGAGGGTGGTCTGTGAACAGTGCGCCCAAGACACCTACCTAGATGTTCCATTAGCTTGAGGAGAAGAATGGACTTGGATCTAATCATCTTCGAGTTCCTCGGCGGGCTGCTCGGCGGTGCTCTAGCGGGGTTGACGATAGTGCTCAGAACCCGCCACCCGTCGCCAAAAACAATGCCGATGCTTGCAATACGGAAACCTAAATCAGCCTCGTCAGTCCACCATGGAAGAACTTCACCTACCACCAAGAGGGGCAGAGGTACACTCACCTTCGCTAGAACGAGAAGGAAGTCTAAGACGAAGACGCTTGAGGCAACGGTTGAACCAAGTCAAACGCCAAATATCCCCACTGTAACGACAGCGGCTTTCGATACCTGTCCTTCTTGCGGGCTCCAGGCTCCCGGAACGTTGCTGGCCGAACACTTCTTGGGCAGCCCCTCTCACAAGAACGGCCCTCCGAAAACAATCCAGGCGGATGTTGTTGAGGTGAAGGCCAGCGAGGAGGCCAAAGAAGAGGATTCGAAGCAGTCGGTGAGAAACCTTTTGCAAATGCTTGTCCCTCCGAGAGCGTTTGGCCGTCGCCATGCTCACAGATCGATGGGCCCAATTTCCTCAATTGTCAAAGACTTGGGCCCGCCACAAAGGCGCCTTCCATAACCACAACACTACTATCGTTCTTGGAGAAGGTATCACCCGGAATAAGCCGCAATGTCGAATAGGACCACGGGTCCAAACTTGCCTGAGAATCGTTCGAGAATGGCGCTGACTTCCCGTCTTTCGCCATCGCATCCAAGGCTGGACTGAACCCCGAATCGCATGACTCGCCCATTATGGTTGTGACGGAAAATTTTCCCCGGAAAAAGAGGTGGGATGAGAGCACAGCATCTTTCGACGCAAGATGGGTCTGAGGGACGCTTTGAATTACGAAATCCCACATTATCAGCCCTGATCTCGAATCTGGGACATGCCTAAAATTTTCGTTCGAACACCGCCCGACGATTAAGCGTCTTGTTCAAAAACGAGATGGAGCTCATATTCTACCCTGATCAGCCTGTCTCGCTCATTATCAGTGCCAGACAGGAAATTTTCTCCGTCAGAGGGGGGGTCTTAGCGACTCGACCTCGCGACGCAAGAGAGCCCTCCTCGGACCCTTGTGAAAGCAATCTTCAGAAGCGGTTCACATCCTTCAGATCTGGAAAGATCGCCCATACTAGACTGATTCCCAGCGAGAGTCGAAGATTGCCTGGGGTTTCTAGTGGGGGATCTCGAGCGGCACCAAAGTTGGCTCCGGTTTGGGGAATGCTGTCTCATGGCGCAGATAGGCGGAGGGGTCCCGTAGCCGTTTCTTCTCGCACAGTTTCTCGAGGAACTTTATCCCTTTGCCAACGGGATCCAGGGGTTTCATGTCCAAGTATCCTGATTCAACCGCACCCCTCAGTATCTCGTCTCCCCTCGGGCTCCGAGTAATTACCGTGCTCCAGCCGGGAGACGATCCAATAGCGCCCACCGCGATGTCAGCCAGTTCAGCCGAATAGTCAACGCAAACATTGCATTCCTCCCGTGCGGCAGCCGCCACAGCCTCAACAGGCTCGTCGATGGCCAGCTTGTCGCCCACGTAGACGAGTAATCTGTTTCTCTTGATGTTGACCTTGGTAACGTTGTTGAGGTCTATTCCCCTCTTGCCCTGGACATAGTCGACCATCATCTTCTGATAGTCAAACACCTTGGAACAGAAGAGACCGATCGTGAAAACAAGATTTCTCGCAAGTTTCGGCGCAGCGATCCAGTGGGTTCCCATCCTCCAGCTTCCCTGAAGCTCGCACGGCAACCCAACAAGAGCGATACGCTCTTCCTGGAAGTTAACAACCGACCGGTTCGGGATCGCTACCTCAGCGAGTCCCCCCACCTGCCCTCCCGGCGTGTACCGGGACCCGGCATGGTTCAACAGGTCCTCTCTCGTGCGCGCGATCTGCGGCTCCGGCCTCCAAGGCTTACCCGAGGTGAGACCAGAGTTGACCGCGTAGTCAATGATCTTTCGATCAAGCGCGTAGAGGAGGAGAGAGGTTACGGCACCACCATCCTGCGCACGCCTAGCAACGTCAGGGTCCTTGGACTTGACCGAGTACGCTCCGACATGGATTCCGAGAATCGCCTCTTCAGCAGTTCTCGACCGTCCGAAGACTTGTCGCTCGACCTCTGCAACAGGCAGCTCGATCCTTGGGCAGCTATAGTAGCAGACCTGGCAGGCAGCACAAGTGCCCCGCATAACCGGTTCCTCCTTTTCGCTATGAAATAGAATATCGATAGGACAGGAGGCGATGCAGGCTCCGCAGTACATGCAGAGGTTCTTGTTCACAACCTCCTGGATGAGATTCCCGAAGATCTTGAGCTTGATCGGCCGCGCTTTCCAGCCTTCACCCTCAACAGTCGACTTCAGAGGCATAGCCTGGGGCGCTACTGGTGCTGCTGCTACGGGTTTCGGCGCGCCCTGCCCTGACAATGTCTATTCCTCCTTCTGGGGGACCTGCGACGCTCCCCCGATCGTATCGACGCTGAAAACGTACTTGTCGTCTTTCTTTACCGGCGGCTTGGAAAGTCTCTCAGGACTCCACACAAGCCGATCACGTGTATACTCCGCAATATCATACTCAACAGTCTCCTCCAAGGCAAACTCTGGACAATAATCTGTGCAGAAGTGGCAGAAACAGCAGCGGCCGTAAAAGTACTGCGGATACCACCGCTGGCCCCGCGGCACGATCGTGATGCATTTCTCCGGGCAGATCCAGGCACATATCCCACAGCCAGTGCATCGATCAAGATGGAGCAGATGCCGTCCCCTGTATCCCTTCTCAACCGCATATCGTTGCTGCGGAAACCTCAACGTGTACGGTCTATGGAAGAGATGACGAATCCCCGTTAGATAGGCGATCGAGATATCGACCGCCGCCTTCGCCTTGCCAATGACCGGGGCCATCGCCTTTCTACCTGTCCGCCTCGACCGGCCAGTAATCTATACTCCACCAGGCCGTAGGCATGTCCGCCAAACGGTTTCCAAGCAGAACTGCAGGTATCGCCGCCATGTTTCTGTACGACCCCGTAATGTACCGTGCCCGATAGGGCTTGTCGCCTCCCTCTCCGATAAGATAGAAGCTACATTCGCCCCTGGCCGACTCGACCCTTCCATATGCAACCCCCCGAGGCAGGACTATCGGCGCTTTCCTCCTAATCGGTCCTGATGGAATCTTCTTGACGATCTGACGGATCATCTTGCAACTCTCCCGCATCTCATCCATGTGGACCATCGCTCGACTGAAGGAATCTCCGTCGGGCCGGGTTGAGATCTCGAAGTCGAGTTCAGGATAGGCGGCATAGGGTTCGTCCTTCCGAAGGTCGGCGTCAACACCTGAACCTCTAAGCGTTGGCCCTGTGCACCCTAGCTCGATCGCCTTCTCTCTGGAGAGGACCCCGATACCTTTCGCCCGAGATGTGAATAACGGGTTGTTGAAGAATATACGATCGTATTCTTTCAAACGCTTCTCGAAGTATTCTGTTCTCTTGACAGCCTCCTCAGCGAACCCGGGCGGCAAATCGCGCCGGACCCCGCCAGGTACGAGGTATGAGTATGTGATCCTCGCTCCGGTAAGTTTCTCGGCTAGATCGATGAATAGCTCTCTGTCACCGAGGGGCCACATGAACATGGTAGTGTGCCCGAGGAATACGCCGTAGATGGAGAGCCAGTAGAGATGACTCATTATCCTGTTCATCTCGTTCAGGAGGGTTCTTAGATACTGCCCTCGTCGCGGGACCTCGACCCCCTGAATCTCTTCGATTGATCTTACCCATGCATGGTTGAGGTTTGAAGCGTCGATGATCGAGGGTCTCTCGATAACGGGTATGCTTTTAATTATGTTTCTGAGCTCGATGATCTTCTCGATTCCTCTGTGTACATACCCGGGGTCCGGGGCAACGTTGACGATGATATCTCCGTCGACCTCCACGATCAGCCGCATGTGTCCGGAGCCGGAGTGCTGGGGACCAACGCTCAACGTGAGCGTTTGAGCTCCAGAGTCGGAAGTCTCGGTGGACTCAACAGTTGTTAAAGGAGGAGGTTTCGGAGGTGCTGACATTGTCGCCTCAGTCCGTAGGGAATCTTATGTCCTTCCGGAGAGGAGGAGGCCCGTCCCAGTTATCGGTAAGAAACAGCTTCTCCAATCTCGGATGACCATCGAATATTATTCCGAACATCTCGAAACTTTCTCTCTCATAGTTCTCAACGCCAGACCAGACCGAGACTAGAGATCCCACTTTGGGAGCGTTTCTCGGAACTGACTCTTTCAAGTCGAGAACCAGATCTCGCATTTCCTTGATGCGAATCGATGAGATATGGTAGACTATCTCGAACCTGTTTTCTCGATTGTAGTCGACAGCAGAGACCCCGTTTGGATGGTCAAACCCAAGCTTGTCTCGAAGAAATATTGCCACATCCTTGATCCTTTCGGGGGCAACGGTCACTTCAAGCCTCGCGCGACGGATAACATTTGTTTCCTTAATGTCGCTGGGAAAGTTTTCTTTCAGTTTCTGGATGAGACCATCTTCTCTTTCATGGGAGAGGCTCATCCTTGTTCGTACACCTTTGATCTTCGAATTTTCTCTTGAAGCATAATGATTGCCTGCTCCAAGGCTTCTGGTCTCGGCGGGCAACCGGGAACGTAGACGTCCACTGGAACAAACTCGTGTGCACCGTTCACTATGCTATAGGAATCGTGGAATAGGCCGCCGGACATAGCGCAGTCTCCCATCGCGATCACATATCTGGGCAAAGCCATCTGGTCGTAGATCATCCTGAGCCGTTTCGCCATCTTTTTCGTGATGGTCCCTTCGATCACGATGAGGTCTGACTGACGGAGAGAACCTATCGGCAGAACTCCGAATCGTTCGAGGTCATGTCGTGCGCCGCTGGCTGCGCCGAACTCGGCGCTACAGCAGGCGGTTGTGATGTTGACCGGCCATAGAGAGTACATTCGGGCCCAGTTGATCACGTTTCGAATCGGCCCGGTGTCAACGACCTTCTTGACAAGGTCGCTTAGTTTTCCAACCCAGATGCTCAATCCTTCCGCGAGCGTCGCTACAGGGTCTTCTTCCTGGGCCGTTCTCTGAGCGGACAATTGTCTCTCAACTACTAGTTTTAGCTTGTTTTACCTATTTATCCGCATCTTCACGACTATAACGCGGTTCTCGTTAGTTTCTCTTCGATTCCTCGTGATAAGACTCTTGGCTAGACTAAGGAGGAAGGGATCCACCGTAGACTGGTGTCTGTCTTACCCCTGTTTTCTGCAGAGTCTCGGACCTTCATTTTTCAGGGTTCTTCTTCCTGTACGCTGCCGGGTTGAACAAATCCTCCTTTTCGTGAGCTATCGGTTTGAAGCTCTCGGAGATCAACAGCTGGAACCCTTCTAACGCGTTATCAATAACTCCTTTCAGCTCGTCTCCCGCGGAAATATCGTGGGTTACCGCCCCTCTCTGGTTGACGATCTTCGACTTTCTCAATACCTTGGCCATGTCTGCCTCCGCGAAACCACAGAGTTTCATGAGACTGATCAAATACAGGGACGTTTTCCCGTCAAGCGATTCCTTGGACGCACCAATTAGCTTAGCAAGTTCTGCGCGGTATATGTTTCCCTGTTTCGAGATTGCTGCCTCGACGAGGTCCTCTAGAATCGGCACTGGGACCCGGACGAGAATGGCCATTTACAACGCCTTGACTCGTGAAATCTACGGCTCGGGGAAAGATAAGTTAGGGGGTAGAAAAGAAGTCTGGTACGTTTCCCCTGACCGAGCTTTTTAGTTCTTAGTGCGGGCACGGTGGAAAATGTGTGTGTCAAGGAGTGAAGTTAATAGCCTCAGCCTGCGCTTTCTATCCTGAGCCGAAGAGCTCGGGCGTTGGAGAATGGCTAGACTGGAAACAACATGCCTGCTGGAAAGTTTTCGGAGATTCATGATAACAAGCACTTGTCGTTCCTTCATTCCAAACGAGTACGGAGCAGACTTTTCGGTCTTCCCAGAACGAGCGCGCGAGCTAGGAACAATGTACGTTGAGGCTGAGGATAAGGTGACCTTAGGCCGGGCGAACGATATCAGCTTCGTCCGCGTCAGCTACGTTCTCGGAATCATCTACAACTCCAAAAGCGGGCACACGCAACTGAAATGGAGACATGTTAGAGGCGACCAGGGAAGACTAAGCGGCGAGGCCAGCACTAACACCATGGTGAACCTATACGAAGCTGGTGCTCTCGACAAATCCTTCATAAGAACAATAGCAGCCCAGATACGCTGAACCCATAGTCCTGCGGATCTCCCAGATTTTTTGTTTCAATCTCTTCGTTCCCCAATAGACTCCAGACCTGGATAGTCAAAACAAGTTTCAACCGCGTACGGCGGTGACCGCAAGAACCTAGCGCGGAGAATGGTCGTCAAGACAGTTACAATATCCTTTATCTCAACAACATCAACGATGAGACTTGAAAGGAGTACCTTTGCTGCCAAAATCGTTTGAGACCGGGATCGAAGCCGTGGATAAGGTCCTTCCAAAGGGCATACCCCGAAACAGCTTGACAATTCTGGCAGGAGACCTTGGAACAGGAAAGTCTGTCTTGATGGAACAGCTCCTATACAGCATGCTCAAGATAGAAAAAGAACCCTGCATTTACATGAACTTCGAAGGACCCCCGATAGCGTTACAACAAGACATGGAGTCCTTCGACTGGAACATTAACCGATACCTGGATTCTGGGCAGCTTAGGTTTCTCGACTGTTTCTCCTTCAGAATGGAACCAGTTGAGACTCCGAAATACTCTCACTTTGTTAAGGATCCGAAGGATCTTCACTCGGTGACGAGCGCGCTTTTCACGATGATGGAGGAGATGAAAATGATGGGAAGAGGCGCCGTCTTCGTCGATTCTCTGACGGAAATGTTTACTCTAGTCCAGGAAGAGAGGCCACTTGTCTTCCACATGCTTGACGGCGTGAAGTCGTGGAGGGCAAAAGGTCCGAAGGAACGTCTTGTTCCCTTCTTTTGCTCCCACCACACACCGTTACGGGCATACGCTGATCTCGACGATCTATTGTTTTATGTGGTGGATGGAATCGTCGATGTGAGGTTCAACCCCGGATTCGCTGATAGAGGGCTTCTTGTCAAACAGTTCCGGATACGCAAGATGAAAGGCGCGCCTCATGAAACCTACTGGGTCACCTTCCAGGTTACTCCCGCCGGGATTGTAGAGGTTCCACTCCCGGTGCCTGTACTGACGTCGGAAAAGCCTCGTACTAGCAAAAAGAAGTAGCCCCGGCGAAACCTCAGGGCTGGAAGGGCGAACTGTGCCCACTACCCAGCATCCTCCCGTTCATCATGACAATTCCCACTCGATCCCGACTAGTCATGCGGCTCCGCCTAGCGGCGGCCCACGGATCAAGGTGCCCTACTCCAAGAACCCGGTTTATGTCGCGGAAGGCTACAGCCCGCCTGTCGTAGCCGGCCGCAATTTCGAGTACGAGACCACCCCTCAAAACGCTGCTTACTGGCAGGCACTAACCCTCACCTATCGGCAGTACATGAAGAAAGAAGCTGACACTAGAGGTATAGATCTCCGTCTTCTGCTCGACGAGCGACGATCAGGAGCTTTCCACTGTGTCGGATGCGGCAAGCCTATGATCATGCGAGAACTCTTCTCCAACGGCGATAGGGTCTACCAGTGCTGGAACGGAGACTGCGTGAAAAGAATCATACGATACCAATACCAAGCCCAAACTGGACGCGTCATAGAAGTCACGTAACACTCCAAAGTGCAAACCCTAGCACCGCTAGACCCCCCAGAAGTCGCTGCGAATCTGTCCGGTTTCATGCTTGAGCCTCGGGTCGCGAAACTGATTTGCCAGCTACGGGGCTGGGTCTCGGGAAAGGCCGCCGCCTAACTGTTGGCTAGTCTTCCTGGGCCGTCTACCGCATGCGGGAAACGTGGTGCGGCTCGATCTTCAAGAGGACTCTCTTCTCACCGGGTCTCCTGTTCTGATATTTCTCCGCACCGGTATACTTCTTCGCCATCTTGTCGAT
This sequence comes from Candidatus Bathyarchaeota archaeon, assembly GCA_005882895.1. Classification (GTDB taxonomy): domain Archaea; phylum Thermoproteota; class Bathyarchaeia; order 40CM-2-53-6; family 40CM-2-53-6; genus 40CM-2-53-6. The sequence goes on along the minus strand of VBBD01000078.1, from coordinate 36,759 downwards.
GTGATCCTCTGCCACATGTCCAGTTACCTCTTCGATGACACGTCCCTTTATCATGACAAGCTTGTAGGGATTGCCCTGTTCAGTTATCGCAAGAGCAACCTGTGGATTCTTCTTGATATTTCTGTGCTTGATTCGACCCACCGCCGTGTTGATGAGCACATAGTGACCATCGGTATCGACCCACGTCGGAGTGACTTGAGGAGAGCCATCAGGGTTAACGGTTGCGAGAAAGATGAAGTTCTTACCTTCGAGGATTTTCCTTGCATCATCATCGAGTTTCATGGTATTTGACACAATTAATCCTCATCACTAAGGTAGGTCCCTTTATTGGTTTCTTCAAAGGCTTAGTTGGTTCTCCGTCGAACGGTTCAGTACGCTGAAGCATCTAGTCGCTTGGGTTCGCAGAGGCAACTCGGTACCTTCGGCTCTCATTCGAAGTTACGTGACACTTTAGTCCCGTGTTGATTCTCGTTCGACAGGTTCTGTTTCGCGGGGAGCAGTCAAGTGCCACAAGCCAAAGCGACTAGGTACGCTGTCCTATTCGTCCTCTCCGCCCTCACCGCACTCGTCTTCCCAAGTCTGCCCTTGGTCCACGCTCCCACAACCGGGACACAGTATACGCTTACTCCGTTGCCGTTCATATCCCAGGAAGGATATGCGATCAATTTGATTCTAAGCGTTTCGGGAGCTCTTCCAGGAACACAGTATCAGTTCAACTTCTATGTTCGAGACCCCTCAACAAAAATATGGACGTCGGTGGTGGAAAGCTACACAACTTCTCTAGGCGAGACCCAATTCGGCATCATCCTAGCATACCCGAGTGCCGCGTTTATCGGTCTCGGAACCAACTCACTTGTGGGACAACCAGCTTACGTCGGCTGGGTTAACCAGGTAAGTCCGCCGCCCACCAGCAACCCCGTCGCCGTAACACCGAACGGCTTCTACTTCATTCTCACCGACCATACCGAATATCAAAGAACGCAAACGGTAGGAATTAGGGCTAGCGGATACAATGCCTCAGAGACAGCAACTATAATCATTAGAACCCAGACAACCTCGACAGTAGTTCTCAACTCAACAACGACGGCATCTTCTACGGGACTGGTCACAGGCTCATGGAAAATCCCTAGAAACGCGGTCCTCGACAACTACGTGGTCTCAGTAACAGGCAAAAGCACGGCGAAGAGCCCCGCTGACGCTCAAGGTTTTGTTGTAAGAGCGGCCTCAATGTCAATTCCGACATTAACGTCTAGCAAGAGTTCGTATCAGAGAACGGAGAGGATGTCATTCTCTTTCAGGCCATCCTACCCAGACGGACAGTACGCTGACACTGGAACAGCCCTAATAGTTCTGACAAGCCCAGGTGGAAACAGCGTATCCCTTACAACAGTCTACGACAGCGTCGCCCAGACCTTCAACGCAACTTACAAGACATTTCCTAACAACCAAACGGGCGCATGGACCGCGTCGCTAGGGATCAATGGGTTTGATGACGGATTCGGAAACACGGGCCCGGGTCTCACGCCCGCAACGACATCGCCCCAGCTCCAGGTAGCCACCCTCACGATAACGATTACTTCAAAGTCTTACTTTGCAATAGGCGAACAGATCAAGTTCAATTCCACAATCCAATACCCAGACCTAACAGAACTAACCGACCAAACGGGCCAAGCATCCGCATTCCTCCTTTTCTCGGGAGGCGGACACAATGATACAATAACGCAGTTTGTCTTTGATTCAACTCTCAACTTCTGGGTTGGAACATACACGCCAGGCAACGAGCCTGGAGGATTGTGGTCGTTAACTGTGTCCGGGGCCGACTCAGCATCGCCAGCAAATTCTGGAAAAGCCACGAAGACTATCCAGCTGCAGGACAGGATCCCAACCGCTAGTTTCACGTTAACGAGCGGAACCATTCTCACTTCTGTATCGGTCAGCTTTAACGGAACTGCGAGCTTCGACCCCGACGGGACAATCGTGGGATATGTGTGGGCCTTTGGCGACGGATCGACTGGATCAGGGCCCACGCCCACTCACAGCTACTCCATAGCCGGGACATACACTGTGGAGCTCAACGTCACAGACAACAGCGGGTCCACAGCCGTTTCCACCCAGACAGTCATCATAACTGATAGGCCTTCGAGCAGTAACGTCTCGTTTCCATTATACTATTTTGGGATTCTCGCTGCTCTAATCGCAGCGCTCTTGATCGGCGCCTTCCTGGCCCTGAGGAGACATAAGGTAACACACGCGAGGCTGAAGATTGATCTTGAGGCCGTTAAGGCGGAAGCAGGACGAATCGAGAACCAGGAATTCTTCCAGTCCGTGAAGGACCAGTTGAAGAAGGATAAAGAATGACCAAGGTAATTGCCGTTCACTCTTTCAAGGGGGGAACCGGAAAAACAACCCTAACTGCGAACCTTGCAGCCGTACTCGCCAGGAACCGTAGAGTTGGAGTCATGGACCTCGACCTGTCCGGACCTGGTTTACACGTGCTTTTCGGCTTGAAAAAGAGTGAGATCAAGGCAACGCTCACAGATATCTTTCTTGGAGATGCAACCCCGGCGGATGTCGTGATAGACCTTACAGAGAGGTTCAACCTCAAGAAAGGAGGACTGTTCTTCTGCCCCGCCAGCAACAAGGTAGAGGATATGCTTCGCCTGCTAAAGTCGGGTCTGGAAGTCGAGATATTTCAGGATACAATACAGAAGGTTGGCGAACAGAACAAGCTCGATTACATCATCGTTGATACTCATCCCGGGGTCGAGAATGATACTGTTCTTGCGATGGGGTGTTGCGATGCTCTTGTTCTAGTGTCAAGGGTTGACCAGCAAGACTTGTTCGGGACTGCTGTGATGGTCCTCTTGGCAGAAACATTCGAGAAGCCCACGTTCCTGACCTTGAACATGATTCCGCCAGGTGTCCGGATCAAGGATGCCGTAAAGGTCGGCCAGGAACTGTCCCAGTTGTTCAGGTCGCGATTCTTGCAAGCCTTCGAGTTTCAGCTGGACGTTATCAACAACCTGAGCAGATCCGTATTCGTCGTAGATAATCCCGATTCCTCCTTCGCCAAGAAGATAGGTGAGGCGGTGGAAACATTGGAGAGAGAATTATCAGGAGCAACAAAGATTGCAAACTAACCCCAAACGCTCAACGGGCTACGACCTCCGAAGACTTGTCGGATCGGTGAACCAGCTGCGCTTCAACGACAACAAGGGAGAAGTGTCCTTTTTCGGACAGAAAATGATTATTCTAAGGAGAGATGTTATCCGGATTATGCGGGAAGCTCTCGAACGACTAGTCGGAGATCAGTCAGCACCGTTCCTTTCCTACTTGGCTAGTGGGATAGGTGTGCACGAGGGGAGTATTTTCAGGGAGAGCATTGGGTCCACGGGCGAGCAAAGCAGGCAGAGTCTGGAAAACCTGGTTCACTCTGCGCTGGAAGACACGAATCTTGGATTGGGAAAGATACAGATCAACGGGCTCGATTTCGACAAGAGCAGCGCAAACATAGTTGTAGCTAACTGCTTTGAAGCCACGGAGAACGGGTCCTCGGAGGAACCGAACTGCATATTCACCAGCGGTTTCCTAGCTGGAATATTTGCCGAGGTACTTGACAAGACAGTTCAGGCAAAAGAGGTCCGGTGCATGTCGCAGGGCGCACCGGAGTGCGAGTTCCAAATCTCTCTCGCCGAAACTGGTGATGGAGAAGCTGAAAGACCAAAAGTGGACTTGAAAGATGTTGACGGTGGAGCAGAGCTGAAGGGAGAGGTGAAACCAGGTACTGGAGGAGGCTCGACGGACTCGAAATCGGCCATTGGCACGTCACAGGGAGCCTCCGAAGATCAAACCGGACAGTCTGACACTGCAGAGATTGATGCTGGGGTTGAGAAGGCGGCCAGAATTGCCAAACACAAACAGCACTTTTGGAACAAGTTCAAGAAAGAATAGATCGGTCCAAGCAGCTGGATCGTCGGAAAGCGTTTCGTTTCTATCCTAGCTTCTGGCGCCGGGAGTGGGATTCGAACCCACGAGGGCGTGACGCCCAACGGCTGTCGTGTCCTGGCCCTTATCTCTTGAGATCTCGAGGCCGTCGCTTTAACCACTCAGCCATCCCGGCGTGGATCGTCATTGGGATACCGGTCTTAAACCACTTTCGAACTGTAGAAGAACTGGCGAAGCTTGCCAAGTTCACGCTGACACTAGTTCTCTAGCAGTCAAGAGTTGGAGAAGCGAACAAGTTGGCTGCAAGGGTCAAGACTTGTACTAGCGAGCCAGCGGAATTCGATGCTTTCTATTTGCCGCCTGAAACTGTTACGCCTGGGTTCTGATTTAGCTGAGTGTTGCTAGGCCTTGAGAAGATTGGATCGTTTCGTTGTACCCGTTTCGGATAGAGATGGTCAACGACTACTCGATCTCTGAGCAGTACCATTCTGTCTCTCAGAGAGTCCTGGTAGTTGAAGTCGGCTCTCATCTGGTATTCCTGACACAACAGCGTCATTGTTCTGTAGACGATGACACGAGCGCTCGCCCCGAGAGAATCTGTCAAGATCACGACGACATCGTCAAAACGGGAAGATATTTCCGACTGCTCAATTCCTTTCTTTGCAAGTACTTCATAGATCACGTCGCGAACTGTCGGTCCCATGCCATCGAGTGCGTTTCGGAAACAGTCGTTTACTGTTTCGTGGAATAGAGTGGAGATCTGAGTGCGCATTGGCTTGTGGCCTAGACCAGAGTCCGGGAGGCGAATGGATACGTATGTTGTAACAGCGATTTACCTTCTCGGGGACTGTGGGGAGACCTTGCCGTCCACGAAGCATTTGATTCTTTCTAGCCGATGAGAATGGAATGGGGCAACGATACTTTAGCAATATTCTTGGGTCCGTGCAGACTAGCGCGAGCTCGGTCTTTACATGACAGAGGAGAGCCTCTGTCAACGTACAATTTGCATTCAACGGTTTTATATGCCGTTAACAGGGCTCATGAGGAAGGATTCAGCCTTGTCGGATGGAAACGTTCGGAAGCTCATCGAGGACGCTAGTTTTCCAAACCAGTGGCCTACAAAAGAGACGCATATTCAGCACAAGGTCCTCTACAAGAACGGAGTGAGTAAAGAGTATGGAGTCCACGGGAGCAACGTGGGAGTGGACTTTGACATCTGTATCGCGGACGGTATCTGCATAACCGTCTGCCCAGTCAACGTTTTCGACCGGATGGAGCTTCCTGGAGAGCAGGAGAAGATGGACAAGGGTGTGACGAATGATAGTGGAAAGGCGCCTTTGGCGAACTGGAAAGCTGATCCGGCTCGGGAACAGGACTGTATCTTCTGTCGGGCATGCGAGATCCAGTGCCCTGTTCAAGCGATCAAGATCACCGAACCCTAGAATAGGGCTCGCAGCTCCAAGCCAGACATAGAGCCACTAAATCTAGATAGCCCGTTCTTCACTTCAGTTTAGTTTCGGCATCCTGTCCGAATCGACCGCTCATGTGACGCGAGGGTCGGTCGCTAAGACCTCCTATTTTCTAGGATCATCCCCTGTCTGACCCCGATAATGAGCGAGTCCGGCTGATCAAAGCTTGATTCGGGTTTGGATCGGTTTGTGATTATCCGAGTTTCCAGCGTGGATCTTACCCCGATCATAATCTGCTAGTTCAGATCTCGAATCAGGGCTGATAATGGGCGAGTCTTTCCGCTATAACCGGTGCTAAGGAGCTAAGCGGAGCTGATTCGAATGGCCAACCCGATTGGGTGGGCCTTGCTCCGGCTGAACCTTTGGACCAACCTGATGATCCTGTAGGTTATTCCATACTTCTTCCGAAGAAGAGTAAAGACATGTTCCGAGGATTCTCGCTCGATCATTCGAGCTTCCCCGTCGACCCACGCACCTTTGACGGTACCTCGCGCGTTGCAGGGTGCAATACGAACTCGTGGATTGTTGCGTATGCGCTTTATCTTTCCAGTGCTAGAATCAGTGCGAACAAACAATTCTCCGTTCTCTTCGACGAACCAAACAGGCGTGCAGACGGGGTCTCCAGTTTTCCGGTATGTTTCGATGCTGATATGTTTCTTGCCCGCGAATTGAGATAATTTGTCTCCTGCGGCACTCAATGGAGATTGTTCCACCGTCGACATTGTCTTAGGGGACGCCGATGGTGTTTCCTACACCAACCAGGATAATGCTGTCGCCTGGCTTGGACTTTGATCTGATCTCGTTCTGGACCCTGTTAACCGCAGCGTCGACCCCCGTCTTGACCAAGGGTGTGATCGAGGATATTGCTTCCTTAGAAGACATTTTCACAACCACTGCCAGGAGCGGAATCTGGTTTTTCGAAGCGCTAGCCTCAATGTGATATCGTTCTGTACCTGGCCCGCCGATCGCGGCACCGATTCCTTCTGCTACGTCCCCGCTCGGTTCTCCTTCAAACTTCAGTGCTGCATCGACAGTGACTACAAGTCCTATGGGTCCTGATTCCTGGATCAGCTTCTCAACTGCAACACCCGGTTTTCCAACGTTTCCTCCTGGACCCTTTGCTCGGACAACCCAAACCCGTCGACCTTCAAAATCAACGTCGTAGACCATTGTGTCTTTGACCAGTTCGTTTCCTCGTCGTCCAGCAGTAATCTGACTCACGACCAAGGGTCCGACCCCGTCTCCTATGGGCTGGGCTTTCGCGAAAGCGTCTATTGCCGCGCCGTAGGCTTCGGCCTCTTCCATTATCATCGGAAGGGCCATCTGGAGCTGGGCAAGGGCCATTATTCCTCCCGTCTTCTTTGCAAGGAGATAGAAGTGGCGGACCAGGCGGAACATGCCGTCTAAGCCAATTGAGATCTCAAGCTGGTTACTTAGAGTGTTCACATCGGATTCAGTAGCGTTAGGGGCAATGGCCTTGACTTCCATCTTCAAATGATCATCGTACGTGTCTAGAACGTGTTCTAGTTTTCCGACTATGCCGGAGGGATCGAGGCTTACCGGCGTTATGGTGAATGAGTTATTGAGTCTATCAATCTTGGTCTCGACCGTCTTCTTGTCCATCTGGAATCTAGATATCGAGTCGACAAATTTTTGGCGCGCAGCGGTCTTGCTCCTTTCCAGTTTTCCGAGGCTTCGCTTGACGCTGACGAGTTGCCATTGTACTTGGAGACGTTGCCCGTAGAAGAAGATCATGAAGAATGAGGCGAAGTAGACGAGGTTGACTATCTGGCTGAGATCGATTAAGGCCATGCTACTATTCTACCCTTCCCGCGAAGCGGACACTGCTATAGGTGATTCCTTCAATCTCAGTAAAGCTTTTCGTTTTGCGTTGAGCCGTATGAAGCCGACCTCAACCTCCTCCTTTATGGCAAGCCTTGACAGAGCCATTAGAATGTCTTTCATTTGTTTGACCGGATGAGACCCGATTTGTGTTATCACGTCGCCTACTCGCATTCCTGCCTCGTAGGCTGGCCCTCGCGAATCGACTTCGACAACCAGAACCCCTGAATCCGCTGGGAGGTCGTATCTTCGCGCAATCGCCTGGTTCATGTTGGCTCCCGATATTCCAAGCCAGGGCCGGATGACGCGTCCTTTTTCGAGTATCTGCTGTACGACCCATTTCATCGTATTGACGGGTATGGCGAAGCCTACTCCCTGAGCGAACGGAATCATCGCTGTGTTCATTCCTATCACGTTGCCACCTATGTCCGCAAGGGGTCCGCCGCTGTTTCCTGGATTGATGGCGGTATCGGTTTGGATGAGTCCTTCGAAGATGAAGTCTGTGCCTGGCAGCGGCCGTCCGAGGGCGCTCACGACTCCCATGGAGACTGTCGGTCCTCCTTGGAGCCCGAGGGTGTTGCCGATGGCGAGAGCTATTTGTCCAACCTTCAGTTTCTCCGAGTCGCCTAGGCTTGCTGCGGGAAGGTTATCCGCGTCCACTTTGATTACCGCGATGTCCGTAGAGCTGTCTGAGCCGACGACTTCGCCGAGGAACGATCTACCGTCTTTCAGGTGAATCTGGACTCTTGTCGCTTCATCGATGACGTGGTTGTTGGTGATGACGTATCCTTTGCGGTCGATTATTAGTCCGGAGCCTTTCCCTTCGATTGGCACGAGACCGTAGCGGAAGTCTCGGGTGACTCGAACGCTGTCGATGCTGACGACGCTTTCGCTCAGCCGCTCAACAGCCTCTGTAACCTGGTTCTCCAGCGCGGATAATGTTGTCATGTTTAGAGTCCCCAGCTTGTTTTTCCTACGGGAGTTATTCTGAGGTATAGCTTGTCGTCTTTCTCTTTGGTCTCAACGAGCCCGGTGACCTCGATTCCACGGGGGACTAGTCGGTTGGCTGATTCCAAGTCGTCAACGAGGAGGGTGATCTTTACCTCGTCTAGGTCTTGGAATCGCGGGCTGTATTTCAGGTTCCAGCCACTCAGGTAGAGGTAGCGTCCGTCGAATTCGTAGATTACAGGGACGATATGGGGTTGGGAGTCTTCGCAGACGAAGGCTATTCTGGCGAGGCTTCTCTCCATCAGGTATCGGTATTCTCTCTCGGTGAAGCCTCTGACGCCGTCTTTATGCCGCATCATGTCTAAATCATCTAGGGGTTAGTCACGCTTATATACTTGGTAGTCCAGGGAAACTAAGTGGGTATTAGTTAGTTGAGTAAGTCAACCCAGGTTAACCAAGACATTACAAAAGAGCAGTCCGATGAATGCAAGCTGTTACATTCTGCCTGGAACGACCTTACGAAAGTCTGGACCCTTCCAGTAATCCATGCTCTTGGTCTCAAAGAGCCTGCAAGATTCAACGAGCTGAAGCGTAGGATACAAGGGATAAGCGCAACGAGCCTCGCTGAGAGACTGAATGAGCTGGACCAGAGAAAGATTATCGAGCGAAAAGTCTACCCAGAGACTCCGCCACGAGTAGAATACTCGCTCACCAAAAAGGGTATGGAGCTGCATGCTCTTCTCGGCGACCTGGCCGAATGGGTGAAAAAGTGGGACAAGCAGGACATTGAGGGTGCGGAGAAGGTCCGAGATGAAAGACTCCGCCCACTGGCCCGAGTCAATAAGTAGACTCTGTCAGTTAGTTGCCGACAAGGCTCTATTGTTTCGCGTCACGTTTCTCAGTTCACGCCAAGTCAGGAGTGGCTGAGGTCCCACATTCCCAGTTCTTGTCTTGCCTTCATGGTCTTCATCAGGTCTCCGTGGGTAACCATTCCGGCAATCTTGTCTCCATCCATGACGACAAGCCTGCCTATTCCATTCTTGGCCATTATTTGCAGAGCGTCGATTGCTGAGATTGTCGGATTCACAGTGATCGTTCTTTCGAACGGAACCATTGCCTGGCTGACTCTTTCGAAATCTCTCTTCTCACGAGGAATGGACCGGACCGAGGACATTGTCACAACCCCGAGCAGTTTCCCGTTTGAGACGACCGGGTAGCCTCCGTGGGGATGGACAAGGAAGTAGTCGGAGACGAGCTGTTGGACGGACGCGTCAGGAGAGACTGACAGCAGTTCCCTGGTCATGATGTCGCCTACTCTGACGCCAGCAAGAGACTCTGTCAATCTGGTCTGTCTCAAGCTTGTCTCTGCGCCGGACCGAATGAACCAGCCTAGAAAGATGATCCACAATCCATTGATGAAATCGCCGAAGACGACGAAGAGTAACCCGACGGCCATCATGAGTAGGGAGATCACTTCGCTAACTCGGGTCGCGTTCGCGGTGGCGCTGAGGAGGTTCTTCGATCGGTTCCAGAGGCTTCCGCGGAGAACTCTGCCTCCATCCAGGGGAAAAGCAGGGATTAGGTTGAACGCGCCTAGAACTCCGTTTAGGAGCGCTGCATAATAGAGCGTTGCGATAACGGGTACTGGCCCGCTTACTAACATTGTCAGAAACCAGAAGGCACCGAGAACAATTGCAATCAGGAAGCTTGTGAGGGGGCCTGCTGCGGCCATACGAACTTCGAGAGCGGGATCCTTCGGCTCCTCGCTCATCTCTGAGACTCCTCCGAAGAAGAACAGTGTGATCCGCCTGATCGGCAGGCCGTTCTTCTTGGCGATGTACGAGTGGGAGAGTTCGTGGAGGAAGACTGAGACGAAGAGGATGATCGCGGAGACGATTCCTATTGCCCAGTAGGTGGTCGCACCAAGGCCAGGATAGTGTTGGGGCATGTAGCCTTCGGCAAGCGACCAAGCGATTAGGAGAAGGACGAGCCAAAGAGTGTAGTGGATTCTGACGGGAATCCCAATTATTCTTCCTATGTTGAGCGACATTTGCCCGCCCTGCTTACCTGGCTACTTCCTTTCTTAGTCTTGTCATAGACTCTCGCCTCGACGAGAGCGGATTACGAAGGAGAGATACGTCAACACATCGCTGGCCAATGTACTCTCGCCGAGTTTGGATGACGCCAGCTCTCCCGCGCGCCCCACAATGAATGCGGCGACTTTCGCAGCGTCCAACGGGTTTCTCCCTCTTGCAAGTTGGGCGCCAGCGACTCCGGCGAGTAGGTCTCCGTATCCTCCTTTCGTCAGGTAGGGAGACCCTCGACGGTCGACGTATGTTTTTTTCCCATCAGAAATTACGTCAGGAGCCCCTTTTACGATAACCGTCGCGTCGTATTGCCTCGCTAGATTTTCGACGGCGGTTCTTTTCGCCTCAAGGGCGGGGGGCCAGGGAGTTCCGGAGAGTACTTGGTATTCTCCTGCGTTTGGTGTCAAGAGCACCTTCTTTCCTTTGATGGTGTCCGCCTTAGCAGCTAGGGAGTGAAGGGCTTCAGCGTCCAGAACCATCGGTGTCTTACACCTTTGAATAATGTCCAAGAGTGCCTCATGCGACTCCGGAGTTCTAGTAACGCCACATCCGAGGACTAGCGAGTCAGCGTTCTCGAGCACTTCAATCGCGATGTTCGGATCCGGGAAGGGGGAATCGCAGGGCACTGTTATGAGATCTGGGGAATATCCCGCAACGATATCCGCGGCTCGGCGAGGTGCGACAACTATTGCTAGATCCGCTCCAGCTCGCAACGCGGCCAGTGAGTTGAAGGCTAGACAGCCCGCGTACCGGTCGCTGCCCCCGCAAACGACGACCCGGCCAAAGTCGCCCTTGCGGGCGTTGTTAGATCGAGTTGGATAGAATTCTTTTAGGTTCCGCTCTTTCTTTCGGCTATGATCGTTCAGGGTATGATCTGCTCGTCGAGTACGTGGGCTAGAGGGCATTTGAAAGAATCTGAAGTTAGAAGATAGGAAGATAGAGTTTCGGGTAAAGCGAGGTCATGTGCTTTACTGCCTAGAACCTGGCGACTGCCCTTTCGGCCCTCGCTGGAAGGCGACGTCGGGACGGGCTGTCTCGGGGTTTAGTCATGAGCCTCTTGATTTTCAATCCTATGTTTTCGAAGACCTCTTCGATGGACCAGCCTTCTTCTCTAAATTCGACCTGGTGCTTAGGCATTCTTATCAACACGTGAACCTCGAAATGCTTCCTCTCCTTCCCTTTAGAGAAGGCCCTGACAGTGGCTCTGGCCTCGCCAATCTCAGGGTAGACGTGGCTCAAGGATTCTATTGATTTTTGGAATTTTGTCTTGGCTAGGGAGGACTCGATATCATTGTCGTCGAGGCCAACGATGTACACCGGCAATGGAGTTGAGACTTCCGCTGTTGGATGCGAGTGGGACACCTCATCTCACTACTAGAACGGCGCATTGAGCGTGTGTGACGACGCCATTCGAGACGCTTCCGAGGAGCATTTTCTTGAAGCCGCCCATTCCTCTTGTCCCCATTACAATTAAGTCGATCTTCTCAGCGGCCGCGTAGTCGGTTATCGTTTGAACCACCGAGCCGATAGTCTCACTGGTTTTGGGCTTCACCTTCACGCCTCTTTTCTCAGCCAGCAACGCGGCTCGCCCTACCACTTCCAAGGCAGCCTTTCTCGCGTACTCTTCGTAAGCTTGGATGACCTCCCCAGATGGAGATGGAGCAGAGGGAAACATCGTCATGTACTCGGGGTAGCCTCGGAACACGTTCAATACGAAGAGTTGGGCGTCGAATTTCAGCGCTAGATCCGTTGCGACCTCCGAGGCTTTGGCCGAGCCTTCAGAACCGTCCACGGCAGCCAGTATTCTCTGGAAAAGCAAGCTTGACTCATGTCTGAGACTCTGCTTTCCTAGAGTGCTCATTGCCAACGCTTTCTTCTCCAAACTGACAGTCTTCTGGTCGCTATTTAGGTGCGGCGTCTACACTCGGAACCCCGAGTTGACTATATCTGAGATGCACGAATCGAACAGGAAGATCGTACCAGAACTTCCCTCAACTTCGACAGCTAGAAAGCCTCTACCAATTCGTGTAGAAGGCTAGATAGATGGACGGTTACATTGTGTACACAGTTCCTAATTATCCAGCAAATGCCCCACCATGTTCAGTGACAAGAATGGTGAAGTGTCTAGAATGCAGAACTGAACTGCCCGCGGGCGCCAAGTTCTGCTTCTCTTGTGGAGCTCAAGTTGGGATAAAAAAGGAAGTCTTCCAAGTCTCATCTGAAAAACTCTTTGAGAAGTTTAAGGAATTAACCAGAGATGCAACTGTGAAAAGAGTGATAATCAAGGATGATCAGGGGAAGGTTGTCCTATCAATTCCCCTCACTTGGGGCGCAGCTGGTGCCGTCGCGACTCTGGCCTTAGCGCCTTGGCTTGCCGCCTTGGGCGTCATCGCCGGAATCGCTACGAAGTGCACTATAGAGGTACAAAGAGTAGCCAGCTAGACAAAACGATCTAGAGAATCACCGAGGTCCGAGGCCACGACGGTGGGAATCGCAGAAGAACTAAGCCAATACGCCTTCTCTGTAAAGTACTCTGAAATTCCAGAGAATATCGTTCACGACTCGAAGAAGAGAATCATCGATGCTCTCGGTTGCGGTATAGGAGCTTTCAACGCAGAACCTGTCAGGTTCTCAAGAAGGATCGCTCAGAAGGCTAAGCTCAAGGATGGTTCGACTCTTCTCGGGACAGGGAAGAAGAGTACGCCTGACTTGGCATCTTTTGTTAACGGGATTATGGTCCGGTATTTTGATTACAACGACACGTACCTGTCTAGAGAGCCCGCTCATCCGAGCGACAATCTCGGTGCCTGCCTTTCCGTAGCCGACTCAGAAGGTGCGAGCGGAAGAGATCTCCTGCTATCCGTGGCTCTGGCTTTTGAGATTCAATGCAGACTTTGTGATGCGGCTGACCTACGCCACAGAGGATGGGACCATGTCTGCTACGGCCTCGTATCTACAGCTCTTGCATCAGGGCGACTCATGAATCTCAACCCGGAAAAGATGACGCAGGCTGTGAATCTATCTCTGAACTCTCACATCACAATGCGCCAGGTGAGGACTGGAGAGCTATCCATGTGGAAGGGCTGCTCCTTCGCCAACGCCGGCCGAAACGGCGTCTTCTCAGCCCTTCTTGCAAGAGAAGGCATGACAGGTCCTTCGCCAATCTTCGAAGGCGAGATGGGCTTCTTCAAACAAGTATCCGGACCCTTCCAGATCAACACGGAAGACTTCGGTGGAAGAAACGGCAAGTTCAGGATCGGTGAGACCTATCTGAAATATTTCCCCGCAGAAATCCACTCGCAAACGGCCATCTGGGCTGCACTAGAAGCAAGGAAGGAGATCGAAGATCTTAACGAGATCGTATCCGTAGAGATCGCCTCTCATGAAGCGGGCCACACTATATTGGGCAAGGACCCTGAAAAATGGGCCCCGGCGACAAAGGAGACGGCAGACCACAGCCTACCATACATCGTCGCGATGGCTCTTTTAGAGGGCAAGATAGACAATTCATCATACGCACCCAAGAAGTTCAAGGACCCCAAGACTCTAGATTTTCTGAAGAAAGTAACAGTTGCTGAGGACAAGGATCTCACAGCCATGTACCCTGAGGCGGTCGCTAACAGAGTCACCGTGAAACTCTCATCGGGCAAAGTCGTCTCCAAGCAAGTGAACTATCACAAGGGCCATCCGAAGAATCCCATGAGTGATCAGGATGTCGAGAAAAAGTTCCGGACCCTTACGAAGAGACAGCTCAGCGAGAATCAGGCGAAGAGAGCCCTGAACATTCTCTGGACCCTGGAAAAAGTGAACGACGTGTCAAAACTGTTCTCCACGCTAGTCGTCGAATAGCTCACTCCAGGCGAACTTACCTTGGTGAGTAGCTGATCTTCTCTCCCTTCCAAATGTCCCTGTCTCCCCAGAGTCCCAGCTTCCACGCCGTGAACTCCACTACCTGGGAGTGGTCGATGAATAGGTTCACGTCCGTCCCGAAAGATTTCAGGTACCACTTGAAAACCGGCGGATCAGACGCCTCGAACATCCACGTCTTGTAGCCGAACCTGTAGACGAGCTTCTTCACCGCATCCTTCCTCCATTTCGAGGGTGGAAGGTCTTCGGTAATCCCCTCGGACTCGAGCATGAGGAGCTTCGCGCCCACATCAAGGTGAGCCTGCGCCTCATTTGCCACATCTTGGAAGGTCCTCATCTTGGTTTTGTAGCCTACGACATGGGTCCCTCCTCCCGCTCCTATCATCATGGAAACTTCGGGCTTGGCCTTCATGCCCAATTTCTGAACCTGGCGAACAATACCCACCTTGTCCTCCAATTTCATGGGTGCGAGGCCGCTGGAGACTTCGACTATATCGAACTCCAATGCCTTGCATTCTTCGAGATACCTGTCGACGATATCTGAGCCCTCGACGATAACCCGTTCCACGAAGCCACCAGTTGAGACATACACGCCATGGTCATGGCATAGACTGATGACCTTCCTAGTAGTCTCCCTTGGCAGCAGTCTCATTGAGCCTCCTGCGAACTTGTAGCCGTCTACATACTCGCTCCAATCCTCAAGGAGATCTCTCAGGTACCCGTAGCTAACAGAGGTATGGTAGGGTCCCCGGATCTCGATCACTCCCTTGTCCCTAGGCTTGGGGCCAGCTCAATCAGCTTGACAAAATCGAAAGTCTTCGATTGCGCGCTCATCTTTGTCAAGGCGAAATGTTCATCGGCGTGACGCTATCAAGTAGCACTCTAGAGTCTACAAGCCTCTCGATGATCGCATTCATTACATGAACCCGGAGAATTCAGGAAAGAGAGGACTCACAAAGAAGGTTCTTATCTCTCTCGCAGCACGACGGGCTCTATGAGTAATCTGAAAACAGAACTGGAACACATCAAGCACCACATCAAGTACCCGGCGAACAAGACACAAGTCATGGCAGCCTGCAACAATATGTCGGACGTCCCGTCAATCGACAAGGACTTTGTCGCCAAGTCTCTCCCTGAAAGCAACTACAAGGGCCCAGAAGACGTCGTAAAGGCCCTCCTCAACAAAGTCTAACCTTTCTCAAACTTCTCCCTTTTTTCGTTAGTACCCAGTATATCGTCCGCCCTAGTCTTCCGCGAACAAGGCTGTCTTAGAGGTTGAATATCACGGCTCGGTCTGAAGTTTTGGTTTTCGGCTGGACCCCTGCCGATACGAAGGTTTCACCGATGTAGTTTGCGAGAAACGTGGACCATTTCGGACCCAGTTCATGCATTAGTGTTATGGTCCAGTGTTCATTCTCGTTCTTCTCATAATACTCGAACAGGTTGGCGTAAGCTGAAAGGTCATGAATATACTCGATCACAGTATTGACAGTAATCTTCCCCCACTTTGACGCGATCAAAGCCACTGGAGCACTCTTGCCAGCAGCTACACCGGCATTGGCCAGGCTGTCTTCTGAGACCGTGCCCAAAATCTCGCCAAAGGTCTTCCGGCTGAGACGCAGGTGCGTCGACTCTCTGAAGGAATCTTCCGAACTCAGAATAGTCGAGCAACAGCTGGTTCACAAGCGTGTATACGCTCACGCTCTGACGGGCAGCCTCCTCCTGAAGAGCCCCTAGCGCCTTCTCGTTTACTCTGAAAGACTTGGCACTGTCTTCCCTTCACGAGGCATAAGATTACTTCGCACACGGCTTCGATTTCTCCAATATCATGCTTCCCGTCTGACCGTCGCAATACAATTCGCTAGCTCTGTACTCAATTTGCACGGTCTCTATATCTATCATGCATGCAGATGAAGAAGTCATGTCGAGGAAAACAATCTGGACAAAACTGTCAGCCAGAAAAAATTGGAACCAACGCCCATGAGCCAATCAACCGCAAAGCAGTGGTCCACTGAAAAACTACTGCTCGCAGTCGGAATAGTAGCAATCGCCGCAGGCGCCGCCGTCGGAGTAAGCGTCGGATACGCGGTTCACTACGAGGCACCAACCACCAGGGCCTTCTACCTCTTCAACAATTCCTTGCCCTTTGACCAGCACACGTGGGGTATCCCACACGATACTTTCTCCCCTGACCGCATCACCGTCAACAAAGGCGACAAAGTCGTCATCTACTACCGCAACATAGAGGACACAACTGAAGCCCACACGTTCACCATGGACGCGCCTTACACATTTGACGCGATCGTTCACGCTGGGCAGAACGAGAGCTTCCCGATAGCCAGCAGCTTACACAGCGCCTCCAATGTCGTCGTCCAAGTGAATCAGACCGCTACTATCTCATTCAGCGCTACCTGGGCAGGCGTCTTCCGCTTCTACTGCGCGTATCACCAGCCAACCATGACCGGATATCTCGTAGTGCTAGGTTAGGAGCGAACTAGAGATGCAAATACGAAAAACGCCCACCATACTTCGCTGGAGCGCAGTAAGCTTACTTTTCGTCGTCGGACTGATCGACATATACTACGGCAACTTCTACGCTGGCTTCTTCGAGAACCTCTGGTACGTGATGGGATCGATCTACATCTTCACCGGAGCTGTGATCGCGGCAAACTTTGAGCCGAGGTTTACTCAGCCAGCAGTGTTCGGTTACGCGATATTCCTCTTCGCCATCTGGGCAACCACTGCCCTCGGAACAGGCGCTGGTCTAGACACCGTGGCCTACGTAGACAAAGCGATCGAAGCCTTGCTAGTGGTGAACATGGCTCTCCTCATCCGCAGCTCTCGCAACCCAAGCGCTCTCAGCTAAATCCTCCAAACCCCTTCGGGGACCCATCCGGGTCCCTCCCTTTTTGGATTATCACGGGATAGGCTTTGTGCATGCCTTTCGACGGACCATCCCATGGTCACAATCAGGCTTGCTGTTTGAATCATGTCCAAGTCGAGCGTTTTCCGCCTGTCCTTGAAATGTCAATCCCTCTTTCCCGCCTATCCTCGACCACGACTCGGCTAGCTCGCGAAGACGTGACGGTATCCGCGCCCGTGGCTCCGAACTCATACTTCTCTACGAAGGGCTTGAGCCATCTGGTTTCCGAGGCCGGTGGGAAAACATCGGCAGAATCCAGACTAAACGGTGACTAGAGTCTTTTCCGCCCATTTCAACAGAACAGCATTGGTCGCAACGATTATCGAAGATGCGCTCATGAGCAATGCAGAAACCTCGGGTCGAAGGATGATCCCAAAGTTGGGATAAAGAATACCAGCCGCGACGGGGATTGCGAGGATATTGTAGAATGAAGCCCAGAAGAGGTTCTGCTTCATCTTCGTGACGGTAGCCTTACTGAGCCTTATCGCCCGCAATACATCCGAAGGGTCGGATTTCATCAAGACTACTTTAGCCGTCTCTATCGCCACGTCTGTGCCAGCCCCGATTGCAATTCCGATGTCTGCTTGAGCCAAAGCTCGTGCATCATTCACGCCATCACCCACCATCGCGACAAATTTTCCTTCATCTTGCAGTTTCTTAACAAATATCGCCTTGTCTTGTGGGAGGACGTCCGCAAATACCCGCTTGATCCCAACCGTTTTCGCGACCGCCTCGGCGGTTGCCAGATTATCGCCTGTAATCAGAGCCGTCTCAATCCCGAGCTGGTTAAGCTTCGACACTGCAACTTTGGCCGTTGGCTTTACAGTATCAGCGGCGCCGATGACCGCTATGATTCTGCCGTCAACGGCGAGGACCATTATCGTCTCGCTCTTCTCAACGAGCTGATCGAACTTCTCTTGCATGGGAGCGGTATCAATACCGCTCTGTTTCATCAGCTTCACAGTTCCCACCAGCACTTCCTTCCCTTCGATGCTTGCTCTGACTCCCAAACCGGACAAGTTTTCGAACCGCTCAATCCCTGTCGGTAACCGCAGCTGTCTCCGCTTCACCTCCTCAAGCACAGCGTTGCTTAACGGATGATTGGAGTCAGCTTCAGCCCCGCCAACGAGTCTCAGAGCCTCGTCTTCATCCCAACCTTGAACGGTGGCGATTCCCGAGATTCTCGGTTTCCCCTCTGTCAGGGTTCCGGTCTTATCGAAAACCACCGATTGGATCTTAGAGACGCCTTCAAGTGTCGGAGCATCTTTGATCAAAATGTTGTGTCTTGCGCCCAGCCCGGTTCCGACAGCCACGGCTGTTGGTGTCGCTAGGCCCAGAGCATCAGGACAGGCTATCACTATGGCGGAGATAGCAAAGGTCAGGGCGAATAGGACTGGCTGCCGAGCAACGGCAAACCAGACCAGGAACGTAGCGAGACCCGCGCCTATTGCCAGCACTACAAGATACTGAGCAAACCTGTCTGCCAGTCTCTGGCCAGGTGCTTTAGAATTCTGAGCGGCTTCGACCAGCTTTACTATCTGCGCGAGGGCTGTCTCCTCGCCTACTTTAGTTGCCTCGAACCTGACAGACCCTGATTGGTTGATGGATCCGCCTATGACATTATCCCCCTCCTTTTTCGCAACTGGAATGGATTCACCTGTTACCAGGGATTCGTCGATCGCCGTCTCGCCATCAATTATTCTCCCGTCAACAGGAACTCGGTCTCCTGGTTTCAGAATCATGATTTCACCAATTTGGACCTGTGATGTTGAAATGAGAATCTCTCTCCCGTCTCGGAGAACTCTGGCTTGAGGTGGAACCAGCTGGAGCAAAGCCTGCAAGGCGTCGGTTGTGCCGCGCCGAGATCTCATCTCCATCCAGTGGCCAAATAGGACGAAAGTGACGAGGAGGGCGGCTGCCTCGTAATAGGAATCGGCGCTTTGCAGAATCGTGAGGAGTACGCTGAAGCTGTAGGCTGCTGTTATGCCCACTGCGATGAGAACTGACATGTTTAGTGTTCTATGTTGTAGAGCTCTGAAGCTTGAATAGAGGAAAATCCACCCGGAATAGAAGAATACGGGAGTCGTTAGGAGGAAAAGAAGCCAGGGAACTGGTATAGGGGCTGGCGGCTGAAAACCGAAGATGAGGTTTCCGAGAGGCGAGTAGAGGATGATTGGGACTGATAGTATCAGTGCGAAGAAGAATTTCTGGCGAATGTCTAATTCCATCAACCTCGCCATTTCTCGACCCGCAACACCGGTATGCTCCATGCCCATGGTCATGGTCATGCTCATCCTGAACTTCTCCCAGGGGGACATCTTGAGAGCCGGCTTCATGGCGTGCTCGTGATGATCCATTCCTTCTTCGATCCTGGGCTGCAACCATTGCACGACCCGCTTGATGAACGTGATTTACTTACTGTAGTTTCAATTCTACATCACACTTGCTTACTCTTTTCACGTCTCTCACGCAGTACCAGTGCTGTAGACCGACACGCGGTCGTGCACTTTCGCCCTAACCGAATTCAGCAAACCGTTTCCAAAAGCGATATTTCCGTTCGATTAAGAAGTCCAAGGAGTATTTGCTGGGGCCAGATATGGTGTTTATGATGACGAGTGATAGGAATACGAAACTGTAGATGATTCCTGTTCCGATGTCTGTGGAGCCTGGGCCGTATGGTCCTCCGAAGCCTTCGGGAATAGCCCATATGAATAGGCTGAAAATTATTCCCCCAAGGTAGGCAATCTTGCGCATGAACCCCAGAACTAGGGCTACGCCAAGAGCGACTTCCAACACGCCGGTCGTGTACACGAATAGAGCCGCATTCGATGCTGTGACACTGGACCAAAAGTTGAACCAGGGTTGAAGCCAAGTCGGTTGGCCATCACCAGCTCTACTAACGAGGTCGGGGAATGAGTCGACTAGTCCTGGCGAGAACTTGAGGTAGCCATCGATCAGCCATACGATTCCTAGAAATATTCTGATGAACGATTTTAGCCAACTAACATTTCTAACCACCCAGTTCCGGCTCTCCTTCCCCACAAGCAACCGCTCACTATCCTCCGCGTTCCTGTCTGCTCTTGACGCGCTGCCCCGCCCGAAAAAGAGGAGGGACTCGATCGTTATTTTTGCCTGTCGTACGGAAAGATCGCTCTTTGCATCGTGAGAAGTCAAGCTCTCCGATCGGGACTCTCAGGTCAGGCATTTCAACTAAGAGAGTGCAAGCAAATCTTATAGGTCGTCAACGGATGTTCGCGTGCATCACGGACAATGGATCTGGTCATCATCAACCCTAGATGAGGCGGTAGACTAGGGACGACTCCAAGAGCGACCTCCATCCGTTATTCGAACAAAGAGACGACTGTACGAAGGGTGATGCCTCGAAAGGCGGAGGAAGCCACGGAGGACTATCTAGAAATGATCAATCTGCTCGTTGCAGAGAAGGGTTTTGCTTCAACATCAGACATAGCTGAGCGAATGGGTGTCTCACAACCAACCGTGACAAACATTCTGAAGAAGCTTGACAAGCAAGGATACATCACATACGAACGATATCGCGGAATGGCCCTAACAGAGGCGGGGAAGAACGTAGCACGAAAGATGAAGGACCGCCATCAGACGCTGGTAAGTCTACTTGTGCTGATCGGTGTTCCTGAGCGAATCGCTATTGAAGACGCGGAGAAGATCGAACATGGACTTCACGAGCAGACAGTTCGCAAGTTACAAGAGTTAATTGAACAACTCAAAAAAGGCTAGCTGAACTAATAGGGGACAGCGAGCCCGCCTGTGCCTCAGAGAATGAATTCATGGAATGGTAGCGAGTGGAAGGGCGAAATAGTTCGTAGGCTCCGTCCAAAAGATAAATTTCCGCAGTCGAATACCGTGCCCCGTTATTCTGTCCTAGGGCTCTCGTCCTGATCCTCTCTGAGGAGACGGATGAGTTTTTCGATGCCTTGGAGGCTGCTTATGCTTGGGCAGTCGTTAGTATGTGTTTTCTCCCGTCGGTCAACTAGGATGGGTTGCATTCCTACCTTCTTTGCGCCCAAAACGTCCTGATCGTAGCTGTCTCCAGCGTGCACTGCTTCAATGGGCTTGCATCCGGCACGCTCTAGCGCAAGTCTGAATATTCGAGGATGAGGCTTCTCGGCCTTGGCTTCTTGTGAGTAGGTAAAACTATCAAAGTACTTGGCGAGGCCGACGTGTTCCAGACGATCCGTAACATCGTCGGTAGCGTTTGATATGACGCCAAGCTTAAACCCGCGCCGCTTGAGGGCCCTCAACACTCTCTTCGTTTCCGGGTACGGGCTAGACCACGGATGCTGCTGGAATCTTTCGCACATTTCTTCGGCGAGTTCAGATTGATTACCCTCAACTTTCAGTTTAGCAAGAAGAAAACCGAGATAACTCGTCCAGTACTCTCGGGTCCTCCCAGCATAGGAGAAATAACGTTTACCATAAGTCAAATCCGCATACCGAACCCCAACCTCAACTCTGTGAAGCGACATGTCGAGCCCAAGGTCTCCCATGATTCGATGCCATATTCTCGAGTACGGCGGGACTTCGACAAGAGTTCCTGCAGAATCAAAGAATACCGTGTTGATCGAGAAAGGAGGCATAGCCAAATAATCGAGCGATATCATACTTCTCTTCCACAATGGAAAGATTCGGTTTGGTCTTGGGATGGCTCCAAAAGAAGAACTAACTCTTGCAAAGAGTCCACTGAAATGTCAGCGGTGCGTTGAAGAACTACTATTTCTGCTGGAGTTCGGAGACCCCGAATTTTAGATAGCAACTATGGGACGAATATGGTGTAGAGCAGAAAGGTATTGAAAACCAGGATCAAACCGACAGTAACTATGGCTAGGACAAGCGTGCTCCTTCTATTGACGAAACCAGCCATGAACCTGTCCCGATATTGTTCCAAGCGCCGACGAGGAGAGCCCCGATGCGAGCAGAGTCAGAATGAAGACAATGGCGATCGCCGGCCCGAATAACAGGCCGATCCCATGGACAAAATCGCCGACAGTTACGTTCGGGTTCGGATAGAGCGGTATGGCGATAAGGAGTATTCCCGCGTTAACCACAGACGCAATTGTCAGAGCAATTACGGTTTCCTTGAGATGGAATTTCCTCGTCCTCTCGATCTCCCCGTTCGAGTACGGGTGATGATTGCCGGGTCTCATTGAGTCGGTGATCGAACTGCCTAATGTTCCCTCGGGGACCCTTTTTCCAATGAGGTCCATCTTGTTTTTCGAAAGCCAAGAGTGAACAAACAGCGCATGTGGCATCACCGTTGCGCCGATCATTCCAACTACTATTAGGAAAGCGGCGTTGCTCGACGCGAAGGGCGCTACGGAATGATACGCGGTTTGCGTCAGGTCGGGTTTGACCACCGCCAGATTGTAAAGGATCCCAAAGACAAGAACGCTGATCAGCAACGCAAAGTATTGCTCAATAAGACGGAATCTCTTGCCCATCATAGCTAGTAGGAGAATGACATCCAGGGCACCGAATATTGACGCGTAGAGAAGTGGGACCCCAAAGAGCAGATTGAGACCCAGCACCGTCCCCAAGTACTCTGCCAGGTCTGTGGCTGCGGCCGCGGCCTCAGCAGCGAGCCAGTAGGGAATAACGTATCTGCGCTTTACAAGTGACATCCTGACCAGTTCAGGCAACGAATAACCGGAGACAATTCCGAGTTTGCCGGAGAGGTACTGCAACAGCATGGCCATGCCTCCAGCAAGCCAGGCGGCCCAAAGTAGATCATACTTGAAGCCGGCACCCGCTGCAATGTCTGTCCCATAGTTGCCTGGGTCCATGTAAGCAATGGATACCATGAGTGCTGGTCCAAGCCAAAGGACGAAACTACGCAGAGAAACCCCCTTCCCGGTTTGCTGAAGTGGCGCATCGACCAGAACCTGCTGTTGGGCCTTTGCACTAGTTTTCCACGGGAAACGCAAGGTATGATTTACCGATCGAGTGGGACACTCGTTTTTAGGGACTAAGTTGATGCTAATAAAGCTAGGCTAACCTAAGATTTCCCACACCCGTAGCGCGGAAGGTGCGCCAGCGATCCAACCTGTAGAGGGGTCCGAGCCTCTGGTTTCGATCCCCTCTACATATTAGGCGTTACATACAACAACAGGAAATTGACATGCGATACATTTTCGAGAAGGCAATCGATCTGACACATGAGCTTCACAATGGCATGCCGATCTATCCAGGTGATCCATCTCCTAGCTTCGTTAGCTATGCCACATTGGAGAAAAATGGAGTGAATCTCACCAAGCTAACACTTGGCTCGCACACAGGCACCCATATCGACGCTCCCCTACACTTCATTCCGGATGGAATCGGTGTTGACAAGATTCCCCCGAGCAAACTGGTCGGAGAAGCATACGTTTGTGATATGTCGAGCAAACCAATCGGTAGCGGCATCACTGGTTCTGATCTTCGGAAGAATCTCGAAGGAAAAGCGGCTGAAGACGACATCGTTGTCTGCTACACAGGGTGTAGCGAGCATTGGGGCGATGAATCAGTAAGCTCGAACTACACCTATCTTACCGGGAACGCGGCCGAGTATCTGGTCTCGAAAAAGGTCCGGGCCGTGGGTATCGACTTTCTCAGCGTGGAAAAATTCCAATCATCAGGAGCTCTAGCCCACAAGACCCTTCTAGGAAACGGGATATTCATCATAGAATCCCTCAGCCGAGCGACCAAACAGTTTGTCGGGAAAAGAATCCTGATGATATGCATGCCCATCAAGCTCCAGAATGGAGACGGAGCACCCTCAAGGATAATCGGCGTGCCGATTCGCGAGGACTAGCACAGGGACCCGATGAAGGTCGCTGTATCTTCGCAGGATTTTTGGCAATGGGAGTCGGCTATAATGGGTACATCGTCCCTAGGCTCCTCCCAACGTTACAATCAAGTCGGTGAGAAAACCCGCGCTTAACCCCACGAAGGTGCCTATCATGAGGATTTGATTTGTTGTCTGTTTTCTTCCAGAGTTGTACATCAACATCGAAACGTAGAGAATCGCCCCCCCAGCCAAGCTGAGGAAAAGCACGTACGTGAAGACAGAAGTCCAGAGACTGCCTACCACGGTTCCAATGAAAGTAGGACCGCCGCCCACCAGCCCGGCCACCGCTAGAAAACGAGCCGTGGGCCTCTTGATGAGGCCCGCTAGCGGACCGGCTATCCCAAAGCCTTCCGTTGTGTTGTGTGCGCCAAACCCGACTATCAGAAGCAGTGCGAGCCCGACAGAACCTGACGCGTAGGACTGGCCCACTGCGAGACCCTCGCTGAAATTGTGGGCACCGATGCCAATCGCGATCATCATCGCCAGCCTGTAGGGGTGATGTTCCTGGAGAATCTGGATCTGTCGAGCTTGTTCGGCCGTGGTTAGCTGAACTGTTTCCGGTCCGTTCTGCAACCGCGCCTTCACGATAGGAGGGGCTTTTGCCATGTACTTCGCCTCGTAAGCCACCAAGCCCAAGAGTCCAAGTGCAAGTCCTCCGAAAACAGCGACAAGATCCGTCGCAGCCTCAGCAACGGACCATTTTGTTGCGGCAGCACCTGATGCTATGCACGTTGCAGCTTGTCCTGCGAAGGCGCTCGATGCAACGCATGTTGCGGTATTCCAGGCGTGGCTGAACACGTCGATTACGAGGAACAGCAAAATGCCGATGGATAGGGCGTTGAGGAAGCCTTTCTTGCGGGAACTTACATTCTGAAGAATGGCCAGGGGTAGACCGAGAAAGATTGTGAAGCCAGCTATGGCACCTAGCAACAGAAGCTGTGCGTAGTCAATCAACCCTTGGCACGGGGTACGGGACGAATTGCCCCCATGTTATAACTTATGTCATAATTGATCGTGGTTAGCTTTCCTATCTTCGAGTACTCGACTGCCCGACTGCGTTGTTGTGATTGAGTGATGTTCTTGCTCATGATATTTTGTTGGTAGCCGTTGGTTCAAAGAACCCATGTATTCGGGTAGTGAGAGTACTAATCCTTGCTTTCCAGTATAGGTTGATAGCCATTTGGTGAGGCAGTCCTTCTTGTCGAAAATGTGAGTTGATTCACACTCGACGCCCACATGTCCCGCCCCCATTCCGAGTTCGACAACGTGAAGCATTGGGTTCTTAGGCGCAAGATCTTCCACTCGCCTCTTGACAATATGGAAACGGGTCACATATCGGCAAACGGGGCATCGAGCCTCAGCCCCGAGGTCAGTCTTTAGCCCGTTGAGAAGTATGTCCGCTCCGCACTTGACATAGACATCTCCTCTCTGCGGCAGAATCATACGGTATAGTGTAGGCTTGTCGGAGAATCCGACCAGTGTTATCGGACCATACTGGGACACTGCCTTCAACCCCTCGGGGCTTGTTACTCTGCGCAGCAGCTGAGCTGGTCTATGTCCTTCCGGAAAGATGTCGCGGCCAGCTTAATCGATTCGGTCATTGTCGGGAATACGTGAACCGTGTCGATGATGTCGTCGATTGTCAGCTTATGCTTGACGGCCAGAACTGCCTCTTGGATAATGTCAGCCGCGTTCTCCGCAAGAATGTGAACGCCCAGTATCCTTCCGGTCGATGCATCAGCAACCATTTTGACCAAACCTCTCATGTCCCTGATGACGATGGCCTTCGGCACCTTTGACATTGGTATGGTTCTGCAGGTGCATTCGTAACCGTGTTCGTGGGCTTGCTTCTCAGTAAGACCTACTGAGGCCACCTGGGGCGAGGTGAATACCGCTCTTGGAACGGGGAGGAAGTCTATCTTTCTATGTGTCCCCAACAGAGCGTTCTCTGCCGCCGTGGCTCCTTCCTTCGCTGCAATAGTTTCTAGCATCGGTTCGCCTATCACGTCCCCAGCAGCCCATACGTGCGGGGCGGTCGTATGCATTTCTCGGTTAACTCTTACCGCACCATCGTTTCTGAGTCCTACCGGGACGGTCTCCAGGCCTAGCAGGTCCGTGTTGGGGTCTCTCCCGGTGGCTAATAGCAGCTCATCTGCTCTAGCCTCGAACTCTCTACCCCTTGCATTGGCGACTACAACCTTCTCTCCTTGGGTTTGATACGCACGTTTGACTTGTACTCCCGTCTTGATCTCGATTCCTTCGTTTTCCAGGTACTGGCGTAGAGCCTCGGAGATTTCTGGCTCCTCTTCAGGGATTATTCTATCGCTTCTTTGCAAGAGGGTCACCTTTGTCCCCATGTGGGAATACATCTGGGCGAACTCGAGGCCTAGGGCCCGACCGCCGAGCACAACCATCGAGGTGGGTTTGTTCCTTAGGCTGAGAGCCTCGACGTTCGTCAAGTAGCCCACGCTCTCAATCCCGGGGATACTAGGTATCCCGGGCGATGATCCCGTCGCGACTATGAACCTTCTACCGTCAACATTGATTCCATCCACCTTTACCCGTGTCTTTGAGACGAATCTTGCGTTTCCACGGAAGAGTTTGGTTGAGGGTAGTGACTTTAGAACGTCAGAATACTTCTCTTTCCTAAGTCCTGTTACGATCCGATTCTTCTGTTCTATGATCCTGTTGAATTCGAGTGTTGTCCTTCCGGGCCGTATTCCGGGGAATTCGCGATGACTATCGTAGTATCGAAGCTCTCCCGCTCGGAGAAGGTTCTTGCTAGGGACGCAACCAACATTGACGCATGTTCCGCCGAGAGTGCTCCTCTCTATCATGGCTGTTTTAGCTCCATGGTCGCCCGCCTTGATTGCAGCGGCGAATGCGGCTGAGCCAGACCCTAGAATGACCAGATCAAACATGCGCTTCGTCTTTTATATGACGGAATTGTCATATAAGCTTGCTACGAGCTAGGGGCTCGCTCGATTAACTTAATTGCAAAGAGGCCTATTACAAATAGGCCAATGGTGAGCCAACGATTAACCCTTCAAAAGACCGACGTGACAGCCGTCTCCTTGCTGTTCAACGCTCTCTCGAACGAGTACCGAGTAAGCATCATAAACCTGCTCAGAACCGGACCGAAGAATGTTGGCGAAATTTCAGACGATCTCAAGATCGAGCAAACCATGGCTTCCCACAACCTCAAGTGCCTTGCATTCTGCGGACTAGTAACGAGCCAGAGGCTGGGAAAAACGGTCGAGTACACTCTTAACCGTGAAACAGTCGAGCCTATTCTTCGTCTAGCTGACAAACACATCTCGAAATACGCTGTCAACCTTCGAAACTGCAAAACACTCGAGCGGTGAGAGAGAATAGAGATTTGCTTCAAGAAGCCGATGTGCGAGAATGTCATACTCACTCCTAAGGAGTAAGACCAACCCATTTCGCACGCTATTTTTCTATAATCTTATCGTTGCAAACCAGGATGAAAAATGTTAAATTCATAACCCGTCTTTCGAAACTTGGTAAGTATGGCGAAGGAAGTAGCTTGTAGCGTGTGTTCCTTCCGAGTGCGCGCCGACACAGACGATGAGCTAGTGGCTCATTTCAAACAACATGCCCACGAAATGCACAAGAACGAGCCGAGCCGGGAACAGATCCTTGCTATGGCTAAGACCGTCCAGATAGCAACCGCTTAACAGACTAAAGCAACTGTCTCAAAAAATTCTCGCGGCTACCAGCAGTTGCCACGTTTACCATTGAGTCAACCGTGGTAGTTCATTTCTCCCGCAAGTATCCTTACGTCTAGCCGGTTTTCTTTTGGGGGAAGAGGACAAACGTAGTCTTCGCTGTAGGCGCAGTATGGGTTGTACGCGTAGTTGAAGTCGATCATGTAGTTGTTGTCGGGCTTTTCTTCGATGTCGAGGTACCGCGCAGCAGCGTAGCTTTCTTTTCCGGAAGTCCCGTCCCTGAAGGGAATGAAAAGCTCGTTGCTTTCCCGTTCCGTGGACTTGTAGGCTTGAAGTTTTACCTTCCTTCCCTCGATGTCGAACTCAAAGTATCCGAGCCGGTGGAACTGTTGCCTCGTTCCCTTGCTCGTGGTCATCGAGACTCTTTCAGGATTATCATATTTGTGCAGCATCGTGTGAACTTTGTACTTTGGGTCTGGCGGGAAGTACCTCAGCATTTTGAGCGTGTGTGTCTTACCATGTGCTAATGGAGATTCGTGGCTGGTTGCGAAAAACTCGTCTTTGCCCTTTCTGAAATCTTGCACTTGACGGATCCAGTCTTTGCCATCTAGGCCAATCATTTCTTGCTATACCAGTCCATTTGATGGCCCCATGGATCTGCTTAACGTGCTTTCAATCCTTTCCCTGACCGTTCATGTGCGAATTCCCAACCAATCGTTTCCTGGTAATCTCTCGTTTCCGTAACTATTTTTTCCTCCTAACTTTTCTTTTCCTTTAACTATTCTTTTTCACTAACTTTTATGTGACCCCCCGGGGCGGTCGATTTTCCCGCGCCCGCCCTTCGTGGCCACGCTTCCATCCCATAGCGCTAACTAAATACCGGAGCCGCCTTGCATAGGAAGCGCCTAACCTTGCAAGAAACCCTGAGCTCCGACCTGGTCAGGCTCGCCGCCAAGTCCGCAAGGGACGAGTACACGGACGGCGCCGTCTACCAGATGCTCAGCAGGCATGAGAAGAACCAGTCGTTCAAGAAAGCCCTCGAAGATCTCGCCCGCGGCGAACAATCACACTACGAATTCTGGAAGGCGTACACGCCCGATACCGCTGTCAAGGTGAACAGGCTCAAGGTCTACTTCACCCTCCTCCTCCGCCTCACCCTCGGCCTAACCTTCACAATGAAATTCCTAGAGAGACATGAGGACGCGCTCCACGAACGCTACAGGCAGATGGTGAAGAACATCCCACCAGCTGACAAAGCACGGTTCGAAGCCATGATGGAAGAAGAGGAACATCAAGAATCGTACTTGATGGGCGAGATCCATGAGGGACGAGTCAAGTACATGAGCTTCATCGTCCTCGGCCTCGCGGACGCGGTCGTTGAGATATCCGGAATCCACGCCGGCTCCCTCGGAATATTCAACCGAACAGAGCTCGCCGGTGTAGCGGGTGTCGTCGCTGGGATGGCCGCGTCTATAGCAATGGCGTCCGCCGCCTACGCCCAGGCCAAACAGGGCTTCGAAGGATCAGCCAAATGGAGCGCAATCTACACCGGAGTGTCCTACATGTTCACAGCCATATTCCTCGCCCTGCCATACTTTCTCACAGGCTCAATGGTCACCGCACTCGGAATCTCACTAGTCGTCGGAGTAGCACTAGTCGCCATGATGACCTACTATGACACTGTCATATCAGCGAGAAAATTCAAGAGACAATTCGGAGAAATCGCCGGAATCATACTCGCGGCCTCCTTCGCCCTCTACATAGCAGGAACCCTAATCAGACATTTCCTACCAGGAATCCCAATCTGATAAACAAGGCTACGAGGCAGCCTGCCTCAGAAGCTCTAGAAGCATCCGGCCGCGTCCCAAAGTCCCCAACGATCCTCTCGCCGCGTCTTTCTCCGTGAACCTTGCAGACCCATCTGCTTTCGCCTTCCCATCTAGCACAAGAACGGGAACTGGATCATCACTATGCCCCTTATCCTCCACAGGCGTAGAGTGATCACACGTAACTGCCGCAACAAGATCTTTCAACCTTGGCGATTTCGCCAACACCGAGAAGAACCCCTTGTCAATCTCCTCAATTCTCTCCCTCTTCAGATCGAACAATCCATCATGACCCGGCTCGTCAGGACCCTTCAAATGAACATACACGAAACCATGCTTTCCAACAGAATCCAAGACAAGCTCAGCGCGCTTACGATAATCGTCTGGCCGTGTCCCGGGCTCCAGCTCCCTAACGTCCATCCCGAGCAATCGTCCAATCCCGAGTTCAGCCGGAAGATCCGCGATCATCAAAGGGTCCAAACCCCACTTAGCCTGAAATCCTTGGACTTGCGGCTTGGAGGTTCCCGCGTCCCGCATCAACACGAAATTCGCCGGGACCATACCCTTTCTCCTCCTCTCCTCGTTTGCTGGATGATTAGTCAGAATCTTTCTGGCTTTGAAGCCGAACTCGTTGACCAGCGCCGCAGTAACAACGGCCTCGTCAGATCCGTCCAGCGGCTCGCACCGGGGAATATCATACTCCTTCATGCCCGGCTGAGCTAGACTGATGTTGCCCTTCCTAACGTAGGCGGGATCAAAGTTGGATATGTTTGATGAAAACTGAATCCCATCTGCACGGAAGACAACTACGGCTCTATGACCCACAGTCGGTTTGAAAACAAACCGCCTACCCGACTTGAGATGTAGTTCCCTGTTCAGAGCAGCGCCGAGCTCCTGAGCCTCCATGGTCGAGAGGTTCCTACCGGCTCGCCGGTCTACAAGCTTGTCACCTTTGACAGTTGCAAAGCCCGCCCTGAGCGCAAGATCACCATCATGAAATTCGACGCCAGCACCAAGAGCCTCAACCACGCCCCGCGACAGATGAGTCTCGAGCGGATCATATCCTAGAAGAGAGAAAACGCCCGCGTCACTCTCAGGAGCAATACCCTCTCTGAGGGTATACATCCGTCCCATACTACCTCTCCTCGCCAAGGCGTCGAGATTCGGCGTCGAAGCCGCTTCCAGAGGCGACTTCGTGATACCAACCCTACAACTGGCGCCATCGAGGACGACCATGACAATTGGGAGCATTATCCCGAAAGCCTGGGGGCTTGATGTTAGGGATTGGTAGAAAAAGAAGCCCTAAAAGAACAAGCCTCTTGCTCGGTCCGAGCTGAACAACTCTGTCTGACGGTCCATCCAGCCACGTTTCCCATCTCAAGCGTACAGCCCTGAGCTCTCAGCTCAAAGAGCACTTGGACAAGGATGTCGTTCTGGCCGGCTGGGTTCACGATGTTAGGGTCCTAGGAGGAATATCTTTCATCCTCCTCCGTGACATGAGCGGAATCGTCCAAGTAACCGCTCCCAAGACAAAGGTCAGCCCTGACATCGTCAAGGAGATCAGCACACTCCACCAGGAGGACGTGATCCTCGTCAAAGGCAAAGTCGTCTCCAGCAAAATCGCCAAGAAGGGAATCGAAGTCATCCCCGAACAGCTCGAAGTGGTGAACAGAGCCGAGACACCTCTACCACTCGACCCGAGAGGCGTCCAGAACACTCTCCTAGAGACTAGGCTCAACTGGAGATTCCTAGACTTCCGAAGCGAAGAATCCAACGCCATCTTCAAAATCCAATCCAAGATCCTCCAAACCTTTCGAGAATTCTTCACCACCCGACATTATGTGGAGATACAACCTCCAGTAATCATAGCCTCGGCAAGCGAAGGAGGAGCCGAACTCTTCTCGCTCAAATATTTCGAGAAAGACGCGTACCTAGCCCAGTCACCCCAGCTCTACAAGCAAATGTGCGCCATATCCTTCGAAAAGGTATACACTGTTCTACCAGTATTCAGAGCGGAAAAATTCGAACAACCAACCCATCTAAACGAGGTCCGACAGATGGACATCGAACAAGCATTCTCGACAGACGAGGATGTCATGAAGGTCCTTGAAGAATTTCTCGCCGAATTAATCAAGAAGATAAGTGTATCATGCAACGAGGAGCTAGAGAAAATCGGTCAGAAACTCGAACCACTGCACCTGCCGCTAAAGCGAGTGCAATACAGAGACGCGATCGAACTCCTACGCGAAAATGGTGAAGACATCCAGGTTGGAAATGACTTCTCCAAGACGCAGGAGAAGAGACTGTCCCAGCTTCTGAAGGAGGAAGCATTCTTCATCGTTGGCTGGCCATCAGAGCAGAAAGCATTCTACGCAATGCCTAACCAGAACGGTAACACCTCCAGGGCATTCGATCTCATCTATCGAGGATTGGAGATCGCGTCTGGAACCCAACGCATACACGTGCCAGCTCTTCTGATCCAGCAGCTCAAGTCCAAAGGCTTGAACCCTGAGAACTTCAAGTTCTACATCGACTCGTTCAGATATGGCGCCCCGCCCCACGCTGGCTGGTCCATTGGATTGGAAAGGTTGACCATGAAAATTACTAGTAGAGAAAATATTAGGGAAACCACTATGTTTCCTAGAGACAGGAATCGACTAAGCCCTTGATTCCTATTCGCCCGATACCTCCTCGTCAGGGAAAAACTAGTAGTCACGCTCTTTCTCATCAGGTTTGCAATCGGGAAGAGGCTTCGGATCAGCAAATCTCTTTGAGGCTCTTTTTCACGGTGCCCCTTTCCCTCAGAAGATAGTAAGTCGCCTGTCTTGACCTGAGACTTATCTTAGCAATTCCCTCAGTAACAAGCCGAATTAGCTTGGTCGGATGCGTATCGACATCGTGCCATTGCCACCCTTGACCATCCGAGGACCCCGCTGATTCCTCATGTGCAACCGCCAACCGAAGTGTCTTCTCGTATTCTGGATACCGTCCGAGAAATAGCTTGACTTTCTCCTGAGATGCGGATCTTTCTTCTTCCACCTTAGTTTCCAATCACGCCCTTACCCCATCTCTGGACGGCATATGAGCGGAGATAAACCTAACTCGGCACATTGTTAAGATTCCGCTTGCCAAAACCACCTCAGAATAACATAAGTTAAAGACTTATCCATTACTATGCGAGGTGAAATTCTTGCCCCATCGAGGTGACGAAGGTCCCCCAACTCCCAATACGATCCCAATGTGAGCAAAACCTTGAAAGGTTCCGACCGCCCCCCATTTTCTTCAGACCATATTTGACCCAGATCGCCCCGGAAGAATACTTGGAGAGAATCAATCGCTTTGTCTCCTTCTTGGACCCCGGAAACGTCAAGATTGCCATCGCGATGAAGAAATATGGTCTCAGAAACCTCCAACTAATAGCTGACAAGACAAAGATTCCCCGGCCGACAGTCCACGCGAGAGTGTCGAAGCTGGAAAAAGAGGGATTTTTCCGAACCTGGATCCACCCCAACTACGCCAAGCTGGGGCTCGTTAGAGTCATGGTCCTACTTACCACGAAGCCAGGTAGAGAACTGTTGGGGCCTGAAGCTCTTCGCATTCCAGGCTATTGGTTGAGGCTCATTCGCTGTATGGGGGAGTGCAATGGTTACTACTCTACTCACGCGATTCCTTTGGGGAAACGTTGGGATTTCGAGCAATACCTTGAGAAAATTGTCGCTTCGGGGATCGCGACCAAGTATCGGATGTTATGGCTAGGAGAGGCAAAGTCACCACTTCCGGACTTTAGCTATTATGACGCGAGGAAAAAAACATGGACCTTCGACTGGCCAAGATGGCTCGAAGAGCTTGCTGCAAAGCCTCTTCACACTCAACGCCAAGACACTCAACTTGCTGGAAACTTTGACAAGAAAGACCTAATCATTTTGAAGGAGTTGGTCAAGGACGGCCGAACGAAACTGACTCAACTGGCGCGCCTGCTGGATATGACAGTCCCTGCGGTCAAGTATCGTTTCGACAATCTAGTGCGATCTGGATTCATCCATGAATATGTCATCGACATGCTGCCTTTTGCTCCTGAAATCTCCGACCTCTACGAGATGGTGCTGGATTTCAAGACAAGGGAAGGGTTGTGCCAGGGGGAGAGGGTGTTGAGTACCCTTCCAATTGTTAGGACACTGTCTAGAGTGGAAGGTTCCACTTCGATCGCCGTGAGAATATATCTTCCTAGGACCGAGATGAACAATCTTCTCACTATGCTCTCGGCACTGTCCCGGACAGGGGTCCTTGCAGGATTCACCTATGTGTTGCTCGACCCTATGACCATCAGGACACAAACTTTCTCCTACGAGCTCTACGAGGATAGCGCGGGATGGCGGTACGATAACATGGAATACTTTGAGGAGCTGAGGAAGGTGTCGTCCGCTTTCGACAGAGAGGATGGCATGCAGGTGACTTTCCAAAGTGCTCCCGTACCGACTTTTCAATGATTGAAAGTCAGAACAAAACTGGTCTCAACAGAAAAACTGAGCTTGTCAGAATCGCCGCTACATCATCGTGACAGTTAGGCCCTTCGATGGCTGAAAAATTACTGGGGAAGCTTCTGCCTTGTCGAGTGACGATGCCAGCTTGCGGAGGGCGGCAAGGTATTCGTGGTTGTCATAATCCCATCCTGACTTGTCGTCGAACGCCTTGTAGTGGAAGGTCTGAGCTTGGATCGTCATGGGATCCAGCAGCATGTACGAGAACCGATCTATCGCGCCTCCCCTGACGAGAGCGGATAGCAGCGTCAAGAGATTGTTGACCTCAGTTCTGGGGAGGTAGACTCTGATGGTTATCGAATTGGTCCCTTTGATTCGCGAGTAGTTCAAGACGAAGGGTAGACGTTTGAGGAAGTTCTCTTTTGCGATCATCGCTTTGTGTTCGCCGAAATCCAATCGAACCTCGTAGAGGTCCGATATCTCCGGCGGATAGGGTAAGACTTGGATGACGTAGTCTTGTAGGAATCCTCGTCGGGCGAGGTTGTCGAATCTATACTTGGCTGCGGGAAGGGTCATGCCGATCATCTGCGAGAGTTCGGAGAGCTTCTTTCGAGCATCCTTCATCAGCTCTTTGAGAATCAAGAGATCGTTCTTGTCGAAGTCATCCTTTGATGATTCCTTCTCCTCGGAGACATTCCCGACCTTGCCTTTAGTAAACAGGCTGAGCCAGGCTGGCCAGTCGAATCTCCAGGCCCTCTTCTTGAAATCGTAGTATTCGAAGTTGGGAATGTGGGAGTGGTAGTCGCCCAGCCAGAAGATCCGGTAGTTAGTGGCCAGGCCGGACGAGACTATCTGATCGAGATACTGAACAAAGTCTTGTCGGTTTTCGACGGGGACCGCGTGCTGTGAATAGTATCCGTTGCATTCGCCCGTGCATCTCGCGATCCATAGCCAGTAGCCGGGGATCTTCAGAGCTTCGCTAGCTGTAACCTCCCGACCTGGGGAGGGAGTTAGTAGAACCATTGATCGGGCTAATCCGATCTTGGCAAGGTTGGGATAGGTCCATGTGTCGAGCAGTCCCTGGGTTCCGAGCTTGTTGACGCGTGTGTAGACGGTTGGGTATGGTACGCCGGATTTTCGGGCGATCGACTGGAGGTTTCGGGGTCCGAACTTTTTCATCGCGCCAATGATCTCTACGTTCTCATCATCTAGGAGTGACATTATCTGGTGTATCCGCTGGAAATACTCGTCTGCCAACTGGTAGCTCAAGGTGAAACCGGCTTATGGGGAAGGACTAGGGGCTTATAGAAACTTTGGAAGCAAACTAGGTCACCAGTGAACCTCGCAAGCCTTATTCAGGAACGAGATTGAACTTTAGCTTATTCTAGCCAGTTTGAGAGAACGATTGTAAAGAAGAAAAATGGTCGAGAAATCGGAGTCGCTCAAATCGTCTTTGATCCTCTGGTAGGGTCCGATCTTGCGGGAGAAACGAGGAATTTCTGCGGTTACCTCAAAGGGTGTGACGATATCTCGGGAACTAGCCGACAGCCTGTCGGGTAGGCCCGTTATCAGAGGTCTCTGGGACTTCCCGCGACTGTTCGATGATGGCAATCATATTTTCGGCCATCGCTGTGAACTTCCTGGTCAAGGGATCTTTCTGGTGCTCTAGAACGAATACGCCTCTGCTCAGGTTTTCGAACACATCCGAATTGAAGGGGAGAGCTGTTAGGACTTGGAGGTTGAAGAGGCTCGCGATTTTCTCTCCGATCATCTTGGACTCTTTCTCCCCGACGCTGCTGGGTATCATGTTGAGTATCAAGACCACGGGTTTCCTCAACTGGCTCGCAACCTCGTTCATGACCCCGCTCCCGAACATGTCCTGGTGATCAACGCGGGACAGTAGGACGACTACGTCGCAGACCGCCATCGAGAGGATCGTGTCCTTCTCTATTCCAGGATGGCTGTCGATCAGGAGATAGTCGAGCTGGTATTCGGTAGCTAGGTTGTAGAGAACTGCTTTGAAACGGCTGAGATTGAAGCCGGTCTCGACCATTTTGAGAATCTCTTCAAGCCTGTGTCCAGCGGGACAGAAGAGGAGGCATCCCGATTCGATTCCGAGCCTCGGGGTCAGATCAAGAACAGCGTCCCTGATGGGGATGGAACCTTGGAGAACATCGTTAATGGTCGCCCTGATGTCTCCGTCAGATATACCGAAGATAACATGTAGTCCTGGGCCCTCCAAGTCAAGGTCGATCACCGCGACCCTCTTGCCCAGTCGTGCGAGGGTGGCCGCGAGGTTGGCACTGATTGTGCTCTTCCCTGTTCCGCCTTTGAAAGATTGAACAGCTAGTATTGTTGCTAAGCTCGGTCACCGGTCCTACTGACGTATTATCAGAATCGTTTGACCGTGCGACGAGAGGGTATGACCGGACTAAAGTTGCACGTTACTAGCTATGACAGGTAATAGTAGCTTGCAGTTTCCCACCCAGCGGGGGCGTAGTCGGGGCGTGCAGGGTCCTTTCGCACTGGGCGTCGGAAACAGACAGGTTCGATGGATTGCTGAGTCTTGGTCAGTGAGGACAATGGCAATTTCTCGTCATCTTGGACTTTCCGCTCCGCCGCTCTTGCGTCGCGAGATGCGGTCGCTAAGACCCCCCCTCCCCTGGATCTATTTCCTGTCTGGCAGGGTTTCTGGGTGATTCCTGCCATTTAGGGTGCAATCCAGGCTTGGATGGCATGGCGAAAAGTCGGGAGATCGTCGGCGATCTCCGAACGATTCTAGGGCGAAATTCTAGCCATCTCTCAGATTCGAGATCAGGGCTG
>VBBD01000015.1 GCA_005882895.1 Candidatus Bathyarchaeota archaeon | reverse complement strand
CAGAAGCGGCGGATGAAGACAGACGGTTTCATAGTTGCCAATCCCAACTGCACGACCGCCATTCTAACCCTCTCTCTCAAACCACTCCAAGACAGGTTTGGCCTCGAAACCGTCGTCGTGTCATCAATGCAAGCTGTGTCGGGTGCAGGCTACCCTGGAGTCGCATCGCTAGACATTATGCAGAACGTCATCCCCTTCATCCGAAACGAAGAGGAAAAGGTCGAACACGAAACCAACAAGATTCTTGGGACAATAACAAAACCCGCCGGGATCACTGTCTCCGCGAGCTGCAACAGGGTCCCAACACTCCACGGACACATGGAAGCAGTCTTTGCCAAAACACGATCCGCCGCAACACCCAGCGAAATTGTGAAGGTGATGAGAGAGTTCAAAGGAACTCCTCAACAGCTGAAGCTTCCTTCAGCCCC
This sequence comes from Candidatus Bathyarchaeota archaeon, assembly GCA_005882895.1. Lineage (GTDB taxonomy): Archaea > Thermoproteota > Bathyarchaeia > 40CM-2-53-6 > 40CM-2-53-6 > 40CM-2-53-6. The sequence goes on along the minus strand of VBBD01000015.1, from coordinate 42,522 downwards.
CGAGCACCCGATTGTCGTCCGGGACGAAGAGGATCGTCCTCAGACACGGCTCGATGTCGATGAGGGAAACGGAATGACGGTGACGGTTGGACGGGTCAGGCGAGACCCAGCGTTGGCCGGTGTCAAGTACATGGCCCTAGGCCACAACCTAGTCCGCGGTGGAGCCGGATGCTCCATCCTCAACGCCGAACTCTTCCTCGCAAAGAAGCTCATCAAGTGATCTAAGAAAAATGGAAACAGGAAAAACCCGCAGACTCAGACGGATATTCAAACAAGATGGCAAGACTGTCATCATACCGATGGACCATGGAGTATCCGTCGGACCAATCGAAGGACTCACAGACATGGAAACGACGATAGACAACGTAGCTACGGGCGGAGCGGACGCTGTACTCGTCCATGCTGGCATAGCCAAGACAGTGGACAACCAGGGAATGGGTCTCATACTCCACCTCTCCGGCGCCACACGACTAACCCGTGAGCCGAACTGGAAAACGCAACTATCCACTGTAAAACTAGCCGTTCGTCTGGGCGCGGACGCGGTGTCTGTTCACATCAACGTGGGATCCGAGCACGAGCAAGACATGCTCGACCAGTTCTCGCGAATACTAGACGAAAGCGACGATGCCGGTTTACCAGTCCTCGCGATGATGTATCCGAGAGGACCCGGAATCCGGAACGAGCACGCTTACGAAGTGGTCAGCCACGCAGCACGGCTCGGGTACGAGCTGGGAGCAGACGTCGTCAAGACGAACTATACAGGAGATGTTGAGAGCTTCCGAAACGTCGTCAAGAGCGTCAACGCATCAGTGGTCGTAGCCGGTGGGCCCAAAGCAGGCAGTGAATCCGAAGCTCTCCAGCTCGTCTCGGACTCTATCAAAGCAGGGGCTGCTGGAGTATCGATTGGGCGAAACGTGTTCCAGCATCGCAACCCGGCCTTGATGACTAGAGCACTCGTCGAAATAGTCCACAACGGGAGCAGCCCCACGCAAGCACTCTCCATCCTGGGTGAAAGAAGTGAAAGAATTCTGGCTCGAGCCTAACCCCGAACTATCCGCGGAAACCATCCGCAAGATGGTCGACGAAGCCAAACCACACACCGTCCTCACCGACGTCAAGCTTCCTGGAGTCAACGCGAAAATCGCCTCGCGACTGGAAGGAATGGACATTCTCGTCACGTCAAGGGTTGACCACGTGTCGAGTGCCAAGAGAAACAAGACGCCAGTAGCGCTTGAGGTTATGATCGCTGACCAGAAGGATCTGGAAAGAATATCGCAGGCGCTGGATCTGCGTCCTGATTATCTCCTGATCAACTGTCCCAACTGGAAAATCATACCGCTCGAAAACCTGATAGCAGAAGCGAAAGGACGTTCGAAACTTCTCGCCAGAACCACAAGCTTTGACGAAAGCAGAGCAGCCCTCTCAACTCTAGAGCTGGGAGCAGACGGAATAGCACTCGCTTCCCATGACACAAACGAGATTCTCAAGACCCGAGACTTGATACTTGGAGAATCCGAGGACATCTCGCTCTCAACGGCTCAAGTCACAAGCGTCAAGCCCATTGGAACAGGAGCCCGAGTCTGCGTAGACACAACCGAGATTCTCGAAGAAGGCGAGGGACTTTTGACCGGCTCCTCCTCCGAAGCTCTGTTCCTAGTGGAAGGAGAAGTCCACGCCAACCCTCACGTGAACTCGCGACCGTTCAGAGTGAACGCTGGCCCAGTCTCATCATACATTCTGGCCGCGAATGGAAAAACACGGTATCTCTCCGAGCTATCTGCCGGAGAAACCGTTCTCCTGATTGACAGGAGAGGGCGAACCAGAAGCGTTGATGTCGCGAGGGTCAAGATAGAGCGCCGGCCAATGATCCTCGTCGAGGCGAGCATTGGAAGCCGAAAGCTAACAACGATAGTTCAGAATGCTGAGACCGTCCGGCTGGTCACAAGAGACGGGTCCAAACCGGTTTCAGAAATCACGCCCGGCGACGAGGTATTGGTCCGGTTCGAAGAGGGCGGACGACACTTTGGAACAAAAGTAGCAGACGAGATGGTCATCGAAAGGTGACCCCCAAAGTCTGTGTCTCTATCTCCTCAACCGACACTCCCGAGCTATTGGGAAGAGCGCAGAGAGCCGAGAGACTCTCCGCGGATCTTGTAGAGGTTCGTTTGGATCGGCTCCGGAGCTACCACGGACTGACAAAGATAGCCCGCGCGGTTGAACGACCAATCATCGGAACCAACCGGCCCCTGTCGGAAAAGGGATCCTTCGACAGATCCGAAGCCGAGCGCCTGAAGATCCTGATGGAGGCTGTAGAGGGAGGATTCCAGTACGTAGACCTAGAACTCACCACAACCAAGCTGGACCGCGTCATCAAGACGTTTAGGGAGAAAGGTGCCAAGATCATACTGTCCCACCACGATCACTTCAGAACGCCTGATCCCGCGAAACTCGCCTCAACCCTGGTCCAGCTTCAGAAGTTCAAGCCCGATGTCTGCAAGATCGTCACAACAGCGCAGATTCCTGAAGACAATCTCACCGTCCTCAGCTTGTTGAAAGCGAACCATCAGAACTCGCCGCTGGTCAGTTTTGCCATGGGACAGGCGGGAGTCTGGTCCAGGCTACTAGCACCGTTCTACGGAGCCCACTTCACCTACGCCTCGCTGGAGAGAGGACTGGAAACCGCTCCCGGGCAGTCGACTATTGCCGAACTTCGCCGAATCTACGAGATGCTAGGCGTGGAGTAACAGCATATGATCAAAGGGGATACCAGAGTCCACTCCATCTACGGATCGCCGGTAGCCCACAGCCTCAGCCCCGTGATCTTCAACGCGACCTTCGAGAAACTATCACTAAACAGAACCTATGTACCCTTCGAGGTCAGGAGGGATAACCTGAAACGGGCAGTAGAAGCAGCCCGCACGCTCGAGTTTGACGGCTTCAACGTCACAATGCCCCACAAGACCACCATCTTGGATATGTTGGACGGGCTTGACGAGAACGCGAAGAAAAGCGGATCAGTCAATACAGTTGTCCGAACCAAGACCGGACTAGTAGGATACAACACTGACGGAGAGGGAGCTGTCAGAGCTCTGAGATCCTACGGTTTCGAACCCGGCAATAAGCGGATAGTAGTGCTCGGGGCGGGAGGAGCGGCCCAAGCACTAGTTCATCGTTTTTCGACAGAAAACAACACGATCAAGATCCTTAACAGGACTTTGGCAAAGGCGAGAGCGCTAGCGGATAACGCATCCGGTCCCGGCAGAATTTCGTATGAAGAACTCACCAAGAATGGCTTGGAGAAAAGCCTCCAGGATACGGACCTATTTGTCAACGCGACTCCGATACGGATCTCGACTCTCCTATCCCAGCTCAAAATCCCGCTCAACAGAGTGAATGATACTGCTTGGGTCTTCGACCTCGCATACGACAAGCCCAGCGAACCGATTCCCGCAGGACGCGGAACGATAAGCCCGCTAGAGATGCTTGTCCACCAGGCAGCGTTGTCCTATGAAATCTGGCTCAACGAGCCCGCTCCCTTCGCTCTCATGCGTTCCTCCGTCGTAGATTATCTGGGGAAGGATTGGAAATGAAGGGCGGCGGCCAGGCCCTTTCCCACGGGGCTATTAGCATCCTGAACGCGTTTCCAACAGGCAAGGGAGGCGCTCTCGGAGTAGATCTTTGGACCCGAGCGAAGGTTAGCTTACGAGAGGGACCGGGCCGGATTTCCGGATTCATATCCTCTGACCCCGAGGAATCGAACAAGCTCGCGGTCACAGTGGTCCAGAAGGTCCTGGAACATTACGGGTATGAGCGGAAGCTGCAGGGAGAGGTGATCACTTCCTCCAACATTCCAACAGCTGTGGGTTTGAAGAGCAGCAGCGCGGCAGCCAACGCTGTGGCCTTAGCCACTGTATCCGCATTGGAAGAGGAGCGAGATGATGACACGCTAGTTGCAATTGGAGTAGAGGCATCCATCGAGTCCGGGGTAAGTCTCACTGGAGCTTACGATGATTCCTTCGCGTCCTATCACGGCGGCGCTGTTCTAACCGATAACGATCATAGAAAGGTGAAAAAAATTCTCAAGATCCCCAGAGATTTCAAAGTCCTCATACTTGTTCCATCGCGAAAAACTCGAACTGGACAGCTGGACCGGACAAAATTTGCGCCTACCCGAAGGATTTCAGAAATAGCATACAGCGAAGCAAGCAACGGCCACGTCTGGGATGCGCTTACGCTTAACGGGCTCGCGCTCTCATCAATCCTTGGCGAAGACCCTCGTCCAGCACTTTCAGCGATTGAGGCGGGAGCATTTGGAGCTGGACTATCCGGGAAGGGACCAGCCGTAGCGGCAGTAGTTGACGAGAATAGATTGAAGCCGGTGCGGCAGGTGTTCGAGAGATTCGATGGACGAATAATCGAGGCGAATCCGAACTTCACGAAAGCGATGATCGAGACTTGAGAGTCAGGCTCAGGGGTCCGCAGGCGCTGCACGGAAAAGTGAAGGCTCCCGGCTCAAAGGCATACACCCACAGGGCACTCCTTGCCTCTCTCTTGTCGCCCGGGAAATCTGTCATTGAAGGAGCTTTGCATTGTGATGATACCCAGCGAACCCTTGAAGGGATTCAAAGATTGGGAGCGAAGGTTCTTGTTAAGAAAACTCGAACAATTTCTAATGGAATCAAGAGACCGACAACATCCAACCGTCCGATTGAATGCGGTGACTCGGGAGCCACCCTGAGGTTCCTCACCGCGATCTCTTCCACTTCCCTAAAGACAGTTAGGCTAAGGGGCAGCCCGAGACTAGCCAACAGACCATTGGACCCGCTTGTGAAGGCTATCAACACTCTAGGTGCCTCCGCCCGAGCCACTTCCGACACGCATGGATTCGAAGTACTGCTTAGGGGACCTCTCAGAGGCGGGGAAGTCACGGTTCCAGGCGACATCAGCTCCCAGTTCATCTCAGGACTCCTATTCGCAGCCCCCCTGGCGATAAGAGACGTCACGATCAATGTGGAAGGTGCACTTGAATCGCGCCCATACGTGAACATGTCCATTGATGTGTTGAGAAAGCATGGAATCTCGATCGAGGAATCCGATGAGAAGTTCAAGATTCCGGCACCGCAAAGCTTCGCACCAGCGTCTCATCATGTTCCAGGAGATTTTTCGTCTGCAGCCTTCCTCATTGCCGCGGCGGGAACCGCGGGAGATGATATCACAATTTCCGGCCTTGGATCCTACGAGCTTGAGCCTGATTCTGCAATATTGAAAATCGCCCGCGAAATCGGACTCGAAATCCAACAGAATGGAGATGGGCTGACGATTGGGAAGGGAGAACTAGATGGATTCGATTTTGACGCGAGTAATAACCCGGATCTGGTCCCGCCGCTTGAGACACTTGGATGTTTCGCAGACGGCTCATCAGAAATCCGAGGCGTAAAGAGGCTAGCTTACAAGGAGTCCAACAGGTTGCAAACTCTTCCGACCGAGTTGGTGAAGATGGGGGCCAAGATTCATGCAGAAGACGACATGATCAAGATTGAGGGAACCAGAGAGTTGATCGGAAGTGCGTTCGATTCACACAGCGACCATCGTGTTGCGATGGCGTGCGCAGCCGCTTCTCTTGGTGCGAAGGGAGAGTCAATAATTCAAAACTCGGAAGCAGTTTCGAAATCTTACCCGGAATTCTTTCACGACCTCGCAAAATTGGGGGTACTACTAAGTGTGGAGTAATTCGATCGGCAAAGCGTTCGTCGTTACCTGTTTCGGAGAAAGCCACGGTCCCGTGGTAGGCGTCACTGTAGACGGTTGCCCGGCCGGACTCTCGTTGACGCTCGATGATATTCAGCGGACGTTGGACTTGCGAATCCCGCAAGAGAAAGAGGTCGTTTCCGCGCGACGGGAGCCTGATGCTGTAGAGCTATTCTCTGGGGTATTCCAGGACCATACGACGGGGGCGCCGGTGACTTTGCATATCAGAAACAAGGACGTGAAATCCTCTGATTATGAGCCTGTGAAAGACGTCGTTCGGCCTGGACACGCGGACTATCCGGCGAAGGTGAAGTATGGTGGTTTCAATGACTACCGAGGGGGAGGAAGACTTTCAGGACGAATGACCGCAGCATTCGTTGCCGCCGGAGCGATCGCCCAGAAACTTCTCTCCACGTTCGGAGTGGAGGTCCTCGCCTACGCCCAGGCTATCGACGGAGTTCAATTGAATAACCCTCCCAGTAATGAAGCCGTCAAGAAAGTCACGTACGAGAACTCGATGAGATGTCCAGATCCGGTTATCGCAGAGAAAATGCGACAAGCAGTGATAAACGCAAAGGCCGATGGCGACAGCGCCGGAGGAGTCGTCGAGTGTACGGCGCTAAACCTTCCCGTGGGCGTTGGGGAGCCGCTTTTCGATGCCATCGACTCGGAGCTCGCCAAGATACTTTTCGGGATCCCCGCGGTCAAGGGGGTCGAATTTGGAGCTGGGTTCCAGGCAACCCGTCTTAAAGGGTCCGAAAACAACGACCAGTACGTGATCAAAGAGGGAAAATTTGTCACACTAACCAATAATTCTGGAGGAGTGCTGGGGGGAATGTCGACGGGAATGCCCCTGCTACTCAGAGTTGCGTTCAAGCCACCATCCTCGATAGCGAAGGAGCAAAAGACCGTAAACATATCCCAAATGGAAGAGGCTAAGCTCGGAGTCAAAGGACGACATGACCCATGCGTAGTCCCCAAGGCCGTCCCCGTCGTCCAAGGTATGGTGGCGATTGGACTGGCGGATTTGATGATCCGCGGCGGAATGATTCCTCGGGTCCTGAAGAGCTAACTCTCAATGGACGACGTTACTAGGATTCGGGACAGGATAGACGAGCTAGACCAAGAGATAGTTAGGCTTCTCAAGAACAGATACGAGAACGCACGGCTGCTCGGCCGCATCAAGAAGCATAGAGGCCTCGATTATCGCGATCCCGAGCGAGAGAAAATCATCCTCAGAAAGATAGAACGCGCAGCCACATCACTGGACCTAGATCCGAACCTCATACGGCCAGTATTCGACCAGATTTTTGCCCTGAGTGTGGAGGCCCAGCGAGACCATCCTCAACAAGACCCGAAGAAACTTGACCAGACGAGAATCCTGATCGTGGGCGGAACTGGCGCGATGGGACGTTTCTTCGCGCGGTTCGCCAGCCAACAAGGTGCGAAAGTCAAGATAGCGGGTCGAGAGATCAACAAGACTCGGACAGCTGCCAAGGAGATGGAGGTCGAACCGGGAACAATCCTAGACGCAACCTCTTCGGACATTGTGATCTCGGCCGTGCCGATGGAGGAAACGGTCAGGGTCGCGACTGAAACGGCGTCGCTTATGACGACCGGCTGCCTCCTTGCTGATCTTTCGTCGGTCAAGACTGGGATATCGGACAGGGTTGCAGAAAAAATCTCGAAAGGACTGGAGTATGTGAGCTTGCATCCGCTTTTTGGACCCGGCATAGATCATCTTCACGATCAAGTCATTGTTGCGGTGCCTTACCGTCCTGGCCAGAAATGGTCCAGGTTAGCTCGTGCGCTCCAGGGTGGTGGATCGAAGATCCAGACAATGTCAGCGGCACAGCATGACCGCGCCATGGCCTACGTTCAAGGCCTCCATCATTTTGCGCTGATCTCTCTCGGGCTGGGCCTCGATGGGATGGGTGGAGAACCTAGAACTCAGTCTCTCCGAGAGACTGAAGGCAGGATTGTCAGGATGCTCGACGGCTGGGACATGATTGTGGGAATTCAAAAGTTGAACCCGTTTCTCCCTCCCGTCAGACAGAAATTTCTTGAACTTGCGACCAATCTTGCCCAGATTCGATCGAAGCAGGCGAGCGGGGTGAAGAAGAGACTTTTATCTAATGTACAAAAGTGGTCACGCAAGCTATAAAAGTGACATACGGGCAGGGAGGTAAAGGCGACCTCCATGGGGTATAGTCTTTGGACAGCAGCTGACAGCGCGCCCCACCAGGCTGAATTATCTTCCTCTAGAAACTAGAAAGCAGCCAATCGACGTTTTCGCATCCATCAGAAACAAGTTCGACACATGCTTCATTCTCGAGTCGGTTGAGGGACCGCGACGCCTAACCAGGTACACGTTTCTAGGATTTGACCCGCAGAAGATCATTCGAGCTTCTAAGAATCAGGCTGAGATCCTCGATCGACAGAGAGCGGAAAGACGGATCGAGAAATGTCAAGACCCTCTAGCTCTGCTAGCCAATCTCAGCAGCCCGGTCAAAGAGCGAAAACCAGCCGATAGATACGCTGGGGGCTTAGTCGGATATGCATCCTATGACCTCGTACGCTCCTTTGAAAGAATCCTTAGAGTGGGAAGCAAAGGCAACGGGTTCCCCGATGTAGAATTCGGACTCTTTGAAGACGGTATCGTCTTCGACCACATCACTGGCAAAACACACTACTTCTACCGAGAGGAAAACAGAATAGAAAAAGCGGAGGAGCTACTGAACGATTCTGCCGGCAACGATCTGGTTAGCTTTGGGAAGCCGAAGTCGAATGTGAGCCAGGATGATTTCTGCGAACGAGTCGAAGAGGCCAAGGAGTTCATTGAATCAGGCGACGTTTTCCAGGTTGTTCTGTCGAAGAGATACAAGATTCCGTTCAAGGGTTCGCTCCTCCGGTTCTACAGGTCGCTGAGGAGGATCAACCCGTCTCCGTACATGTACTACCTCAAGTTTGGCGACAGGGAAATCGTCGGATCCAGCCCAGAAATGCTAGCCCGTAAGATCGGTCGCAATGCGGAGAGCTTCCCTATCGCTGGAACGCGGCCGTTCACTGGGGATTCTGCGCGAAACAAAGCACTAGCGGCCGAATTGCTTCAGGACGAAAAAGAACGAGCGGAACACGTGATGCTCGTCGACTTGGCCCGGAATGATCTTGGTAGAGTCTGCGATTACGGGACTGTCAAAGTTCCCGAGTTTATGAGAGTTCAGGGCTACAGCCATGTCCAACACATTGTTTCCAGAGTTACGGGACATCTGAGAAAGAACGCAACTAGCTTCGACTTGTTCAGGGCCGTCTTTCCTGCTGGCACGGTTTCAGGAGCCCCGAAAGTTCGGGCGATGGAGATCATCGAGGAGCTGGAAACCACTGCAAGGGGTCCTTACGCTGGAGCCGTCGGCTATTTCTCTGCGAATGGAAGCGCTGATTTTGCGATAACAATCAGGACCCTTTGCGCCCAAGACGGGTATTGCTATCTCCAGTCCGGAGCCGGGATAGTTGCGGATTCGGTTCCTGACCGGGAATGGATCGAGTCGGAGAGGAAGACGGCTGCATTGTTCACGGGTATGGATCAAGCCCAGGAGGAGACCGGTGAAGGTTCTGATCCTCGACAACTATGACAGCTTCGTCTACAATCTGGCCCAGTACGTTGGTGAGGTTGCAGACAAGGTTGTTGTGAAACGGAACGATGAGATTGATGTCGCAGGTGTCAAGGAACTCTCACCTGACAGGATCATAATCTCCCCCGGCCCCGGCACTCCCAGCAATACCCGGTACTTTGGGACGTGCGCGGCTATCCTCCGAGAAGTGAGCAACGAAACCCCGACTCTAGGCGTCTGTTTGGGACATCAAGGGATTGTTCACGCGTTCGGCGGCAGAATAGTTCGAGCAAGGAGACTCCGCCACGGCAAGACCAGCCCAATTAGACACGATGGAAAAGGGGTTCTCCGTGGAGTAAAGAGTCCTTTCGAGGCTACGAGATATCATTCACTTGTCGCGGAAAGAAAGAGCCTGCCGAAAACGCTCGAAGTGACCGCCCAGTCCCTCGATGACAATGAGATAATGGGTGTTCGACATCGAGAACTTCCGATTGAAGGAGTTCAGTTCCATCCAGAGTCTATTCTTACTCTGCCGGGGCACCGGATCATCGAGAACTTCCTGGAGGATTGACAGGGATGATCAAGGAATGCATCCCGCTTCTCCTCGAGAACCACGAGTTGACGTCCGACCAAGCGAAGGCTACTATGAAAGAAATCATGTCTGGAGAGGCGACGTCGTCGCAGGTCGCAGCCTTCCTAATAGGATTGAAAAAGAAGCGGGAGACAGCTGACGAAGTCACTGCCCTAGCGCAAGTAATGAGGGAATTCAGCCATAGAATACACCCGAAAATAAACGGCTACCTGCTGGATACTTGCGGGACCGGCGGGGATAGAACGAAAACGTTCAATGTCAGCACCACCGCGGCTTTCGTAATCGCCGCAGCCGGCGTTCCGGTCGCAAAACACGGCAATCGATCGTTCACAAGCAAATGCGGAAGCGCAGACGTTCTCGAACAATTGGGTCTGAACCTGAACATGGAAGCAGAGTTGGTCGAGCGAGCGATCGAAGAGATCGGAATCGGGTTCATGTTCGCACCCAACTTCCACCCGGCGATGAAAAACGTGGCCTCGGTGAGACGCGAGATAGGAGTACGCACAGTATTCAACATCCTCGGCCCCCTAACGAACCCCGCGGGGGCGAATGCTCAGCTGATCGGAGTCTATGACAGTGAGCTTCTGGAGCCGATGTGTCTCGCAGCGCACAACTTGGGAGCGAAATCCGTGATGACAGTCTATGGGCTCGACGGAGTCGATGAGATTTCCATCACGGGTAAAACGATCATTGTAAGGCGTCAAAACGGACGAATATTCAGGGACGAAGTGGAGCCAGAGGATCTCGGCTTCAAGAGAAGCACGGCTGAGGAGGTTGCCGGATCGGACCCGGAGGAGAACGCACGCCTCACGGCCAAAATCCTATCAGGACATCTGGGACAGAATGATCCCCGCGTCCAAATGGTCTTGGCGAACGCGGCAGCAGGGCTGGTCCTTTGTGAAAGAGCCGAGAACTTCAGAGAGGGGGTCGAAATAGCTTCCAAAGTTGTGAGTGATGGAAAGCCGTTCCAAACATTGTATCAGCTTGTAGAGTTCTCGGGCGGAGACACCCAGCGACTCAAAGACCTGGCTTGACATTCTTGGTAGACCATTTGCCTGAGCTTGCCGCAAAGGCCAGAGCTAGAGTCAAACGAGGCTACTACGACAATGGTGGAACCGCGAATGCTTCCCGCAGAGGGTTGGTCAAAGCGATTCAAGAAAGGAGAAAGACGCCGGTCATCGCGGAGATAAAATACGCTTCCCCATCGGCTGGAAAGATCAGAGAATCTGGAAACCCACTTCTGATTGCAAAAGCAATGCTAAGTGGCGGAGCATGTGCGCTCTCGGTCCTTACGGACCCCGAAAACTTTGATGGCAATTTAGACACCCTGGTTACGATCAATAAGGAAGTACAGGTGCCGACGATAATGAAAGACATTGTAGTGTCGCCGAAGCAACTCCAAGCTGGACAGAGGGCAGGAGCCAGTGCAGTGGTCTTGATTTCCGAAATCTTCAGCAGGAAATTGTCCAATGTTGGGCTTGATAGCATGATTCTTGAGGCTAATCGGCTTGGACTGGAGGTCTTAGTGGAGGCGAACAGCGCCAGCGAGTTTGACAGCCTCCGGAGATTCAGACCTGACCTCTACGGTATCAACAACCGTAATCTGTCTACTTTCCAGTTGGACCTCTCGACTACCGAGAAGATCCTTGCAGAGAACGTTGATGTTGACAGGCCGGTTGTTTCTGAAAGCGGGATAGAATCTTCGCGAGATATTAGACGGCTCAAGGCCGCGGGCGTTAGGGCTTTTCTTGTTGGCACTTCGATAATGAAATCATTGGACATCGAGGCGAAGGTGAGGGAGCTGGTCAGCACTTGAAGAATCACGTAGAACCGAGGACACGTTCGAAGCCGGGCAAGTTCGGAAAATACGGCGGGCAGTATGTCCCTGAGACCTTGATGGAGCCACTCAGGGCACTTGAGGAGGCATACAACAAGTTCTCCCACGACCCCTCCTTCAAGAAAGAGTTGGCGGGTTGGCTGGACAGTTTCGCCGGCAGACCTACGCCACTGTACCTTGCTGCGAATCTGACTCGCCGCATTGGAGGGGCTAGAATCTACCTGAAGAGAGAGGATCTCTTGCATGGTGGTGCACACAAGATCAACAATACTCTCGGCCAAGCTCTCCTTGCTAGGAAAATGGGGAAGCGGCGGATCATTGCTGAAACTGGGGCGGGACAACATGGGGTTGCTACTGCTATGGCTTGTGCAGCTCTAGGGTTGAGTGCTGAGATCTACATGGGAAGTGAGGATATGGATCGACAGAAATTGAACGTATACAGGATGAAGATGCTCGGTGCTAAGGTGCATCCTGTTGAGTCCGGGTCCAAGACTTTGAAGGATGCGATCAATGAGGCGTTGAGGGACTGGGTTACAAATGTTCAGGATACATACTATCTTCTGGGATCGGTTGTGGGTCCCCATCCTTACCCGACGATGGTCCGGGACTTTCAGAGGGTGATCGGGAAGGAGGCTCGGAAGCAGATCCTGCAAACAGAGGGTAAGCTCCCGAAAGCTGTGGTTGCCTGTGTCGGTGGGGGAAGCAATTCGATCGGAATCTTCCATTCTTTTTTGCACGATCTGGATGTCGACCTTTACGGAGTCGAGGCTGGGGGCGAAGGTTTGTTGCCGGGACAAAACGCGGCACCGTTGGTTGCTGGACGCGAAGGGGTCCTGCATGGCATGATGACGTATGTTCTGCAGGACCAAGTGGGACAGGTGCAGACGACCCGGAGTATTTCGGCTGGGCTTGACTATCCCGGGGTCGGGCCGGAACACGCCTTCCTGATGAACGCGGGGCGAGCCAAGTATGTTACGGTGTCCGATGAGGAGGCTCTGGACGCTTTCAAGAATCTCTCACAATTGGAGGGGATCATGCCTGCTCTGGAATCGGCTCACGCTATCAGTTACGCGATGAAGTTGGCGAAGAGTCTCGGGACAAAGGATTCGATCATCGTCAACCTTTCAGGCAGAGGCGACAAGGATGTGGAGATAATTGCCAAGCACATCCCACAATGAGGATAGGATAGAGGCGAAGTTCCGAGAACTTCATAGCCGCGGAGAGGGAGCGTTGGTCGCGTACCTGACAGGCGGCGACCCGGACCCGAAAGCATTCTTGGCTAATTCTACCGCGTTGATAGAGGGTGGAGCGGATATTGTTGAAATCGGAATTCCATTCTCAGATCCAATAGCCGACGGACCAGTGATCCAGGCTTCTAGCATGCGGGCCCTGTCCCAAGGAGCCACGCCTAAAGGAATCCTGGGTTTGATCCGAGAACTCTCATCGCAGTCTCCGGTCCCATTTGTCGTCTTGAGTTACTATAATCCGATTCTTGCGATGGGCTTGGACCGCTTCCTAACTAAAGCCCGTGAAAGCGGTGTTGATGGAATCGTCGTCCCGGATTTGCCGGTTGAAGAGAGCGACGAATTCAGAAACCTTGCCCTGAAACACAATATCGATAACATCTACCTAGCAGCACCAAACACCTCTAAGCTGAGACTGCGAACTATCCTGGAAAGGTCGAAGGGTTTTCTCTATCTCGTCTCTCTCTACGGTGTTACGGGTCCTAGGGACACTCTTAGCCCCCATGCACTAGAAGCTGTCAGCTCAGTCAAGTCGCTGGCAAAGGGAAAGATTCCCATCTCCGCGGGGTTCGGCATCTCCCGGCCTGAACACGTATCGGCCATCATCAAGTCGGGAGCTGATGGAGCAATAGTCGGGAGCGCACTGGTTAACATCGTATCACAGTATATCGAAAATCCAGACGAGGCTGCTGACTATCTGAGGGATGCCATAACGAAACTGAAAGCCGCAACCAAGAAATCCTGAGATAGCTGTCTCAATGCTGAGAGCAAGTCACGGGTTATCTCAGAGACTTGGCTTCACCCCGAGGTTGAAGGTGGCTACTCAGACCACCTCTCCCAGTGTATTTGGTTCGTGGATTGCCTGAGAGTTTTCAGTTTCTTCCTCATTTCTGGATCGAAGCGTCGTTCCTCTTTGTGTTTGTAGCCGATTGGGATGATTGCGAGGGGAATTATCGAGCCGTCTGCCGGAAGGTTGAGGCTTTCGGCAACCATTTTCTCTTCAATCGCTCCGATGAATGACGCGGCCATTCCTTCCTGGAAGGCAGAAAGGATGAGAATGATTGAGGAGAAGGCGCTGTCGGTCAGCCACCATGGAATTCTTGAGTTCTTCTCCGCTGGACTTCCATATTTGGATTCGAATCGGGGCTTGTTACCGCACGGGACCACGACGACAGGAGCCTTTTCAATGAAGCCCCGAACGATCCCCGAATAGCCTGCATATTCTTGTTCTCGGCCTGCTTCGGCGAGTTTTCTCTTTATCGCAGGGTCTCTGACCACAACGAGGTCGAAGTCTTGAGTGAAACCTGCGCTGGGGACGTGTCGTGCGTTTTCGAGAATCTTGTGGAGGATGGCATCTGGTACTGCCTTGTCTTGAAACCCGTAGACATTCCTGCGTTTTCTTAGAAGAAGGTCAAATTCCACTCGTGATTCTCCCTAGACGTTTGCTTAGAGTAGTCTGAAGTCTTCTTTGACTGTCGTGAGGACGATGTGGGTGTTCGTTCGTTCTACGAAGGGCATGGCTAGTAGTGCTTTAGTGAACTTGCTCAGGTCGTCTCGGCTCTTGAACTTCGCAATGACCATCGCATCGGTGAGTCCTGTAACGTCGTATACGGCTAGTACCTGAGGCATCTTGGCGACCTCCTTCTCGAGCTCGAGGAGTTTGCCTTTTGCGACGCTCACCTCTGTGATCGCGGTAAGCTGGAAGCCGATCTTGTCATGGTCGAACATTGCGGAGTAGCCGCGTATGATCCCTGCCTTCTCCAGTTTTGCGGTTCTCGATTGGACTGTGGTTGTCGAGACGCCTAGCTTGTGCGCTAACTCCCTGTAGGAGAGGCGAGCGTCGATGAGATACCAGTGAAGAATCCTCTTGTCGAGATCGTCAAGGACAATATCATCGACCTTTGACTCGTCTTTCGTGCTTGTCATGCTTTGACCTGTTCCAAACGGGTCCTAAGCAGCTCAGTGACCTGTCGGGGGTCGGCTCGTCCCCTCACCTCGGCCATTACTAGGTTCATCATTCGTCCGAGAGCCTTGGTGCCGTTTTCTTGAACCAGGGTTTGATTCGATTCAACAACTTTGCTGATGATATTCTCTAGGTCCGACTTGGTCAGCATTTGGAGGTTCAGCATTTCCACCGCTTCCTCGGCGGCTCCATCTGGATGGAATGCAAGCCATCTGAGAACGTCCAGAACAGACTCTTTCGCGGTTTCACCCTTGGAAACTAGGTCGAACGCTTGTTTGAGCTGGTCTTCCCCCACGTTTTCCACGGGCACTTGTTCCCTTTGCAGGCTTCTCAGAGATTCCGTAAGCATTGTTGCGATGAAGCTGGGTGCGACGCTTTTTGCTCTAGCGACGATCTCCTCGAAAGCGGGAAGATAATCGGAATCCACGAGCTGAGTTGCTAGCTTGGGGCTGAGACTATGCTTTGTCTCCAGCTCTTTCGCTAGCTCTTCCGGCATTCGGGGAAGGTTCTCCCAGAGTCGTTCAAGTCGATCCTGGCCGATTTGAACCGGTGGGACATCGGTCTCTGGATACATTCTCGCAGCTCCAGGCCTTGGGCGTAGATAGGCAGTGGTCCCGTCAGGGTTTGCCGCCCGTGTTTCTTCGGGAACTCGTTCCACGGCCTCCTGAGCACGTTCTACAACTGCCCTCAAACCGTCTTTCGCATTGTCGAGATTGTCTGCTACGATAACGAACCCATCAAGTTCTCCACATCCGAGGCTCTTCGCGACCTCTTCTACATGACTTGAATCGATTCCATACGCAGGAAGCTCGTCTGAATGAAAAATTCCTCCGACCCTACCCCAGAAGATGGCGCGTTTTGCCATCTCTGTTCCTAGCCGGATATTGGGGATGAGTTCGCGTTTCAGAAGTCCCTTGAAACTGGGGAGTTTGACTGCGAGTGCTACTCCTCCTTGATTGAGGGCGGATTGTACGACTTTTGATTGTGAGCCTGAGAGGATGTTGGTGACGTCAACGAATTCCTCATTGATATCCGAAGCCTTGACGTTCCTTTGCCGGAGTTCATCTCTGACCTCGATAAGCCCGAGCTGTCTCTGAACCTCGTAGCTTACAGCCTTGGAAACGAGTTCGAGCTCCTGGACCCCTTTCACCTCGATGAGGGCGCCGTTCTTGACCGATATGTTAAGGTCCTGTCGAATGCTTCCTAGACCTCGTTTTACTTTCTTGGTTGCGCGGAGGATGCGGCCTATTGCGAAGGCAACTTTTCCAGCTTGTTCTGGGTCGTGGATTATTGGTCCAGTTGAGACTTCTATCAGTGGAACCCCGAGCCGATCGAGGCGGAAGACTACTGAGGTCTTTGTGTCGCCTGTTTTTCGTCCCGCATCTTCTTCAAGCGTTACTTGTTCTATTGGCACTTCTACTCCGTCTACTGTTATGGACCCGTTGAGTGCGATGACTGCTGTTCGTTGGAATCCGGTTGTGTTGGACCCGTCAATGACCACCTTTCGCATAACGTGAATCTCGTCCATCGGTTTTGCGTGTAGGAGCATGCTCATGGTAAGGGCGACATCCAATGCTTCTGGGTTCAAGGGGTGGGGAGGTTCCTCGTCCAGTTCCACGAGGCAGGTGGTTTCCGGGTCCGCCTCGTAAGTGATGATCTTGCCCTTGTGGAACTCGAAGAGGGCGGCGGGATCAATTTGGCCTAGCTCACTTTGTGTGGGCCGAAGTCTTCGTTCGAAGGTCACTGTGGGCGGCTTTGTTGATAGAATCGTTGGACAGTCGCAGAAGAACTTGTGCTCGGTGTCGAGCTGTCGGTGTATCTCGACGCCGACCTTGAGGCCGACGGCTCGATAATCTACGGACGACTAGGAAGCCTCCACCAAAGTCCTCGAAGTCATTTCGCCTGCAACCGACCGAAGCATCATTTCTCGAATCTTGCCGGCTGACTTGGTCTGGGCTGCAACCCACATCAGCTTGACAATTGCCGTTTCAGCAATCATATCCTCAAGAGGAGTGACTCCGAGATTGAGTAGGTCGCGCCCGGTGTTGTAGACGTTCATGTCTACTCGTCCCCATATAGTCTGGGATGTCATGAAGACTGGGACCTCCCTCTTCAACGCTTTCTTCACAGAATCAAATAAGTGTCTGGAAACATGACCTAGCCCTGTTCCCTCAAGAACTATCCCGCGTACCCCTGCAGAAACGGCTGAGTCAATCATGCCAGTGTTGAACCCGGGGTAGAATTTGATCAAGTATGCATGTTGGTCAAAACGAGATTTCAAGGCCAGCTTCCGGGACTTGTCTCTCTTCGGGACTCCGTTCGTCATTTCGATCTGGCCGGTCTTCAGATCGTAACTTGCTATAGGAACGGAGTTGACGGACTTGAACGCATCTCGACGACTCGTGTGACATTTTCGAACCCTGGTGCCTCGATGAGCAAGGACGATGTGGTCGGAGAGGTCTTGGTGCATAGCAACACCGACAAGGGCCATGTCGGCTCGTGCGGCGAGGGCGACTGCTCCCGTGAGGTTGGAGGCCGCGTCTGAGCTGGGACGGTCAGAAGATCGCTGAGCCCCGACAAGTAGAACCGGAACAGGCAGGTTTGCGAGCGCGAAACTCAAAGCTGCCGCCGTATAGTGCAAGGTGTCTGTTCCATGACTTATTACGACCCCCTCTGCATCGTTGGCTATTCTTTTGGCGACTTCCTCGGCCATCCCCTTCCAATGGTTTGGGCCAATGTTCTCGCTGTACTCGCTGAAGAGTATGTGAGCATCAATTTCGGCGATTGACGAAAGTTCGGGGACGACGCTTGCAAGGTCGGCCGCTGTGAGTGCAGGCTGCACAGCGCCAGTGCGATAATCGACCCTGCTGGCGATAGTCCCACCAGTGCTGATGATGGCAACCTTCGGTAACCCAACATGATTCGCCGGTGGGGAAGGCTTGGTGAAGTGGGGTTTCTCACCTTCCCCGATGACTTCCAGCGTTTTTGTTCTGTCGAGAGAAATACCTATGTTGTAACCGTTTTTCATCTTCAAGACGATGTGAGTGTGATCGGAATACTCTGACCGAGGAATCAAAGTCCCTTCGAACGCTTCGCCCGATTTCGAAGTGAGGCGGATGACGCTACCGATCTTGGCCTTGGATTTCCGTAGCCGTTGAAGGACTTGCCCCTGGTATCCTTCTAACTCTCGGACGGTCATTCATGCAACACGTCTTCGAGGTGAATCTGTGAGGTACATATCCGGTTAAGGATTCTTACGCTATGTTCTTGGACGTGTAAGGTCCGTCGTGTGTGTAGCCGAAGCGAGAATAATACCCCTTGGTACCAAGGGCACTAATCACCAGCATTTTTGTGCGATCGTATTCTTCCCAAGATATTCGTTCTGCTTCCGCGAGAAGCTTGGACCCGTAGCCCTTGTGCTGAAACGCACCCGCTATCCGACCTCCCACGGGAACTGTCTGCCCGAAAACGTGCAGTTCCCTGATAATTGCGGCATCCTGTCCTGCTATCTCGGGTCTGTGAGCCTTCTCAGTTGGTATCCGAAGTCGAACATACCCAACGAGTATGTCACTTTCGGGATCCTCGAAAGATAGGAAAATGTCGGTTCCCCCGGAACCTTCATAGTCGATCCTTTGAAGTCGGACTTGTTCCAAGTCAGGACTTTCTCCTCTATTGAGGAAGTGGATGCCGACTTCTCTGCATCTGATGCACTCACATTTCATGTCACGACGCGTCAGCTCTTCCTGGACGAGCTGTCGGAGATTCCCGTGCTTCACGCCGTCCGCGATCCCATCCACGGGTATCTCTCTCTGGATCCTCATGATCCTTACCCAGCGTGGAACGAACTGTTTGATCTCTGCGATGAGATGGGCTGATTCCTCGGTGGAGTAGGGGTTGTACTCTCCTCTCTTCCATTCCTCGTAGAGCTGTGTTCCAGGTGTGACCAGACATGGATAGATCTTCAACATGTCAGGCTTGAAGTCGGGGTCTTCGAAGATTTTCCGGAACGCGTCTAAATCCCGCGAAGCGTCGCAGCCCGGTAGTCCTAGCATCATGTGATACCCGACCTTGATTCCTGAATCCTTTAGGGTCTGTGTTGCCTGAACAACATCAGCGACAGTATGGTCTCTATGAATTCTCTCATAGACATCGTCGTACAAGGTCTGGACCCCTATCTCGACGCGTGTTACCCCCATCGAAAGCATGTGATCCACATGGCCCTTCCGTGCCCAGTCAGGCCTTGTTTCGACGGTAATCCCGACGTTCTTGACACTTGCTGATTCAGCGAGATTCTTCGCTTCTTCCAGGGAAGGTGAGTCGACGCCATTCAACGCATCGAGGCATCGTTTGACGAAGTCTTCCTGGTAGGTTCTTGGTAGGAATGGAAAGGTGCCACCGACAAGGATCAGCTCTACTTTGTCGACCGAGTGTCCCATTGCCTGAAGCTGAGCGACCCTACTCTGAACCTGGAGGAAGGGGTCGTATTCATTCTCCAGAGCTCGCATGACAGCTGGCTCTTTTCCAGTGTAAGCTCTTGGGACTCCGACTTCGGGCCCACCCGGGCAGTATGTGCACTTTCCGTGGGGACAAGCGTATGGCTTGGGCATCACGGCGACAGTAGTTACTCCGCTAGCGCTACGAACCTGTTTACCAACGAGGAGCGGCTTGAAGCGGGTGAGCTCCGAACCAGGGATCCGCTGAAGAAGATCGGAGTTAGGAGGAACAGTAGGTGACCTGTGTAGCCTGCAGACTTCGATCTTGATTCGGTTAATGTCCTCGCGAGAGGGACGGTCAAGACTGAGCAGACGCTCTACAATTTCGGTAGAGACTTGTTCGGTTGTCTGGCTCAATCCACTCATCCCCACTCGTGTTTGCTATCTCAGGGAACTCCGGTTTCGAGCGGGCCAGTTATGGGTTTTCCGTATACTCGCCCCTTCCATGAGAAGCCTAGACCTAGTGCTCCTCTGACAGTCGAGTCGATGCCTATTCCCATGTAGACCATGATGGCGAAGGGTAGTAGAAGCGCGTAGAGTGGGTTTACACGTATCGATCGGTCGAGGACGATGAGCCCGAGCCAGAGGAACGCGGCCATGAAAGCGCCAGTGAGGAGGTAGATGTTCATGGGCATGCCTGGTGCAAGGTAGATGCCGTATCCGAGCACGATGAAGGGGAGAACGAGAAATGCGAAGAGGAGTACGAGTCGGTATACGGCTCGAAAGAGAGGATGGTTTCCTGAGACGGAGTAAAAGTTCTTCCTCCATCCCCTCCAGATCTCTGGGAGACTAGAGTACATTCGAACACCCAGTGAGCCAGAGGCCGTGACCATTCTGAGTCTAAGCCCCTGGGCTTTGATCAATCTGCCAAGGGAGTAGTCCTCGGTTATCCTGTCGCGAACTGCGTAGTGTCCGCCCACTTTGTCGTAAGCCTCTCGGCGAAAGAGCATGTACTGGCCATTCCCAAGGGCCCAACGTGGTTTGTTGTCGTCGTTGACCCATTTGCCGCCGACGAACATCATGATAAGCCAGAAGATGGGGGGCTGGAGAAGTTTCTCCCAGAAAGTTCGAAGAATAGCGGCGGGTGCGAGGGTAGCGAGGTCCGCCTTGCTGCCTTGCAGAAAGTTCACGGTCTTTGTCAGACTGTCGCGCGAATGAATAGAGTCACCGTCCGTGAACAGGAGTAGATCGCCCGTGGCTCGCTTGTAACCTAGGTGGCAGGCCCAGTTCTTTCCCACCCAGCCCGGAGGAAGAGGCTCTTCCTCGACGAGTTTGATCTTACCATCAAAGTTCTTGAGAATATTCTGGGTTCTGTCCGTCGAATTGCCATCTACGACGATGACCTCTTTTGCGGGATAATCCAAGCCAACCAGTGAGGCCACGCATTCGGATACTGTATTTGCCTGATTTCGAACAGGAAGAATGATCGAAACCATAGAACTGTTCGACGGGGCCATGGTATTTTCGGGTAAGGCTGGGAAATGCATCAGGGTAAGATATTCGTATCCGGCCAGAAGGAACACTAGGGTCGATTGAACGATAAGTAGAGTATCAATTAACAGAGACAATGCCCATGTCCCGAAGCTAGTTGGCCGAGGCTTGGGAGGAAGCGTTCTAGATAAGAGCTTGGCAGTTCAACCGTTATTAGGCTAGTCTCTCCACCAGCCCATCATGCCTCGACGACCGGCCCAAGTGACCCATACTATTGCCAGAGCTGCAAATGCGATTATCATAGCAACCAAGATCACCACGATTTTCTGGAACAGATCGTAGCCCGAAGTGTAGAAGCCCACAAAGATGAGAGAGCCGGCCAAAAAGGCCGCTAGCGTGATTATTGACAATATTACGCGAGCCATGAGTCCGCGCTGCATCTGACTGACTTTTTCCATCTGAAATCAGCGAAAACTACGGTTGACTGCAGCTAATAAGGTAAACACAAAAAGAAGACTTGGGCACAATTCTTAGGTCATAAGCGAATAGAACTGTCCGGCGGGCGTTTAGGTTCTGATATAGTTCTGTCCCGGTTTTCTGCCGAGGACGAACCTCTTTTCAGAATTCCGACGGACCCTCTCTCTTGGTGAGAGGCCTGGCTTGTCCAATGCTTGAATCTTAGGGGTCTGCTGTCTGACTTTTCCTGCCTTTGTTAGCGAGCCGTGAGTTGGTATTGCTTGGTCCTTCTGAGGGTTCGTGAGGGCTGTGAGATATTTAATCGTTCCTTGCCCAGGGTATCTACTGCACTGAAAGAAATACTCAGTGCCCTGCCCCTAGAGGGACCTTCTTGCCTGAGAGGTCTCGTCGGGTTTTTCCGAACTCTGGCATCCCGCTGAGTTCTCTTTCCGAAAATACTGGCCCGTCGTGACAGACCAAGTACGGACCGATTACGCAGGCGGCGCATATTCCGATTCCGCACTTGAACACTCTTTCGAGGCTGACTTGTATGTGGCATCTCTTCTGCATCGCTAGGTCGTAAACTAGTTTCATCATAGGTTCTGGTCCGCAGGTATAGATTGCATCGAAGCTTCCTTCCTTCAATACGTGCTCGACGACCTTCGGGACCTGATTCTTTTCTCCGTATGTTCCATCGTCGGTGGCGAAGACGAGCTTGAAGTGATGGTCCTTGCTCTCGTTAAGCAGCCAGTCCTTGAACAAGAGCTCGCTCGACGTCCTAGCACCAGTGATCAATGTGACATCTCGTCCCCTCAGATGGACTAGGAAAGAGATGAGCGGCACAAGCCCTGTTCCTCCACCGACGACCAGTAGTTTGTGGTGGTGTCCCACGCTGAACGGGTGGCCGTACGGGCCTCGGACCCAGAACTTGTCGCCAACTTTCTTCTCCCAAAGCGCAGTGCTAACTGGCCCGCCCTTCTTGATCACTACCCCCGCCTCTGTTCTCCCGTGAAATGCTAGCACGCTCATGGGAACCTCATCGATCCCTGGGACCCAAACCATCGCAAACTGGCCCGGCTTGGCGTTGTGCAGAGTAGAGTCGCTGAACCAGAAAGAACGGATTGAAGGCGTCTCGTCGACCATACGGTCGAGTCGAACGACTCTGGGAGTGTGAAGCTGTTGGGTTACGGACTCCAATTCTGGGGGTTGTGCGGAGGGAGGCGTACTAATGACTTACGAGAGGAGGAGTTTTTCCGACCTGCTGACCTCGTCTTTGTTAGAATCAGACAAGACGAGATGTTGCGACGTAGACTGGCCGTTCTTGTAGTCTGTCGACCAGTTTCATCATTTCATCGTAGTGGTGTTGTATGATCCCGGCGCCTTGGGGGCCCATCATCTTCTCAGCGTTGGTCCTGCATTGGTTCATGGCCGTCAAGATTCCCTGTTTGGTCGGGTCTGTGTAGCTGGCGCCGCAGTTGACGAAGACTGATTCTACGAACTGTTTCACTTGCTGTTTCAGCTGTTCGTCGGTAACTGGTTGGTTTAGCAGCGTGGCGAATTCTCTATTGGCGCTCTCGAAACAGCTCAGTAGCTCGTCCCTTACGAATTCGGGCGTGATTCTATCGCTTGGAACGTTTGGAGCCTTGTAAGTCTGGGTCATACCGCACGTTTATGACATACGTTATATAAAGCCGTATCCCCCATCAGTTAGATAAGGAATGCAAGAGCCCACAGCCAAGCCTCAGGTTGACGAAGCACTTCTCAAGCGATTCCAGAGCGAAATAGGAAGCAAAGTCCCCCATCTTGTCGAGAGCGACGGAAACAAGACTTTCGTCAATCCAACTCCCTTGGAGGATCTGACGGCTCCCCTCATCGAGTGCGCTCGTGTCGAATATGGCCTCGATATGCCTTTTAAGAGCAAAGTCCTCGGAAAGTTCGACTCGAAGATCATAGGTGGCTCGGTCAAAGTTCGCCCCGCAGTCGAAATAATCGAGGATGCGATTGCTTCCGGCAGACTAAGGACTGGTCAAACAGTCTTCGAGGCAACCTCCGGTAATTTCGGTATCGCCCTCGGAATGCTGGAAAAGATCGGAATCAATGTCATTTTCCTAGTTTCAAGGAAGCTTCAGAGCGGGGTCCTAGATGAACTCAACAGGAACTCGGTCAAGACGGTGAATCTGGACATCGACATTTGTCCCGCACCAGGATTGGCTCTTGATCAGAACTTAGTTATTGCCAAGGCAACAGCGAGTAATGTCCGGGAACAGCTAGCGGATCTCGGTCTTGACGCAGCGCAGTTCGACAAGTCGCGAGCCGAGATCGAAGGTCTCCTCGCGAGACAAGATGTGATCAACCTGGCAAAGGTGCTGGCCAAGGTTTACAGAGGCTTCTGCCCCGAACAATATGATAACGAGCTGAACGTCAAGTCACACGAGAGGGTAACAGCGCCGGAGATAGACCAGCAGCTAGGAGACATTGGTCTCTCACTAGCTGACTTCAAAATAATCTCCGCGTTTGGAACAGGAGGCACGTCGGCCGGCATCAGCAAATACCTCCAGACAAAACATGGCAAGAAATCTGTCCATATAGTCTTCCCGCTTCGCAACCAAGACGTCGCGGGAATAAGGACCAAGGACAAGGCCTTGGGCCTCAGATTCTACGATCCAGCCCTATACGCGGGACAACACGAGGTGGACTTCGAACCGGCCAGGCGAGTCCTTCGCTTCTTCGTAGGAAGAGGCTACGACATCGGCGAGAGCAGCGCGCTAGCGCTCTATGCTTGCTTACAAATGCTCAACTATGGTGTGGGCGACAAGTTTGTCGTCATGCTCGCGGATGGCATCGACAAGTATCGGAGCACTCTTGGAACAGTCGCGCAGGCGCCCCCTCCTCTCGAAGTGACTCTTCCACAGGCCAGCTCTAAGGTGGCAGATTATGGCGAGGTTCTTTGGACCCATGGCATGTTCGTCCCGAAGGAGGATGGCATCAAACTCGTCGCATCGTCCCTTGGATGCGATGAGAGCAAGATCAAAGTCGCAAGAGCCTCAGATGTCCAAACATTGATCTCGACCGAGAAGATACCCGATAATATCATGAATGTTCTCCCCAAGGACAATCGAAAGGTTCTGCTGGTGTGCATGGCTGGAGGCACGTCTTTGCGCGTTGCGCAGATCTTTGCCGCCAAAGGAATACAGGGTCAAAGTCTCACTGGAGGAATAATGAGCCTCTCCGAGAACAGTAAGAAGCAGCCGTCCGACCTAGTGCAGATGGCCAGAGAGTAGACTACGCTGCGGGCCGGCGCGGGCCTCAGCGTAGGGCTCAGGCGAGGTCTTGCCAGAAAGAAATCTCGAGCGGGAACGCGGGACTTGTTAGATCGAGTTCCAACGAAAGACTAGCGCGCCCTTGCTTATGCTAAGAGAAGAAGAGTCGCGTCTCGCCCATAGTTCTGACATCCAACTGTTCCACGTCGACCATCAGTGGCAGGTCCTTGACAACATTGCCGAGCAGCAAGCAGCGTCTGGTGGGTATTCCTCTGACAAGGTACCGTATCGTGTCGCTGTCCGCCTTCGCCACCTTACCAATAGCCTCGATATCGTGCTCGTTTGTGAAGTTGAAGATGAACACATTGTCCGCTTGCCTGTAGATAGCCTCCTGAACGGTGTCCGGCTGGTTCGTGATGAACGTCGTGAACAATCCGATATGCCTCATCCTTGTAACAATATCGTCCCAGTACGTGTCCCGCAAGTAAAGGTGGGCTTCCTCTGCGAATAGAAACGCGGCCTTGAGCCAGTTTGAGGAGAGAATTTTGGTTAGTTCCCCGAGAAAGACCTCGACGAGTATCCGTCGGACGATCTGGCTCTGATTCTTCAGATTAACCACCAGTATCCCACCTCGCTCGATAGTGTGGAGAATCCGCTCTTCGGTCAACGGGTTCGCCTCGTCAAACAGTCCCGATTCCATCAGGACCTGCAACCTAGAGGTCAAGGCCTCCCGAACGCTGTCATGGCAGCTCCAAGACTGGACCGCTTGGATCACCGTTGGCAGAGTCAGATCTCCCCTTGCTTCCAGATCTTTCCAGATTATGGTGAAGACCTTGGATGAGGTTGCGGGTAGATCAAGTGCGTGGCTCAGAACTCCTGCCATGGTTCTCAGCCCAAGTTTGGCCATAGAGAAGTTTAGGCCACTCCTAGGCGCAAGGACAGTCAGTCTTGCGGTTGATTGTCTTCCATCCCTGGACTTGTGGAGGTTGACGTATTCTCCGTTAACGTCCAGAACAATGCAAGGTGCACCCCATCCCGCCATGGACAAGAGCAATAGCTTCGCCAAGTGAGACTTACCTGAACCCTTCCTTCCAGTGATTATGTTTAGACCGCCATCGAGTCCGCTCGCGTCAACACTGATCGCCTCGCCATCGTTGTGTCCGAGTTTGACCGGCATTTTTCCACCGTTCATTATCAACCGGTTGATCGCGTAAGGCCGAATCTTCGATGAAGTACGGGATGGCAGCCATGAGGTGCTAGGGGACAAGCTTCCGTCCTGGGCGATCGTTCCGCGGATCTTGCAGACCGCCAGCCTCGTATCCTTCAACGCGTCCACTTGGCTCGAAATGTTCAACGGGTCCACATCCTCCCCTGAAAGCTCCCCATCGGTCATCACGTCTCTGAGAATGTCTTCCAAGACCCCTGGAACGTTGGCGTATTGGAGATCAATCGCCTGGACAAGCAGCCCTCTTGACTGGGCAGGGTCCTCGATTACGAAATAATCTCCCTTCTGAACGTGCTCATCGGGGAAAGCTATGAGCTGGACCTCGTCCGCTTCCTTACGGTATATCCGCATCTAGACCACGTACCTGCTTGTTCCAAAGGGTCCGAACAATGATCGTCGGAGGTTCGGCCGAGCCTGAAGACTGACGTGATGGTTGCAGGCAACAAATCGTTGAACCGCGAGGATCTCGTTAGCCGTAAACGTGCTGAAAATATGTGCGATCCTCAATGTCTCAGGATAGCCATGGAAGATGACATCGGTCCCGGCAACTCGGCCAAGTGCGACGAGCGATCCTTGCTCGTCAGCATCCCTGTCAATATCGGTTCGGAACAGGAAGCCATCTGGCGAAAGCTTCGAGACGCAAACGCGTCCGAGGAATCTGATCGGATATGCCGGATACTCATTCTCGACAACTGATGTTATGTCGATGATGTGAGGAATCTTTTCGGCGTCGAAGAAGCCGAGAATATTCTTCCCACCAACTGTAAGTTGAGTAGATTTCGAGAGA
The DNA here is from genome assembly GCA_005882895.1 of Candidatus Bathyarchaeota archaeon. Taxonomy (GTDB): domain Archaea; phylum Thermoproteota; class Bathyarchaeia; order 40CM-2-53-6; family 40CM-2-53-6; genus 40CM-2-53-6. Next base: position 15,875 of record VBBD01000015.1, on the reverse strand, counting down.
GCGATAACAATACTATTGTTGCTCCTTGCTGTGGAGAGGATTCTCTGGACTCTACTCGAGGGATTGTCCGGCGTCCCCGCTGTCAATGAACCGTCGAACAGAACAACACCATCCTTGACAGAGAGGGCTAGCTCTTCCTGGACCCAGCGTTCCACATGATTCCTCAGTTTCGTCAGAACTCGTAGAGTCTTGACCGAAAGTCCACCGAATGCCCGGGACTCGTCGTCCATATACTTCTCAGCCTGCCCATCGGAGTTCGGGATATGGAACAGCAATGGTCCCCAACGTGTGAAGGCGATCCTGTCGGGTTGTCTCCGGACAGCGACGGCGCGGATTGCGAAGATCATCCCGGTCTCTGTCTCGCCGATCTTGACGCTGGACGCATCGCATGCCGCTATCGGAACTGCATCTCTCAACGGGTTGATTGGACTGCGTTTCAAATCCATGGCAATTGACGATGCGCCGATTTCGAGCTGCTCGTCAGAATCTCCATCATCGAGGCCCATGTCCACTAGGGACACGGTGCGCGGGTTGAGTGTCGACCCCCGCAGCGACTGCATCGACTTCGTCGAGAGCTGAAGAAGCGCTTCCGGTATTGGATGCTGAAGCTCTTCCGGTATGCTTTTTAATTGTGCTAGAGGTTCAGTTAGTTCCTGGGTGCGGTGGAGCAAGGTTAGATTCCCCCAGTATTGGGCGGGAGATCCCCCTCTCCCGCCTGTCCCCGCACCCTGTCTAGTATCATCCTGGCGCGGTCACCTTTGTTTCAGGCTGGGACGCGGCGGCCCGGGCGGTCACGCCTCTCGCGATCTCGTGCGATTTGCGGATTCCTTGCATTGAGAGTTTGTAGTTTCCCTCGTTGGTGCGCTCGACAATACCGGTCTTCCCCATCATCGCCAGGGTGTTGCGGACTGTCTTGACAGATTTTCCGATAGCCTTGCTGATATTCTCAGGGCTCATATCGACACTAGGTCGAGTGCCAACTGCATGCGCAACCCGCGTGGCGAGCAAAACGAGCGCGATCGATTGTTCCGCTGACATCTCAGGCTTCAAAAAGACAGCCTCGCCCTCGGGTGTCAGTTTGACTGTCTCAGAGAGATCGTCCACCATCGACGAGTAGTCTGGCGAGAACGTCAACTTCGATGCAAGTGAATAGTTGGGTAGGACCTGTGCTGCGAACCGCATAACCTCCTGGACCACGGTCTCCAGGTCGCCTTCGACGGTGTGTTTGATGTCTCCCCATTCGATCTGAACCTTGATCTTCGGACGCTCAGTCATCGCTCTCTACCTCTCAGGCAACTGCACAGCTTTCGGCATCAGTGTTTGGATGACGATGCGCTGTCCCATTGTGGTGAGCCGGTAGGAGCCTTTTCCGACTCTTTCGATTAGTTGTTCTCTGACTAGTTCGCTGAGCCGGCCTGCAATGGTCCCAGTGACCCGGCCTGTGACCTTTGCGAGTTCCTCTAGTGAGATTGAATCGTTGTCTTTCTTTCCCATCAAGTAGAACATGCGTGCTCCGGCGACGTAAAGCATCATGAGCTCCCTATCCTTCAGCGTCGTCGTATCTTTCAAAATCACAAGACCCTCGGGAGAGAAGGCGAGGACGCCCGCACAGTTTTGCAGGAACTCCACGCCGTCGACAGAGAGTACGAGCTTCGAGGCTAGTTCAAGAGAAGGGTACGCTTTCGAGAAGAAGATGACAAGTTCGCGAACAACATTCTCAGGGTTCCCAATGACTTTGGTCTCTGCCCCATTGTGTCTAACGGTCACTTCTATAGTCCCGCTTGGTTGGCCGGGCTGAACTGAACTCTGAACCGCTTCCAGGTCGGACAATAATGCTCAGCCCGAGTGTTCTCTGTTGTAGATATATAACGATTTTCGGTCCCGAGCACAGTTCGACAAGGTGTTACTCTGGAAATCGGGAGTGAAAGTGAAAGTGTTTCGCCGAAACAACGCGCTCGGGAACGCATACAAGGTGTTACTCTCAGCCCTCTCAAGAACATGCTAAGAGAATTCTCACAATCGCATCTCCCGCAATAGATTTATTTGTTCGACCATCCACGCCTCGCAAGAATGAACTACAACGAGCTCAAGATCCGCATACTTGGCCTCTTCGAACCCACACAGGGGTTCGACAGTCTCAAAATTCGACAGCTCCTTGCCACAGATACGACGCTCAAGTTGACGGACAAGGCTGTCGAGATGGCGCTTTTGCGCTACTGGAGACAGGGCCTGTTGAGCCGGACTCGCCGATCAAAAAGGTTCGAATACGCTTTAACCGAACGCGGTCTTGCTAGAAAAGAGTGGTTGCTCAAGAATGGGTGAGCCCCTTTGGATCGTAGTGAGAGTCTCCCTAGTCCAGTTTCAGAGTCATGAATATCTCATCGACATATCCCTCTTGCAACCAGCCAGGCACCTTTCCGGATTCTTCAAACCCGGTTTTTCGATACAGCGCCAAGGCTGGGCTGTTTCCCTCGAAAACGCTCAACCAGACCCTGCCTAGGTGCAACCTCATTGCAAGAGTCTTCGAAGCCTCCATCAACATCGTCCCAACGCCAAGCCCTTGGTAGTCAGCTCTAACGTAGATTCCAGTACCCATCGAATGCTGCATGACTTGTGCGGAAGATCCGAAGAGGTCGACTATCCCCACAGGTTCCCTAATGAGCTCGTCCTCACACACGATCGGAAAGATCTGCTTTGCTTCAACCCTCCGTTGATAATCGCCCGGTGGCCATGGGTATAGGCCCTCAAAGACCCCCGAGCCGATTCCGCGAATCACATTCTGGTGAGTTACGAACTTGTCAAGAATCGGCCTATCATCATATTTGTATCCTCTGACCTTCAGTTTTGGCGTCTTTGCCTTTTCAACTTCTACTGCCTTGTACATGCCGGGCTTGGCATAACTTCTTCGGACGCCAGACTTGTACCTCGAACTTAGATCCTTGTAGAGAAGGTGATAGTCAAATCTCCTCCCATCAAGTGAGACGACCCCTGGAAGAGTAGCGCCAACGTTGTAGCCCAAGGTTTTCAGGGCTAGGAGCCGCTTCTTGTCGTATCCGAAAACATTAGTTCGAAGAACCATCTTCTCGCCCGCGACAGCGGTTTCTTCAACAAGCCTAGTCGCCTCTCTTAGCCCTACAACAGTATCTGTTACAACACGGAATCTCCCTGTGGGAGCCTGCTTATCTCTCCCCGCATTGTAGGAGAATAGTGCGTCAACAGCCCTTCCCTTCAGCAGAACGAAGCTACTGCCGGTTGCAAAGTATTCTCCTAGTAGACTGTCACCGACGGGAAGAATATGGCCTATCTGCAAACTCTTGTCGTTAAGATAGTCACGGGCTCGAGCCGGTTCGTGTTCAATTGGGATGACTTTCAAAACATTGCAGCAGGCATTGTCAGATTCTTAAGACTAGTTGAGACTTGTCTCGAACTTGATCGCTTGCTAGGTCATGCAACAGACGCGACCTCGTCTACTGAGTGTTCTTGACCAATCGTAAGGCAGAAAAGACCATGGACTAAACGCCAAGGTCAGCGGCCGTAGTCTAGCCTGGTCTAGGACATAGCTCCTAGAGCGTCCAATGGGCTTCCAACCCAACGACCCGGGAAGCCGTCTAAACAACGGCTCGGGACTTCAAATCCCGGCGGCCGCACCATGATCCCGGTTAGCGTTCTTTCACGAGTCGTCAAGTTAGCCAAGCTTTCTTACAGGTCTGAATGCAACAATTAGCCACCATACGATGGCCTGTCCTGCGATGGTTATCGCCGTGAGGTCCAATCCGCTAATCGCAAACAACGGGACGAAATATGTCAAGATGGACGCCGAAGGAATGCTCGCTGTCTTCCTCGGAACTTGAGAACCCTTGTTCAGAACCGTAGGCACACTAAAGATCGCAAGCCCCGCACTTCCTATCGAGATCAAAAGGTCCACCAAACTCACCCGTCAATCCTCCAGTCATTCCATCGTTCTTGCTTGTTAGTCGTGGACGATTTCAAGAAAGGCAAACCCAAAGTCGTAGCTGTACGTCAGGCGGACGACCGTACGGACGTTATGTTACCAGTGAAGACTCGGCGCGGGTAAAAGTGATCGATGCTTAATCTCAGGATCGAGAACTGTTTGACTTGAACCGGCACGGAATCCATGGCACACGACGGTTACTTTTCTCTTAGAGTGAATCTGAGGCCGGACCAGTTTTTGTCGATCGAGCAGATCTTGAAATCAACCATCCCAGCTGCGAGCCCTGCTTCCCGGACTAATGGCTGTCCCAGGTCCGTTTGAAGCTTAGAGGTTTGCTTTGGCCAGAGAATCCATAATCCGGCCTTCTTCGACAATGGCCTCATGTGTTGTAGTCTCTCTTCCAACTCTCTTCGAGACTTTGCAAACCATAGCGTTAGGTCAGACTGGGTTCTGACACCGTCTCGCAGCACCACATTTTCCGGTAATTCGCCCATGGTCTCTCGGAACCCCTCGGGTGCACCAACTAGGGAAACAGTGTATCCCGGTCTGATTCCGAGCTTCTTGGCGAGAGGCACTCCTGCGTAGCTTTCGCCTAACGGAGCCTGTCGGGCCTTTTGAGCGGTCTGCCTGACCAAGTCTTCCAATCTTTCGACGGTCCCATCGCAGTTTGTGTAGGTTGCATCGGGTATCTGAGCCTTGACTCTTTCTCCTTTCTCAGGCTCTCCGTCGACTAAGATCGAGGATGTTATTCGGGTTGACTTGTAGGACCTCAGCGCCATCGCCACGTATCATCCTTGAGACATTAGCACCCCTCCTCTTCGATATGCCATGTCCAGCATTGGACGTGAGTTATCGTAAAGGGGTCGCGTTGTAGACGGTGTGAGGAGTTCCAGCAAGTTACCGTTATTGGCGTTTGATGTTGGTCACTCTCAGTTTGAACTGCAGAGTCTTGCCCGCCATAGGATGACCCCCTGTTTTTCCGTAAGCCTTCTCAGGAGGAATCACAACTTCCTTCTCCTCGTTGATCTTCATACCGATCAAGGCTTCGTCAAACCCTTGAATCACTTTCCCAGCTCCGAGAATTACCTGCAGGGGCTTGTAGTCTCGAGCAGGGTTGTAGAGGCCTGCGGATTTCGCTTCTTTCTCCATGGAAGTGTCGAAGACTTTTCCGCCAGGATATCGTCCGAGATAATGTACGGATACGGTGTCTCCTTTCTGGGCCTTCAGCTCAAGGGTGCTCATCGTTGATCGCCGATTTCCTCCTCCTACGGGCTCTGTAAATAGCTGACGGTCGTTTAGCCCCCGGATGTCTCGGGCGTCGCTCTAATTGATTCAAATTCCTGTTTCAGGAGACCAAGTACAACCAAGTCATGATACCGGTTGTCGAAGAAGACCCCATCCCGCAGACGGGCTTCTTCTTTGAAGCCTAGTTTCTTGGCCAGCTGGACGCTGACATTGTTCTCAGCGTAAGTCCACCATTCTGCTCGGTGCAGGTTCAATTGTCTAAACACCTCATTCAGAAGTAGTCTAGCAGTCTCTGTTCCGTAGCCCTTGTTCCAGGCAGTCTTCTCCCCCAGTGCCAAACCGACATCAGCAGCCGTCATCTTTCGCTGGAACTGGTGAATTCGAATCGTCGCCCAGCCGACTGGCTTGCGTGTGGATTTCTCTTCGATAATGTAGGCTCTCCTTCCTGTGTCTTCTCCCTTCAGCTCTCTCGCGAATTCTGCCTCCAGCGCTTCCTTCGAGATCACATGGTCTGGGAAGGAGCGGGCCAAACGCATGATCTCTTCGTCGTTCTGCCACTTGTGCATCGCTGTTAGATCTTCACGTTCCAGCGCTCGGAGAACAACAAGCATTCCCGAGAGCAAGTCTGTCAATCAATATTCTGATTTCTTCAAGTAATAAGATGAGCCCTCTGAGAGGGATGCTCTGTCGATGAAGGATTCAGCTTAATACGCCGCGGGCACGTTCTAAATGTGTATGATGGCAGAGAGGCAGAAGTACAAGGCAAGGTTTACGAGCAAGTTGCCAAATGGAGACTTTCTCGGCCTTACAGTCTGGCCCGGTAAGAGCGACCCCAATGCCGAGGTGTTGACCATCCAGATCCGGCGTCAGGGAAGTGCTGGCTGGGAAACTGTTCATCGGGTGGCTATCTATCGGACCTCTGACGGCAGATACTCTCTCCTACCCGAGCGTACCCCGGTTTCGCAGCCTGCCAAGAACGAGCCTGCTGGCAGCGACGAAGCGAGCGAGTCGTTCGAGTAACGGCTCCTCAGAAGCCCCTCAGGGTTATAACACAGGGTCGGACAAACTGGTGGTACGTTGTGAATTGGGTTGGCTACTAGTGAGATTGTTCTCGAAGAAACGCCTTACCTCAACCTGACCACCAAGGGCCGACGCACCGGCATTTCTCGATCTGTCGAGCTCTGGTTCGCCTTCGAAGATGGAAAGTTGTTCTTTTTGGCTCATGAGGACTCTGATTGGTGGAAAAACTTGGAGAAGACTCCCCGGGTGGAAGTTGAAGTTGGAGAGATAATTTTCGAGGGAAGCGGAAGCCTTGCTCAGGAGAAGCTTGACCATGTTTTCGGCCTCTTTCGAGGGAAGTATGGTGATGGTCAGGTGAACAGGTGGTATGGCGGTCAGAGGTCCAATCGAAAAGTTGTCACGGTGGAGCTTGGAAAAGTCTTGGGCAAACGGCCGTCCGAGAAGATGCGGCCTATCGAACTGGCAGCGTAAAAGCCTAGAGAACAGAACCTCAACTGTTTACCCGATAGTCATATAGCAGGTTCGCTCATTCTGGAACGCAGCTGGATTTACGATGGCTTACGGTTTAGCTGAGGGTTTTAGGAAGACCGCAATAAGGCTCGGTGGTAAGAAGAAGAACCGCGCGGTTATCGTTGCGACTTTTGGAAACCATTTCACCCTGAACGATGCCCTAGAAAAGTTTCGCAAAGAAGGTTTGCGCTTCGAGACCGAGAAGGGCCACATCGTCAAGATTTACCTGGACAAGAACACCGAGGAGAGAGCTGAGATGGTGCGCAAGATCATTCGTGAAGGCTTCGGCTACGTAGAGCCCCTTTAGACTTTTCTCGCGTGGTTCAGAAACTCGCCCATTATCAGCCCCGATCTCGAATCTGGCGCGCCCCCTTCAACTCTCCCGAAATTCGTTCGGAAATGTCGCTATCTCCGCCAGGCCATCCCAGCCTGGATTGTGCCCTGATCAGCCTGTCTCGCCCATTATCCACGCCAGACAGGAAATGGTTTCTGGAAAATAGGGGGTCTTAGCGACCGACCCTCGCGTCGCGTGAGTGGTCCCTGCGGACCCATGTGAAAGTATCGCGCTCTAACGACGCATGACTAGTTTGTTCTGCTTGTCCAGGGCAGGGTTTTATCATACATTACCCAGCCCCGGTCCACGCACGTCATGTCTCTTCCCAAGCCCGGCGACAACGTCAAGGTGACGTTGATGAGCGGCGAAACAATCGAGGGAGTTGTCGAATGGATCGATGGAGGAGGCGCCTGGGTCAAAGGAGCCCAGAAGAGCAGATGGGTGCCCCTCGAAGCCTTCCAGCCTCCACTGCAAGCGGACGATTCGAAGGACGACGAGTAGCTATTCTTGTCCATTCCTCTGCATGCAAGGAATAAGACTACTTTACGAATACGAGTCCTTTGCTGGAGTCTATCTCGAAGATCTCCGTGTCAATCTTGGACGCTGACCCGTTGAGCTTCCTGACCTTCAGCTCTCGCCCGTTAGGATCCGACTCGTCCTTGTCCAGATCGATAACACACGACGCAGTATCTTCCAGCCACTTGACCACATCCTTTGGAGCTTTCGAGAGATCCACCGTCAAGACGAGTGTCACGTTCGAGTCTCTCAGCTTGTCCAAGGTCTCGCTTAATCGCTTGACAAAATCCTTGGACCCAATCTTAGCGACCACCTGATCGATCGAATCAAATAGAATCTTCGTCTTCTCGCCGATAAACATGGAACTGTTCTTGACAAGCGCGTCCTGTATCGAATCAAAGTCAAACGGCTTCTCAACATAGTACGGCTCAAAACTGAACGAATCAGACTGGGACGAAAACCCGTCAACCAGCAAGAACCTATACTGGGACTCGGCCTCCGACGGATCAGCACCTATCTTCTTCATCTGCTCCCTAAGCGCACCAGGCGCTTTATCATAAGTAACGAACATGCACGGGTTTCCCAGCTTCAGAAAACTGCTCGCAAGTCCTGAGCAAAGGGTTGTCTTTCCGGATCCCTGACTGCCATTCACAACCACGAGACCCGGAGATTCAAGATTCCCCTGCGTAAGCTCGAAAATATGGTCGAAACCCTGCGAGACTTTGGAAGGACTGGGACGCTTGGAAGCCTCTTCCCGGACAGGTTTCTCCGGCTTGTCCGGTGAGGGCGGCGGATAGAACTTGGGCTGCAGCGCGTCCTTCGCAGGCTGCTCCATAGGCGCGGAGGGTTTCACGGAACGGACTGGAGGTGCTGAGGGTGGAGGAGGCGCGCTGGCAGCGGGCGGCTGTGGTGCCGCGATTGGTTTGTCTGGCTCCGGGCCTTTCTTTCCGCCTGGACCTATCATCATCGGCCGACTTGTGGGCGTCGCCCTCGGCGGGACCCATTCAGCAGTGCTCTGCAACGAAAACGCTCCTGTCTGATCGCCACCCATCGAGTTCGCGTCAGAGGGCAAATCTCTGAGCAGAGACTGTAGCAGTCTACTCAGAGAACTGTCCTCGTCTCCCTGCGGAGGACCCTGCCAGCTTCTCGGCGGTTGATAGGAGACGTTGGCGTTCATTGGTGAAGTTGGGAGCGAAGGAGAAGAAGGAGCACTTGCGGGAACAGGAGGAGCTTGGAGTGGTGCCGCTGGAGAGTTGGGCGCCGAAGTGGGCATGGGTGTCGACGATTCTCCGGTCTCTTCGTGATCTTTCTCGTCTTTTTTCCTTTTCCCGAATAGGGTGAGTATTCCTATGATAGTGAAGAGGGACCAGATGGGATCAAGACTGGTAAGTTGGACTAGCATTCATTCAACCCGTACCTAGTGATCATTCAAGCTCATCCAAGGATACTTGTCCTATTAGTATCTCGAACAGGAGAACACAGCATGAACTATTCTTGGATAGGAATGATGTTACCCTGGTGAATAGTCACTGGAAACAACCTGGACCGTTCGTTCAATGCTGGATGCTGCAATCCGTCCCTTACTAGAGCTACCTTTTTGTCTTCAAAATATCCGACTTCGTCAGAATACCGACGATGTTCTCGCCTTTAGAGACGAGGACGCCATAGTTGCTCTGCAACAATCCCAGAACGAGATCAAGTGGAGTGTCATTGTTGACCACCGGCAACGGCGAATCCATGATCTCACGAACCTTTAGGACAAGGACCGACTCCAACGACTCACCCCGAGCGGCCCGATCGAGTATAGTCTTCTCCGAAATGCTTCCAACGGATCGTCCGCCCTCGAAAACAGGGAGCTGCGAGTAGCCCCTACGCCTCATCAAGTCAACAGCGTCTCGAACAAGTTGCGTTCTAGCCACAGAGACAACAGGACGACTGATGAGCTCATCCACGCGACGCGCTGGGCTCTCAACCCCTGCTCTTTCTAAAGCGCTGAACAGTCTTTGCACAACCGAATAAGACGGGTCCACTGAACCGGCCTCTATCTTCGCGATTATGGACTGGCTTACTCCAGCCGATACGGCGAGTCTTGATTGTGTCAATCCGAGCTCTTTCCGTTTCTTCGGAATCTCCCCTAAGGATGGAAGCATGCCTCCGGGAAGGGTTACGATACTCTTATTCCTATCGGAATACAGAAAGCAGTATTCCTAACGGAATATGGGTACAACAGAACTTATATAATTAGAATAACTGAAACGACGACGAAAACATGTCCCCAGAAATCCAGCTTGCGGGGATTCATCCGCGCTCAGAAAAGCTAATTGAACTTACCCGCTCGTACGAGCGAGCAAAAACCAGCTGGAACCAAGTGGAAGCTCAACTTGAGCAGGAGACAAGAGAACTCATCAAACTTCAAGAGAGCCTCGGCTTCAAACATATCTCCGACGGAGCCCTAGGCTGGCAAGACCAACTAAGACCCATCGCGCGATCCCTCAAACGAGTGGAGTCGGGCACCAGATACTCAAGATGGTTTGACACCAACACATTCTACCAAAAGCCGATCGTCACAGGCAAAATTTCAGCCGGCGAGATCGACCCCGAGAAGTTTCTCCGAACAGAACTCTTGACAGGAGAAAGGAATCGAAAAATCACTCTCCCTGGGCCATACACGTTCTCTCAGCTCTCGGAAAACAAGTACTACGAAAATTATCCTGACCTGCTCTTCGACATTGCAGTTGCTGAGCGCGAGATTATCAAGAGGCTCCGGAATGAGGGCGTTTCGCTCTTCCAACTATCAGAGCCCTGCTTGGTCTATCAACCTTATAGAGAGATCTTTAGGGACCGGTCGGAAGTTGAGCTCGCGCTGAGAGCAATTCGCTCCGTGGTCGAAGATAATCCCGGAGAGTTTGTGGTCCAGACCTACTTTGGCGACGTTGCTCCAGTACTCCCCAAGCTTCTGGACCTGCCGATCTACGGTATTGGAATTGACCTCCTCGAAACTGAAATTTCCGTACTTCGAGACCAAACGTCGAAAGCGCTCGTTTTGGGTGTTGTCGACTCACGGGAATCCTACGTTGAGGACCCGCGCTGGATTGCTGACGCAGCAAGGAAATTCTGCGAGCAAGTGGATGTTCAAGACCTAGTTTTTGCCTCCAATTCAGACCTGAAGTTCCTACCACAAGAAATTGCCAATCAGAAGTTGGAAGCATTGTCGAAGGCATCTGAACTGTTCGAGGGGAGCCGATAGATGTCGAAGCTCTTTCCGGTTCAGGAGATCGGGAGTCTCGCCAAACCCAAATGGAGAACGAAGGGGCTTCGACAACAACTCTCTTCACAAGACCTCTCCGACGCTGAAGAATGGGCTGAGAAGCTAGCCATTCAAGACTTCCATGACCGAGCCAAGAACATTCTCAAGACTAGCGACGACAGAGAACGAGCAAAGGGGGTTCTGGAACTCTCCACCTTGTACGGCCTGCGACTCTTCGAAACCGCTGGCATAGACAACGACGGTGTAGGGGGAGAACAGCAACGAATTGAGATGTACGAGCACGTAATCAAAGGCGTCCAGGGAATGAACCTCCTTGGCCACGTCCACTCCTTCGACTACAAGTACTTCAACAAGGGAGTCGCCCAATCGAAGATCTCCAGGAAACACCCCGTCTATGTGCCGGAATTCTTGGATGTCAAGAAATACGCCCACCGAGCCGTGAAGGTTCCGATTACCGGTCCGTACACACTAGTGGACTGGTCCTTCAGCGGATACTACATCCAGAAACAACAGACCTCTTCACCTAAGGCACGGAAGATCGAAGCGAAGCGCGAATTCCTACTCGACATTGTGGAGCAAATCATACGACCTGAAATCCGAGATCTAGTTAACGCGGGAGCATCTTGGATACAGATAGACGAGCCGGCGGTGACCACCCATCCAGAACCTCAGGAAATGGAGCTCTTCGTCGAAGCGTGGAATGAAACGGTCAAAGGGTTCAATTGCAAGTTCAGTGACCACACTTGCTACCCGTCCGAAATAGGATACAAAGTTCTCGCAGAGTACGCACCGAAGCTAGACAAGTGCGACCACCTCGCGTTAGAATTCGCCAACCGAGACACTTCGCATCTCGGAGTCGATGAGAACTCACGGGAAGGCTACAGCGACCTCAAACATTTCGTCGATGCTGGCTTCAGCGGGGAATTCGGGCTAGGCGTCGCCCACGTCCACGACTTTACAGGAAACGTATCTTCCGGGGCGGGACAGTCCCTAGGACGAGACATAATTGAGTCTCCAGAGCTCGTGCGGGATCGACTTCTGTTCGCCACGAAGATCGTCGGGGATCCAGTAAAAATCTGGGCAAACCCAGACTGCGGACTGCGAACCAGAACGTGGGACGTAGCCTTTGCGAAACTCGCAAGCATCACGAAGGGAGCGGAACTGGCCAGGGAGACGTACGAATGAGAATGAGCGATCGGGCAAGGCACCATAACCTCGTAACTGTTGAGCTTATTCCAGACAGAGTAGTTCCGAGCGATTTGGCCCTCTTGAGAGGGAGAGTAGACGCCATCACAGTCCCTGCCCTGCGGAATGGGCACAACGACCCGAGCTATCCAAAATCTTTCCAAGTAACTCCCCAACGTAGAAGCCTCGCTTCCGCCGCTATCATCAATAGGGCTGGGATCACAGCCGTTCCCTCGCTCACATGTCGCGATTGCCGCAGGTCGGATCTGTCAACAATTTCGAGCCAAGTGGAGGAGGGGCTTGGAAACGTATTGATCGTGTATGGAGATCCTTATCCTGAGCATCGTTCTGGCACTTACGAGTTCACCAAAACAAACGAGCTAATTCGAGAGGTCTCTTCGCTGAACGGTGGAAGCGATCCGTGCATTGGGGCTGTGACCAACCAGCACGTAAAGGACAAGGAAAGCGAAATCTCCCGGACGATATCGCGAGTCGATGCCGGGGCAGATTTCATCGTGACGAACGTCGCCTTCGACTCGGAGAGTGTACTTGACCATAGAGATTCATTGCTTGAAGCGGGGTTAAACGTACCACTCTTCATTCAAGTCTCGATTCCGCTCAGCCTGGACAATGTGTTATTTGTGAGCCAGAAGTTCGACATTCCTGTCCCAGCCCACGTCAGGAAGAGACTGTTGGACGATCCGGTTGGAGGAAGTCTCGCTGTTGCGGCAGAGGCCTACGAGGCTCTTCACGGAGAAGCGAATGGTATTCACTTCTCATATCTGTTCAGACAACGAAACCCGATCCCCACTTATCGTCATCTGCTGGAGACAATTGGGATAGCGGGCCCGACACTGGCTCCGCTTACAACTTCTGCAGTGAAGACATATCCTGTCGCGTAGTGTTCTTTCAAAGATCAGCGCACGACTAGGATAGTTAGCTGTCTGGCTTGGCTGTTTCGACGGACAATGGAGCATCTTCCCCGAGCTGGAGTACTTTCTTCAGCTCCTTTTTCATGAGTGACGGGTCATGGTTAAGATTGAAGTAGTCTGCGAACGTAGCAGTCGTCCTTAGCATTCTCGTCCTCCCGATCCTCTCGTCATTAATCAGGTCCATATCCTTCAGCTGTTTCACATGAACGTAGGCCAGTTTTCCACGGACGCGTACCACGTAGGACTGGGTGACAGGCTGCTTCAGGGCTATGAAAGATAGGGTTCGAAGAGGTCCAGTTGTAAGAAGTGGCCTGTTCGCCAGTTTTCGAACGTGCTTGGCGAACTCTGCTTTTAGTTGCATGACAAAGCGGCCGTCGGGGAGTTCTACAACTTGAATCGGGCTACCGGCCAATCTGTAGCGTTCCGCAACCGCTGTTGCGATTCCGCGTATTTTGTCCTCTGATCTAGCCCCTATGACAGATCCGATCATTTTCAGTTCTAATGGTCTTCCGGAGACGTATAGCGCGGCCTCGCAGAGCTGCTGTTGTAGATCAGCAGTTTTCAGCTGAGCTGTGTTAGTCGAAACTTGGGCTTCCATCGTTTTTCAGCTCGATTTCGATATCACCGAACTCGAAAGGCTGGGCTAGGCCAACTCTTCCCTCTACCGCTAAGAACAGCAACATGATGAACATTCTCACAGCTTCGAGAGGGTCTCCTTTTCCGAGAAGGGTCAGGAAGGACAGTTTCTTCTGGCTAGGGCCGGCTTCTGCGAGTAATCTCTGGAGAAAGCCTTTGATATTCTCTTCAATCTTGACAAGGAAATCGTCAACTTGTTCGAACACCTCAGGCGTTCTGAGAACGATCTGTGCGCCTGCTGGAAGCATTCTTTCTGCCGTCAACACCTCCAGTAATCCTTTGATGACCTCTTCGACAGATGTGGTTGTCGATTCATAGCGCAGGGGAAAGGCTAGGGGTGGCGGGACGAAATCGGTAGGCCTCTCGAGCGGGAGCTTCGGCGGTTCTTCCATCTTGAGAATGAGTTCTGATTTCATCCGAAGTAGAATGGCTGAGGAGAGGAGGGCCGTGCCGGAGACGGAGAAGTCGATGAATCCTCGACCCCTCATCTCATGGAGAAGCTCGTCCAGCAGATTTGCGAGGTTTACGTCCCATGGTTTGACGCGGTGAAGATGAATTAGGTCGAAGAGGACGGCATAAGGTGCCTTGAGCCAGTACGCCTCTTCTTGAGCTGTCAATTGTTCTCACCCCTTGAGGGTAGGGACACGATCTGACTGCTACCTTTGTCGATAAAGACGCCGAACACTCTCTCTGCTCTCGATATGGTTGAGTCCTTCAGCGAGATTACGATGAACTGGGACATACTGCTCCTCGATCTCAGAAGGGTCGCCAACCGTTTCGCGTTGAGCACGTCCAAGTGTGCGTCGATCTCATCCATGACGTAGAATGGCATTGGATGGATTTGTTGGAGTGCGAGGAGGTAGCAGACCGTTGAGACGGATTTCTCTCCTCCACTCGCACTCCCGATCGTGAGCTCGGTTTTTCCGGGGAACTGAAGCAAGACATCGAGTCCGCCTTCGAACGGGTTTTCAGGATTGTCCAGGACCATTCTTCCGTTTCCCTCACCTGTCATCTCGCGGAAAATGCTCCGGAATGTCTCGTTGACCTTGTTGTAAGCGCCCATGAAGGTGTCAAGCTTCTTCCTCTCTAGTTCGTTCATGAAGTCGAGAATCGCTAGTTTCTCTCGTTCGAGTTCACTAATCCTGACGGAGAGATGTTTGTATCCTTCTTTCTGTGATTCGTATTGCTGGGCAGCTAGCTGGTTGATAGCACCTATCTCATCTCTTTCCTGTTCGAGGACGCGTTTCATATCTTCTGCCTCCTTGATGAGGTCCGGGTGAGTTTCGAGTGGTTTTTCGAACCCGAGGCCTCGTAGTTGTCCTTTGAAGATTGTTAGTTGAGCGTCGACTTCTCTAAGGCCCGCTTTTAGATCGGTGACGGTTGCGTTGAGTGGGTCCATCATTTGCAGAAGTTTCCGAGTTGCCTTTTCGACTTCCACAAACTGTTCTTCGTACTTCTTTCTCTCATCTCCCACACTGTCTAAATTTCCAACTAGTCGTTTCTTCTCGTCGTCGAACTGTTTCATCTCTTTCTCTATTATTTCGAGTCGATCATGCGCTTCGTTGGCTCGTGCCGCTTCGCGATGAATCTCAGAGTCAAGCGAGCGCAGTTGTATTCTGATTTGGTCGATTCCGGGCCTCAGGGTCTCAAGAGTAGAATGCTGGGAGGAGAGACGGGTTTCTAGTTCGAGCTTCTCTCTATGGATGAGCTGGTTCTCGGTGGTAGCTTGGTCTCGCTCTGTTTCGAGTTGAGAGAGTGCTGACCTTCTGGAATCAATCCTTAGTCTCGTCCTTTCCTCTTCTATGACGGCGAGGCGCCTCTTCATCTCCGCTTGTTTCTCGGCAGTCTCTTCCAACAGGACTCGTTCCTTCGTCATGGAGTTCTGAAGACTGTCGATTCGTCGAGTTGTCTGTTGCAGGAAGACTCTTGTTCTTTCGAAGCTTTTCTTGGCTTGTTCCACGTCTCTTGCCAGGGCCTCTCGGGTCTTGCTTGCGGAAACTCGATCTTCCAAGAGCTCGTCTAGTTCTGTCTCGATCCTGTCGACATCTGACCGTGAGCGCTGCACAACTGTCTCTAGCGACTTTACTGTTTTCTCAAGGCTCTCAAGTGCGGTAGATCGAGGAACCAAGCTTGAGATCTCAAGGGGGGCTCTGTAGTAACCGCTCTCGAGGCCTCCTCCCGGCTCGTAGAGGTCTCCGCTGGTCACGACGCATCTTTGTCCCTTGGACGCTGTCAGGAAGGCGGCTCTCTGTGTTGTGGCGAGTATGGTATCGCCGA